>DGDX01000006.1 GCA_002385665.1 Firmicutes bacterium UBA3941
AGATGTGTATAAGAGACAGCTACTATACATGGTGGGCTACACGGCTCCCGTCGATAGGCGGCTTACCCTTTCGTCCCTCTCTGTATATGGGGGCATATATCTTTGCGTCTCTTATTACACAACCGGCCTTACCACCATCCCTCATTATCTCGGAACACTTGCTGCAGGCAATACAGGATTTCTTTCTGTCCATTACGCCCTTGGTCAAAATATCCTTGGCGAAATCGGGATATGCTAAGGATTGCCGACCAAATCCTGCTATTCTAAACCAGCCCTTTTGTATTCCACCGGAAGCGACATAGGGTGCGAATTCCCTGAGCCAGCTAAATCCGGTGGCCATTACCGTCATATCCGGGACACTTTTCTGAATTTGCCTGATTATGTCCAGCATCCTGGCTGTACCCACCAGTGGATGCTCGGGAGGTGTGTAATAACCCATATCATAGGGCCTGCCTACATGGGGATTGTAATAGGGGTTGCCCGTGCTGATATTGATGAGTTCAATTCCCCTGTTATGTAGGATTTTAACTAATTTAATGGGCTCAGTTAGATCAGGGATTAAGAAGTCCTCCCGGTCTACGCCCCAGCCATAGGGATAGGGCACAGAATCATAGGCATTGAGCCTCAGGGTAATATCCAACTGGTCCCCTAATTTATCCTTAATCTTATCTACAATATTCATTAAAAATCGGGTACGGTTTTCAAAGCTGCCCCCGTACTCTCCTTCCCGGGTAAATGCGGACAGGAGTTCAGAGTTTAAATACCCATGACAAGCCTTTATGTCCACCGCATCAAAGCCTATCTCCCTGGCCATGCATGCAGCTTCTACAAATTTATCCTCCAGTTTCTTTAATTCGTCATCAGTTATCAGCGGATAATCCTCCGGTAGATTGCGGCCCAGATAAGGATTTCGGGTAGCAATTATCGGGGCAGGCTTGCCCTCCGGCTTACTGTAACGGCCTGAATGGGTGAGCTGCACTACGGTATATGGCTTATAACCCTGACCATATTCTTGCTGAGCTGCCTCTATGGAGCGATCAAGGAGCCTTTTTAGCTCGTCCTTGTTTTCCTCACAAATATAGAGTTGCCTTGGATTGGCCCTACCCTCTTCTACTACTGCGGTAGCCTCAAACCACAACAATCCAGCCCCACCCCTGGCAAATCTTTCATATCGCCTGTAGGTGAGGTCACTGGGTCCACCCTGGGCTGTCCCATCGCAGCCTTCCATGGGATGTATGCCTATAGAATTCGGTATGGTTGCTCCCTTCATGAAGATTGGGCTTTTTAATGGTCCCAGATCTTCCAGTATAGGAAGCTCAATCCCGAACTTGTCAATATCCGCTCTTATCTCATCTAAAGAACGGTACTTGAATTTTTCATGGACTGTCATATTATTCCTCCGTAATATTTTTACCGCCCCCTCCAACCCCGGATTTTTAGTACTCTAATCCTTCTTTGCCAAAGCCTCGTTGACTTTCGCAAGTGCTTCGTTAGCAGCTTCCCTTACACTTTCGTCCTCATCATCCTTGTAGAGCTTTTTTAGGAACTCCACGGTCCTTTCAGCACCGGATTCACCCATTGCCTGGGCAGCAAGCCTGCGGAATTCGGGATTAGGATGACGAACATAAAAAGTAAGGTGGGTCACTGCATCATGATCACCGCTTTTTGCAAGAGCCTTAAAGGCAGCTTCACGGAATTCCGCGTTGTTCCCATTTATTACTTTCTCCAGTTTTGCAATTTTACCTTTTTGTGCCCATTTTTCAATTTTTTTAAGAGAAGGTCCAAACATTTATATCCACTCCCAATATTATATTAATAGCTATGAAAGCTTAAAAAAATCTATATAAACGAAATGAAGAGGGCGGCTATTTATCGTTTATAATTACCGTATATTAATCTTATCTTTTATATTTATTTGAGTCAAGGAAAATGCCTTAACCAAAATGTATTATGACATCCTAACCCTAATATATAATGCCCTCATTAAGGATCCAGTATTTACTGTACATCCTGATTATTTTTATTAACCCAATGTGGATTTGGAAAACTTCTACCTTTTCCGTATTATTATCAGGTTTGTGATTTAAAATTGCGTCTACGGGTAAGTATTAAGAAGATAGAAAAATAGGAAGGTGATTTGTTTATGGATGTATTTGGAACCCTTATTCAAACCGGAGACTGGAAAGGCGAAAAACATGTACCTATTATTCATTGCCCTGAGAAAGTAAAAGCTGGAGAAAACTTCGAGTTAAAAGTCACCCTTGGAGATGCCATCGGCCATCCCAATACCTTGGAACACTATATCTCATGGTTTAAGGTGTACTATCAAGCAGATGGAGCCAAATTCCCCATTGAGCTAGCCTCCTTTGACTTCGGTGCCCATGGCGAAAGCGATGTATTCACCGACTATCAAGGCACTATTACCGTTAAACTCCCCAAAAGCGGCACTATCTACGCTCTCAGCTATTGCAATATTCATGGCCTTTGGGGCAACAAGGAAGATGTAGTAGTAGAATAACGTAACATGTCATGCTTGCTAAACATATGTCAGTAATGGCTATTGAGCGCTATGTTATACCCTATAGGAGAGGATGGTTTATTCTGGAAGTTTCCAAATTAAATCGGGAAGCTGCCTCCACAAATCCATCCTCCCTAGAAACAGTACCAATATATCAAGTTGCATAACATATAGCTAAACGAAATAGCTAACATAGCAATAATCATAATGGGTTATTGAACGCTCCTTCCGACATCCGCTTATCAATAGCCCATTACCTATGTTATCAGTAGCTTTTGAACTATCACAAGAGATTAGATTAAACCTTATATCCAAAAAAGGAAAGATTGCATAGGGGTCTATGCAATCTTTCCTTGCTTTTCACTATTTCAATGGAATGGCACTCTTTTTCTTTTAAAACTGGACCCTGGGGGCTACCCTATCCCCTTCATCAGCCCTGAAGAAGACCTCTTCACTAAAGCCAAATAAGCCTGCAACTATATTGTTTGGGAAGGTCTGAATTCTGGTGTTAAACTTCAGGACCGTATCGTTGTAGAACTGCCTTGAATACCTTATCTTTTCTTCAATATCTCTAAGATCATTTTGCAGGCTCAGGAAATTGGTATTAGCCTTAAGCTCCGGATAGGCCTCTACCACCACCATAAGCCTGTTAAGAGCCTGGGACAGCATATCATTGGCTTCCATGCTCTCCTCCGGGGTATTGGCATTTAAAACCCCGCTCCTGGCTTTTACAACTTGGTCGAAGGTTTCCTTCTCATGGCTGGCATAGCCCTTTACGGTCTCCACCAGGTTGGGAATAAGATCCGCCCTGTTCTTTAGCTGCACATCAATTTGAGCCCATGCGTTTCTAACCCTGTTTCGAAGGTTAACGAATCCATTGTAGGCCGATATGCCGTATAATACTAAAAGGACTACCACCCCTGCAATAATATAACCTAACATAATAATCCTCCTTTATGGTCTTTAATTTGATATTCCTTAGAAGGCGCCGCCGCCACCGCCGCCACCGCCACCTCCGGAGCTACCCCCGCTAAATCCACCGCCCATACCACTTCCCGAGGAGCTGGGCGATGCTGCTACCGCTGCCGTACTTACGGCGTTGTTTATGGCAGTGGTTGTGCTGTTGAGCATGCTGTTGATGATAATAAAGTTGGCCAGAGCCCTATGTCCACCCATATAGGTTAGGTTCGGATCCATAAGCTCTGCTTCACTGAATACCTTTGGCAATTGATCTATAACCTCTTTGGCAACCCCAAGGGAAATGGCATAGACAAGATAATGCTCCCAAATCACGATGGAAGGGATCTCTGCCCTATCCATGTTGGAAAAATGGAGTAAGAACTTTTTGAAGGCCTTCCACATAGCCACCTGCTCTACACCGTACCTGGTCCACTTCCTAATACCTGAAACTATCAGCATGGCAATCAGGGTAACAAATCCCATTCCGGCCATTAGAGCCCCCATAGGTGCCTTGAGTAATATAAGCGATGCGACACCGGCCACCAAAAGAAACAGGCCTATCAGGGCATATACCCCACTGCCCTTTAGATCGTTTTTCATGAAAAACCCTTGTCTTTCACCCTGTCTTTTTACCATGCTCTTGAAGGTTTCATAGTCCCTCTGAAACTCCAGGGCTCTGGACTTCCTTTTTAGGATATCCTTTAAATCATCCAGGATAAGGCTTCCACCAGTACCCAGCCTGTGGAGAAACCAGGATATCAAAAAATCCTCATGGGGATAAAGGCCATCCAAACTGACACCGTCTATTAAAGAAATCATGTATTTCTCCTGGATGCGCTTAAAGACCAATCCCTTCTCGGTTTCAATCCTCCTGATGGTAATCTTTTTCTTTCTCACCAGATCCATAATGGTAGCCATTATATCCTTGGAATCTGTATTTCCCTTGGTAAGAAGATAGGTCATAACGGCAGGAGTGTAATCCCCCGGAAGCTCCCTGTAGTAATCACCCTGAAATTCTGGCTTAAGGTCTCTGGAATATCTGTAGATAAACCTAATCAGCCCGTAAATACCTCCGAGTATGGCCATAACGAAGCCGGGCAGTAAAGTGTCCCTGATCCTCTTTAGTCTTGCTTCCCTGGCAGCCCTTTCCTTTTCCGCCTCTTCCAGTCTTTTTAGCTCCTCCCTGGCCCGTTCCCTCTCAGCGTTGGCCTCATCCGCCAACCTCTTCTCGTTTTCCAGGATCTGGGGTAATTTTTCTTCATTGTATACCCTGGTGGAATCGGGAATAAGCCCAGGCGGGAATATGGCCAGGGTCTCTATAAAGGTATTGGGCATTACCTCGGAGACAACAAAGGAAAAGGTACGCTCATCGGTAATCTCCGATACTCCTGTTAAGGGACCATGGGCGAAGACTCTTAACTCTTCCTTTTTAGCACCCTCGGGAATCGTAATGATGATGTTCACATCATTTAAGAGAACATCCCAATTCATATCGATGACCTTGCGGTTGAATACCCCAATGTCATTGTATCTTTCGGCTACGTTAAGGAGTATATAGTCGAATACGAAGGTCTTTTCCTCATAGCTGGATTTTTCATAGACCTTGAACTTGGCGATATTATCTTCATAGGTGAGTTCATAGACATCCTGTCCCTCACCCCGTGATTGCTGAAACTGTCTCAATCCGCCACCATCTTCTACGTATACAGCTATCCCTTCAATGCCGTCCGTGGCGTCAAAGTCTATATCTCTTAAAATACCGTTATAGTCTCCATTAAAATCATAAGTGATTCTTTCTCTAACATGGGCATCTCCGTTCGGCTTAATATCTATAGCCATATGATAGTGACTAATATTATAGCTCCTATTGTCTGCCTTTGACATTATGGGTGGCAGCACAATAGATAAGGCTATAAGCCCACAGAGCAGAATAAGTGGTATAATCCTCTTCTTATATATAGCCCTTACCCCCTTTACAAAGCTATTAGCTCTTACTCTCTGATCATTGGCTTGCTTTAAATATTTCCTATATAATCCTTCCACCTCATTGTAAATGTATGGTCAAATTGCTGAAAAAATTAACTGGTCAGTTGTATTTAAAAATTTAAAATTGTTGGTATTATACTCTGACTAAACGTATTATGCTGGTTAGGCATATGTCAATTTATATCCTTATTCTACCACAAATATGGTTGTTAAAACTGTTAATTCTCGTCCAATTGAAAATTTATATAAATAAAATATATTCCATCTAGTATTGCATGTTTATTGACACCGGATATTAATATGGCCTGAAGGATATTTATTAAATCACATGAGGGACCCTTTGGTATATAAAGAACCCGGACAGAGGAAAAGCCCACCTGTGTGGGCCTTTCCTCTATCCGGGTGAATCACAATTAAATTAATTTCTTATTGAATCCGCTGCTCTATTGCGACCTTAATATCTTCAGGGGTCATACCCCTGGCCTCAATAAAGGGCCTATTGGTGTTTGTGGTTTGAATACCCATTATATTTTCATCAATTCCTGTGAGTACGACTGCATCAAAGCCATCTAAGAAATCCTTATTGGCCTTTTGTCTGCTGCTAAATTCGCTGACCCTGTATCCAGATTCCTCAAGATATCTGATGACAGGTCCCAGCCCCTCCTGTACAGCTATATGTTTCATAGGCAAAACCTCCTTATTACCTATTGTCTCACCATAGAAACCTAATTATCCGTATCGGATATTCAAAGGAGGGTGGAATAATTTGCTCTCTACTCATGGGGATACCAACGAAGCTTAGGATTCCGGGCTGCCCTGGTCTCATCCAACCTCCCGATAGGGGCATTGTGAGGCGCGCTCTTGGCCATTTCCGTATCCTGTTCTACCTCCTGGGCTATCTTAATCATAGCCTCGATAAATTCATCCAGGGTTTCCTTGCTCTCCGTCTCGGTGGGTTCAATCATCAGGGCCTCTTTCACGATAAGAGGGAAGTAGGTGGTAGGGGGATGGAATCCAAAGTCTATAAGCCGTTTGGATATGTCCATGGCCGATACTCCCTTCTCCTTTTGCCTTTGAGCGGATAAGACGAACTCGTGCATGCATGTACGATCATAGCTAAGCTCATAATAGGGCTTGAGTTTTTCCATGATATAGTTAGCATTTAATACGGCCGTCTCCGATACCTTGCGAAGCCCCGCTGCTCCCATGCTCAGGATATAGGCATAGGCCTTTAAGTATACCCCAAAATTACCGTAAAAGGATCTCACCCTGCCGATGGACAGGGGTCTGTCCTGGTCAAGATAGTATTCATCGCCATCAAATTGTACCAAGGGGCAGGGCAGAAAGGGTACCAGCTTTTCAACAACCCCCACAGGGCCTGATCCCGGACCTCCACCACCATGGGGAGTGCTGAAGGTCTTATGAAGGTTCAAATGCACCACATCAAAACCCATATCTCCCGGACGGGTTATACCCATAATAGCGTTGGCATTGGCTCCGTCATAGTATAATAGGCCGCCGGCATCGTGGACAATCCTGGCAATTTCTACGATATCCTCCTCAAACAGACCCAATGTATTGGGGTTGGTCAGCATCAATCCAGCCGTTTCATGGTCGACCATCTCCCTTAAGGCGTCCACATCAACGCCTCCACGATCATTGGAGGGCACCTCCACTACCTCAAACCCAGCCATGGCAGCCGATGAGGGATTCGTGCCATGGGCGCTGTCGGGGATGAGTATCTTATACCTTTGTCCTTCACCATTGTTCTTGTGGTATGCCTTGATAATCATCATCCCGGTAAGTTCTCCGTGGGAGCCTGCAGCAGGCTGCAGGGTGACCCCCGCCATACCTGTGATTTCGCATAGCATGGCATTTAGCTCATATATCAGCTTCAGGCATCCCTGTACGGTTTCCTGGGGCTGGTATGGGTGGACCGCTGATAAGCCCTCCAGCCTGGAAATATCCTCGTTGATCTTTGGATTATATTTCATGGTACAGGATCCCAGGGGATAAAAGCCCACATCAACTCCATGGTTAAGCCTGGATATACCGGTATAGTATCTGACTACTTCAGGCTCGCTAACCTCCGGAAGTTGTGCATCCTGATCCCGCAATAACTCTTTAGGAATAAGTTCTTCAATATCCCTTTCGCCTACATCCAGCTCCGGCAGGGAATAGCCCTTCTTGCCAACTGTACTAAGTTCAAATATCAGCTTTCTATCCATTCGCTATTTCACCCACCCCTTCAACTAAAGCGTCCATTTCCTCCCGGGTCCTCTTCTCCGTCACAGCTACCAGCCATCCTCCATCCAGTTCCGGATAAGCACTTTCCAGTAAATATCCCCCTATAATGCCCTTATCCAATAGACAGGCATTTAGCTTTTGGATAGGGATGGTGCTCCTTACAGCAAACTCCTTAAAAAAGGGACCGTTAAACACCGGGGTAAATAAACCCGTATCAATTAGCCTGTTATACAGGTAGTGGGATTTCTGCAGGGATTGATAGGCGACTTCCTTCAAGCCCTCCTTCCCCATGAGGGAAAGGTATACTGTCGCTATGAGGGCGTTTAACGCCTGGTTGGTGCAGATATTGGAGGTAGCCTTTTCTCTTCTTATATGTTGCTCCCTGGTCTGCAAAGTCAGAACGAATCCCCGGTTACCATCCCTGTCTATGGTTTCGCCTACCACCCTCCCGGGCATCCTTCTCATGAGCTTCCTGGTGGTAGCGAAAAATCCCAGGTATGGGCCCCCAAAGCTTAAGGGATTCCCCAAGGATTGTCCTTCTCCCACCACTATATCCGCTCCCGCTTCTCCCGGGGATTTTAGAATAGCAAGGGATATAGGATCTACGCAGGCGATTAGCAAAGACTTGTTATCATGGGCCAGACGGGCTATTGGCTCTATATCCTCTATGATCCCAAAAAAGTTGGGAGATTGGACGACAACAGCCGCGACCTCATCGTTCAGGCACTCTTCCAAGGCCTCCAAGTCTATCATCCCGTCCTTATATCCTGCCTCTATTAAAGTGATATCTTGAAATTTTGCATAGGTAGCCGCAGTCTCCCTATACTCGGGGTGTAGACTCCTGGCAACTACCACCTTGTTCCTCCTGGTAGCCTGGCATGCCATCAGGATGGATTCGGCCACGGCTGTAGCACCGTCGTATAATGAGGCGTTGGATACATCCATATCCGTTAGCTCACATATCATGGTTTGGTACTCAAATATAGCCCTCAAGGTACCCTGGCTTATTTCAGGTTGATAAGGGGTATAGGATGTATAGAATTCTGCTCTTGAGATGATGTGGTCTATAGCTGAGGGTATGTAGTGATCATAGGCTCCTGCCCCTAAAAAGCAAGCATACCCATTGGCATGCTTGTTGGAAGAAGCTATCTTGCGCATATGGCGTAAAAGCTCCACCTCAGCCATGGGCCCATCTATGGCCAGCTCCCCGGTTAGTCTGACGCTCTCAGGGATATCCCCAAATAACTCTTCAATTGAAGTATATCCTATCTCCTTTAGCATGTCCTCCCGTTGCTTATCTGTGTTGGGGATGTACCTGGACATCATTAAGCCTCCTCTTCGCAATATTTCTCATATTCATCGGCATCCATAAGATCATCCAATTCACCGGTATCATTCACCTCGATAATCGCTATCCAGGATTCATAAGGTTCCTCATTTACAAGTTCAGGGCTGCCTTCCAATTCTTCATTAACTTCTACCACTGTTCCCGAGACAGGTGCATAGATGTCGGAAGCTGCCTTGACGGACTCAATGGACCCCAGGATATCGTCAACTTCCACATCCGTACCCACTTCAGGTAGCTCGATAAACACTATGTCTCCCAGTTCGTCCTGAGCAAAATCGGTTATACCTATGTAAGCCCTGTTTCCTTCCATCCTTACCCATTCATGCCCCTTGGCATACTTTAATCCCTCTATTACCTTCATTATCCTTTCCTCCTTTAATATTTTCGGTACTATTTGTCCGCTACTAACCATGATGCTGCTTAGCAAGTTTAAAATATATGCTTAGGCTGTAAGCCTAAAGTATTGGCTGATTATTTCTAATAGAAAGGAGTGTCAATAACTTTCGCTTTTTGGGTTCTGCCCCGCATCTCAATAAAGATCTCAGTATCCAAATCGGTATAACTCCTATCTATCAGGGCCAATCCCAGGCTTTTCCTTAGAGTGGGTGCCATACCTCCGCTGGTAACGAACCCAATATCCTTGCCGTCTGCCTCTACTCTATAGCCGGTTCTCGGTATCCCTCGATCCAGCATCTCAAAGCCTACCAACTTTCGTCCGGTTCCTGCCTCCATCTGTTCTGCCAAAACGTCCCTACCCATAAATTCTCCCTTATTGGGCTTTACAAATCTGCCAAGTCCGGCCTCTACAGGGGTAATCTCGGGTGTTAACTCCTGCCCATAGAGGGGTAGCGCCGCCTCAAACCTCAAGGTGTCCCTGGCCCCTAACCCTGCGGGAACCAACCCTTCCTGGGTGCCGGCATCCAGTATCTCGTTCCAGAGCTGGACCGCCTGATGTGCGGGTACATATATCTCGAAGCCGTCCTCGCCGGTATATCCCGTGCGGGAGACCAGAGCTTTGACCCCGCCTACATCTATATCCTGTAAAAATCTAAAAAACCGTATATTCTCCAAAGGTTCCGGGGTAAGCTTTTGTAATATGTCCTGGCTTGCAGGGCCTTGAATAGCCAATAAGCCATAGCTCTCCGATACATCCATGATTGACAGGTCATGGCCATGATAATTGTCCCTTAGCCATTCAAAATCCTTTTGGGTGTTTGAGGCATTTACTACCAGGAGATACCTCTCTTCGCCCAATTTGTAGATAAGGAGGTCATCCACTGTACCGCCGTTTTCGTAGCACATGGGCGAGTATACTACCCTGCCCTCCACCATGTTGGATATGTCATTGGTCACCATCTTTTGTATGTATTCTTTGGCACCATTGCCCGCTATAAGGATTTCACCCATATGGGAAACATCAAACAATCCCGCACAGGTCCTAACGCCATGATGCTCCTTTATAATACCGGTATATTGAACCGGCAACGCCCATCCGCCAAAATCGATGATTTTGCCCCCTAATTCTCTATGAATCTCATAAAGCGGTGTCCTCTTCATATCTTTCCCTCTTTCCAATTATGGTTTCCCGCACAATTACAGATATTTTCACTTATGGCCAGATGGAGAACCTTTAAGGTTTGTCATATAGCCAGAGATGACAAATTAATACATGATGAATCCACTTAATCACCAGGGATACAGTTAAAATCAGATCCCCTTCCCCTACAGGATGTCCTCCATAAAGCTTATGCCCTCTTTAGGAGCTTTAATACCCAAATACTCAGCAACGCTGGCACCTACATCTGCAAATGTATCCCTGGTGCCTAAATTTACACCCTGTTTTAAGGTCTTTCCGTATATTAATAGAGGAACATATTCCCTTGTATGATCCGTGCCGGGAAAAGTGGGATCACAACCATGATCTGCAGTAATTATAAGAATATCCTCGTCTTTCAGAGCACCAACTATCTCTGGAATCCTGGCATCCAACATGGACAAAGCCCGGGCATATCCTGTAACATCGTTTCTATGTCCATATAACATATCAAAATCTATGAGGTTTGTAAATATAATACCTGGAAAGTCCTCCTTAATATAGTCAATGGTTTTATCTATCCCATCCATATTATCATGGGTATGAACGGAATGGGTTATCCCGCGTCCACTGAATATATCTATGATCTTACCTACTGTCTTGACTTTAAGCCCATCCTCAACCGCATGGTCCAATACAGTTTCGTCTATTGGATCCAGGGAAAAATCCCGTCTCCTGTCGGTACGCGTAAATCCCCCCGGCTCACCTTCAAAGGGTCTGGCAATAACCCTGCCCACAGCATGCTCACCGACCAAAATCCGTCTGGCTATGCTGCAGATCTCATAGAGCCTTTCTACGGGAATTACCTTCTCATGGGCAGCTATTTGGAAAACGCTATCCGCGGATGTATAGACAATTGGATATCCCGTCCTTATATGCTCTTCACCCAGTTTTTCGATTATTTGAGTTCCGGATGCCGGAATATTGCCCAGTATGGGGGAACCTATGGCTTTTTCAAATTCCTCAATGATGTCCTTGGGAAAACCATCAGGGTAGGTGGGAAAGGGCCTTTGCATTACAATGCCCATCAGCTCCCAATGCCCTGTAGTGGTATCCTTACCTGCTGACCTCTCGGCCATCCTTCCAAAGGAACCCACAGGCTTCTCATGTCCTTCAAACCCTATCATCCCATCAATATTGCCAAGGCCCAGCTTTTCCAAATTTGGGAGCCTAAAATTTCCGATCTGTGTGGCTATATTCCCCAAGGTATTGCTACCTACGTCACCATACTTTTCTGCATCGGGTAACGCGCCCATGCCTACGCTATCCATTACTAAAACTATCGCTCTCTTCATAATACACTCCTGATAAGAATTAAATACTGACAATAATATTTGCCTCTTGCCACTATTTTATCATATTCTTAACCCAATTCTATGACCATCACCCAAAAATGTGGTAAATTAAACCCATCATACTGGTAAAAGCACATATGATGGGTGTTGGACCTTCAACTAAAGGTGGATTTGGTTTTAAAAGTTTGATGTTGGAAGTTGGGATCGGAAGTGTGCCCATTAAAGAATGAGAAATCTGCCAAATTAAGCGGTTTTGAGAGAGGAATTGATGGAGCAGTCAGGCTGCCCCATACCCTTCGTAATCTCACTGAACATAAGGTTTTTTAATCCATCCCTGACGTATTGGTTTTTCATATAGAGATCCCAAACAAGGCCGCTGAAATAGTTCTCTATCATCAAAAGGGTAATGCCCTTGTTTATGCCTATATACTCCTGGGAAAACCAGGGTTCCGGCTGATCCAGATTATAGGAGTCATAGAACCCATACTTACCCCAAAGCCTTGGATAATTCTCATAGGTGTATAAGAGGGCCTCTGTGGATTCCTGTGGGGTAAAGGGCATTGACCCAGCCGGACCGCATATGGGTACAGTACCATCGTTATTGTTTACCTCATCCACAATCCCGGAGGGCAGGGTTCCATACCTTCCGCAATATCCATTAGGACCCGCACAGGCGGTAAGTCCCCAGGCGTTGGCATTGTATGTCCTGAATCCTTCCGGGTTGTCTATACAATACTGTCTGTTGGCCAGGGTAGCCTTGATGGAATTGTTAAACCAGTTGATGCCGTCCCTGTCCACATACCTTGCTGAATCAAACCAGGCGTGGGAAAACTGGTGTATAAAGAGGGAATTATACCATCCCCGAATGTAGATCTCCCCCTTGTATTCCCCGGTTAATTTCCCCATTTTGTAGTACAGCTCCGGACCGATCCTTGAGGTTGGAGAACCTGCCCCTAAAATATACATCATCAATTGCTCAGCAAAGTAGTCCCATTGACCCCCCAAACCGGAATATCCCTCCGGATAGATTTCAGGCCAGTAATGCATATAGAACCAATCGTTTTCCTTATCCACTATAAAGTTCCAATCCACTCTCCTATAGAGGTTATCTGCCAATTCCCTAATCCTGCCGCCAAAATATTCACCGACACAAATAGCACCGTTTATTAGAATAGCGGTATCTATGGTGGAGTATTCACAGTTATTTAGCCTTTTACCGGTTTCTATATCTACAAAGTGGGCATAAAACCCCCTATGGTTATCTACGTTATTTATCAGGGTATTAAGGGTTCCCAGAACCCTTTCATAGCCGTCAAGGTGGGTTATCCAACCCCTTTCTATCCCTATGGGGATAGCACTAAGTCCAAAACCAACGGAGGCGATGCTGGCAACTTCAGGCTGATTGGTGGAGTCCACAATCAAACCATAACCCGGGCTCTCAGGGTTTGAGTTCACCTGTTCCCAAAGGAAATTGAAGCACAGCCTGGATTCTAATTCAAGCAATTCCATCCCATCCACATGAAACACCCTTTCCCAAACACCTAACGACAGAAAAAATAAGACAAATTACATAATATATATCCTATGCTGCCACCTATTTCGTCATATGCGTAGGATACAGTTGTCTTAGATTAATCGATGTCGAATATATATTTCGGTATATCTGTATAGATATGTTAACACAGTAGGTAGGCTGTATCAAGTGTTATTAAATGGTTGACAAATCCCTGTGTCGCAACGGCTTAAAGGATTATTTTGGATGCTATATAGTGATAAAAAAAGATCCATCATTTACCTGATATGGATCTTTCCATGCGAGCCTCCGATTGTTGCCCATAGATGCAGTCTATTATATTGACTGTGATGAAAATTAACTCTTACCCTTAATTTAGTCTAACGACATAGACGGCCCTATCACCGTCGAATATCCTGATCTGCGCCAGGTCCGGCTCATATTTGATGGATCCCCGTCCCACATAGATTACGGGCTCTGTACCTAATCCGTAGATAATGTCATGGGACATGGTCTTAAGGCATTCGTCCTGAATTTCGACACCAAGAGCGTCCCATTCCTTGCTCCCTAAGCCAAGAAATTCGAAATATCCTTCCAGGTGCTTCAGGGCATCAACCATCTCCCCTATAATAAGGTCATATTCCCTCCTGTATCTCACTGCCATCGCTATCTCACCACCTAAATTGTAGCCTCTTTACACCGGCCATATTATAATATGCCTTTATACCAGGGACTATCACCCCTTATTTGGCTTCGGCAGCCTTTTCCTCCCTATTAGTGTTTGGATTGCGCAAGACAATCCTTTCATCTTCCAGTTCCACCTTCACCATCTTGGCCCCTGCCAAGCCCAAATGTTCCAGATATTCCCGGGGTATTTGGAGTCTGCCGGCCCTATCCAGTACCGCCAACTCCTCATGGGTATCCTCCTCTTCAGCCTCTAAATCCATCTGACTCTCCATGGCCTCTATTTCTTCCCTGTATGAACGCCTGCGGATAAACTCGCTGCTGGTTCTTCCGTCCCTGATGGCTATGACCCGATCTACTTTTCTGGATATCTGTTGATCATGGGTAACTATAACTACGGTCAAGCCCATAGTGCTGTTTAATTCCCGAAAAACATCCAGGATTTGGGCTGCGGTCCTACTATCTACCGCTCCTGTTGGCTCATCAGCCAGAAGAATCTTGGGATTATTTGCTAAGGCAATGGCAATGGCTACCCGCTGTTGTTCTCCGCCGGAGAGCTGCTCCAGCTTATTCTTTCGTCTATGGCTCAGACCGACCATGTCCAATAATTCTGCCGCCCTAATGTGTCTGCTCTTCTCCCCCTTAAGCATCATCATGGGAAGTTCCACGTTTTCCTGGGCAGTTAGGTAGGGTATTAGATTTCTCGCATTGTTCTGCCATACAAACCCTACAGTCTCCCTTTTATATTTTACCAACTCCCTATCGGTAAATTTTAACAGGTCCTTCCCATCTACCCAGAGCTTTCCAGCCGATGGCCTATCCAGACCACCTAACATGTTAAGCAGAGTAGATTTACCGCTTCCGCTATTTCCTATAATGGCTATCAATTCACCGGGATCTACCTGCAGATCCAAGCCCTGTAGAGCCACAACCTCGATATCATTGGTCTTATATATCTTAACCAGATTCTCACATACTATCATCTATGCTCACTCCCTCTCCCTGCTTGGCTATATTTCTTCCACTATCTCCCCGTCCTCCAGGGTATAGACGTGATCCGCCAGCTCCATCATATTGGGATCATGGGTGGTCATTACTACGGTGAGCTTCTCCTTGGTTACCAGATCACGAAACACCTTTAACACCTGCAGTCCCATCTGGGTATCCAGTTCAGCGGTCGGTTCATCTGCAAACAATACTTTTGGATGGTGGGCAATAGCCCTGGCAATAGCTACCCTCTGCTGCTCACCGCCGGATAGCTCGTGAGGTCTGTGAGTCATTCGATTAGCCAAGCCCACAAAATCAAGGCATTCTTCTGCCCGCTCCTTACGCTTCTTCCTGTCATAGCCCGCTATCCTGAGAGCAAATTCTACATTCTCATATGCTGACATCAAGCCGATAAGGGCTACGGATTGAAATACAAAACCCATTCCGGTACGTCGGATCTCGTCCCGCTTCTTCTCGGATAGATCCGATATTTTTTGATCCATTAGAAATATGTCCCCACTTGTGGGATAATCCAGAGCCCCCAATAGATTGATAAGGGTCGTCTTTCCGGAACCGGACCGCCCCCTTAAGATGGTCAGCGCTCCTGGTATTATAGATATATTTACATTTTTAAGCGCATGCACAATTTCTCTGCCCGATGGAAAATCCCTACAAAGATCAACGGTCCTAATGATTGGTTCCATATACCCCACCCCTATCTGCTATTGAAATTCTATATGCCTTATATAACATTATACAACAAAAGATGGATTATTGATAGGAATACGGATGAAATATATGATCCCCGAGCACTCTACATGTTTTTTATATTAAGGGGAAGAATATTGAAGGGGCTTTAACCAGTGGGTCGCTCTACTGTTAACAAATAAAACTTTTAAGGGGATGAATTTATGAAAGAAAACGTAGGAACTTTGGACTCACATATCCGGCTTTTCTTAGGATTTTACCTGTTGGGAGCAGGAATAATAAAGTCCTCCACGCTGATAACAAGCTTGGGAGCTATGAAAATCGCTACCGGTATCAGCAGGTTCTGTCCCATATTACATGTGTTAAAACTCTCCACCGTGGGGCAGGATGATCCCTTGGGAAACATAATACGCAAAATTCCGGATTATGCTGAACAGGTAGCGGAGGAGTTGGGTGGAGAATAGGGAGGTTTCCTACCTCCCTTCCATCCCTATCTTCTTGTATAGGGCTATGCGCTCTTGCAGGTTCGGATATTTCTCTACTGTATCCCTGGTGAACATCCCTCTGGAAAGATCCCTGGTAGCGGCTATTTCATGACCGATAAGCGCCCAGGTTGAATCAAACAGGTTCTCAAAAATCGGGTTTTCTAAAGCCTTGCATACGAAGGATTGGCGGGGTGAATTTATATCCTCACCGCTTACCTCAAAAAGGTCATACTCCAGGCACAGATCCTTTACCCTTGTTAGCTGTTCCATAGTATTCCTGGTGGGCATATAGGTAACAGCATCAAAGCCCAAATCCTTTATGACTTCAAACAACAGCACCAAATAATCGTCCTCAAATTTCTGGGTCCTTTTGTCCCCTGTAACAGAATCCCCCACATCTCCCAAGTAGGCATAGGCGGGTATAGCACCGATATTTTTTGAGAAGGCGATAACTTCCCTCACATCCGGGCATTCGTCAGTAGCATCGATATATATTTTTTCTACCAAATCACTCTTTAATAAGCCCAAAAGATCATATTCATAGAATATATTGTCCTTGTCCAAAAGGTATTTTAGTATGGAGGGTTTTATCTCTATACCCATCTTCTGAATTAGGAAATCCACCAATCCCTGCCCCTTTCCAAAGGCCTGGACCAGTTTTAGAGATAGGGCGAAGAGTAGATGCCTTTCGGTGATACTTCCCCCATCCCTATACTGGGATATGGGTACTATATCCCCAAGGAAGTCCAGCTCTATGCCAAAGGGCTTAAATATACGGTTGATATTTTGGGTCATAGCCCTGTTTCTCTTGTTCCTTTCGACAGTATAGGGGGCAAAGAAATCCTTCACCTTCTGAATCTGGGTATGGGGAATGCCGTGAAGGGCAATATAGGCTATGCTGTCCTGATCAGGATTGTTTATCCGCCTGCCACCTATGGGTGTATTTGAAAAATCTACCCTGCACTCTACTCCTATGGTGGTTGCTATTCCCATGATCCTGCCCGCCTCTATAAACTCCCCAGCCCCCGAAATGGTATCATGATCCATTATTCCCGCCGTAGCCAAGCCCGCATTAAAAGCCATCCAAATGGCTTTGGTGGGTGAGTAGGGTGAAAAGGAATAGGTAGTATGTATGTGATTGTTAATATAGCCCATTTTCTTGGGATATGGTATCTTACCCTGATCCATTCCTTCTTTGAGCCTTCTCAGGCTGCTGAGCCTTATATCCCTGCTGGCATCGTTTAGTCCTTTTATACAATCCTCATAACCAATCATATATTTCGCCCCCCTATTAAGTACTGACCAAAATAACAATTAACCCCAGAATCTATCCATCCTTGTTTCTACCCGGCCCTTATATTCCGCCAGGATTTTGGCCGCACTCTCATTACCCGCTATATATTCCAGCATAAGCCTGCCCTCTTCATAGCATAATTCGTCATGAATCGGGAATACCTCCCTGATTAGGAAGAGAACATACTTAACCAATCTATAGGGCCCATATACCCGGATTGGATTCCCCGGAAGGGCTTCTACGGCTACGCTTTTAAGGCTCTTGATACTGTTTATAAGATTTGAAAGCTCCAAATCCGGCGACAGGACAACGGTGTAATACCATCCAAACAGTTCACCAGTATCACAGCCATGGGCATCCGAAACCCCTACAATGGGCATATCCTTTCCCTTGGCCCTTTCCTCCTGGTAGTAGATGACCTGAAGATGGTTGGATTCGGCTTCGCGGAGATGAAAGCCACCTATAAGCTCATAGGCATCAAAGGGCTTCCGGCTGTAGATATAGTCGTGAAGGGAAGCAGAAACGTTGTACATGTTGTCATAGACCCAATAGGGATGGCAGTATATCCCCAGGCCTCCCCCCTGGCGGATCTTTTCAAAGCACCATTTGCATGATGCATATATGTATTGCTCCTTCTCCGGCAAATCCGCCTCTTCTTCCTGCATTATTTCGTGAACTTCTCTTAAATAGTCATCCCTGCGGTCATTTATGAGATCATTTACGCTAAAATCTCCACCGAAGTTTATCATATGTACATAATTATCCGGCGGGTGTATCTCCTCACCCGGAAATATCCTGAGATCTATTGGCAGGTCCTTGTATGCCCCCTGGGCTTCCAGGGATGGCATATATTGTCCATGATCGGTAAGGGCCATAAAATCCAGACCAATCCTTCTGCATGCCCCGGCAACATAGGCAGGGGCCTCCCGCCCGTCGGAACAGCTGCTGTGCATATGTAGATCCCCCTTGTAGGGTCTCAGGGTATAAAGATCCCCACTGAGGGAGTATACACTGAATTTACAATATGTACTATGCTCGCCATCCAGAATTTCACGTATTTCTATACGATGCTCCTGCTCACCTTCAAACACCAGTGAAAATTCCAAATGGTCACCAGAGGGAATAATCTCCTTTATCCTTTTACGGTCACCGGTTTCATCGAAACCCCTGGATTCCATGGGACTGTGTACCAGTTCATACCTGGCGTCTTTCCTGATCCTTTTGTGGTGATATAAGGGCTCAACCCTGATGGCGGTTTCCTTCCCCTCCACCACAATTTTGGGAAAGATATTAAAATATCTCATATTATCCTTCATTATCGCTTCTCCTTCCATTTTTAGTCAATCTAAGGAGTAAAACCTATATGAAGATTTCATCCCGGGAAGTGCTTTTTTGTCCTGCCTCTTAGCCCTCAGCCCTAACATCCTTCCCTTCATCCTCCGCTTTCCTATATTTGTACAGCTGCCTATTATGTAGAACCCATACCCTGTCGGAGAACTGCCCCTCTTCAACGGCCTCCAGTTCCTTCTGCATATCATACATCCTGGCATCGATGATATCCAGATAATGCAGTATTTCCCCCTCCGGTATCATGGGCCTTTTTGGGCTTCCAAACTCCGGTTCATAATGATGGGACAGGAGCATATGCTGGAGCAATATGACTATTTCCGGATCTGCGTCTACCTGCCTGCCAATCCTCTCTATGGTCTTTATACCTTGAACTATATGACCCAATAGCATTCCCTCCATGGTATAGCCCGACACGACCCCCAGCTCGTTAGAGTCCATTTCATTTATCTTCTCCAGATCGTGGAGTATGACCCCTCCATATAGAAGATCCCTGTCCAAATGGGGGTATACCTGGCATACCCTTTCAGCCAGGGATAGCATGGTGAGTATATGGTATAGGAGGCCGGAGCGAATAGCGTGGTGATTCTTCATGGCGGCGGGGTAATGCATGAGCTTTTCCTTCTTTTCATTTAGTGCGCAGCTAACGATCTCCTTTATATCCCTGTTACCTATCTTTATAACGTATTGAAGAATCTTACCCAGCATGTCCTCGGGCTTCATCGGGGCGGTTTGTACAAAATCCTCCGGATTAACGCCATCTTGTGGCCCTATGAGCCTGATCCTGTCCACCCTGAACTGCAGCCTGCCCTGCCATTCAGTTACCATGCCTCTGACCTTTACCAGGGCACCGACTACAAAATTATCCCCCAGCTCCTTTTTGTATTCCCACCATTTTGCATTCACCTCGCCGGTCTTGTCAGATAGTATAAAATCCATATATTCGCTATTGGTAGTAGTCATTCTGACAGTAGCCGATTTTATCATAAAAAAACCCTGGGTTATTTTGCCTACCTCAAAATCCCCTATCCTGGTATTTTCCACAATAATCCTCCTATAATCACGTTATCTTAGCTCCAGTTCCCTTTGATTCTGATATAAATAAAGAAAAAGACTTTCACCGGCCTTATTACACACCGGTTTATAACCATATAGTATCATTATTAAACTATACAGTAAACACTCCTAGCCGTCAGTTCCAAAGATCTTATGCTTATTCTTCTGCAGCACCAGTAGTAGGGGATAACCCAGGCCATAACAGGCAGCAACCTGACCCAAGGTTACGGTGCCCACAGTCAGCCAATATGGTAGCCCCTCAACAATGTGAAGAACCCATCCTATTATCAGGCCATTGACAACTACCGGCGGCAGGGGAACCAGCCAGGATTTCGGCATCTTTCGTGATAGGACAGCAGCTATTAGGGAGGCCAGACTGCCAAATATGATATCCATAAGATTGCCATTGTATATATTAGCCAGAATGCATCCTACAAAGAGCCCGGGTACAGCCGATGGTGTGAAATATGGTAATACCGTCAGAGCCTCTGCTACTCTTATCTGAACCTGTCCGTAGCTGATAGGTGCCAGCAGTATGGTTATGGCAGCGTAGATGGCCCCTAAGACGGCAGCCTCCACTATAAATCTGGTTTTTCTACTTTTCCATGGGATTTTCATTAATTCTTTATCCTTTCTATAACAATACACTCTATTATAGGACAGGGGGAGATGTTTCATCCATCTCCCCCATAAAAATACTACCCCAAAGGCGACACAAGCCACCCATGGGGTATCAGTCTCCTTAGTTTTGTTTTAAGACAGGATGGTTACGAACTGTCTTATTTAATTATACTCTTTCTATCCTGATTCCGGTGTCATGGTCGTTTAGGTCAAACCTCTCCATGCTTGGATCCGTTATCCTTTCAATGCTCAGGGCCAAAGTCTCGTTATTGATGTAGTCCTCATAGAGGTTAACGGCGTTTGCAATTTCGTCGTCCCCATCAAAGTATATGCGGATATTATCCGTTACCTCGTAGTCATTATTTTTTCTCATCTGTTGGACTTTGGAAATAAATTCCCTTGCATAGCCCTCATCCCTCAGATCGGGGGTAATAGCAGTATCCAGGATGACAAAGAGGTTATTCTCCATGACCACGTTAAACCCTTCCTTAGCGGCGATGGTAATCAAGACGTTATCGCTGTTTATCTCAAAGGGTTCCCCATTGAGGTCAAGGGTATAGCTCTTCCCCTCCTCAAGCATGGGTGCAACCACTGCGGTATCCAATTGGGATAGGGCTTTTTGGAAATCCCTGATCTTAGAACCCAATACCGGTCCCAGCACCCTGAAATTGGGCTTTATGGTGAAGTCCATATATTCATTCAGGTTATCGGCAAACACCACTTCCTTGATGTTCAGTTCCTCCTTGATTAGAGGCACCAGATCCGAGATCAGATCCTGATACTTGCCGTCGATATAGATCTCCTTAAGGGGCTGACGTACCTTGATCCGAGCTGATTCCCTGGCAGAACGGCCCAAGGTAACCAGACTTCTTACCAGGTCCATCCTTTCTTCTACCCTTTCGTCTATAAGCTCCATATTCACCTTAGGGAAGTAGCTGAGGTGAACGGATAGCTCTCCGGTTAGGTTGGTATATATCTCTTCGGATATAAAGGGGGCAAAGGGGGCTATCATCTGGGAGAGCCCAACCAATATCTCATAGGTGGTGTTGTATACAGCCTTCTTATCCTCGGTCAGTTCGGATTCCCAGAATCTTCTCCTGGATCGACGGATATACCAGTTGGACAGATCCTCGTTGGCAAATTCCTGGATCCTCCTCACAGCCCTGGTAAGGTCATAGGCATCCATATCCTCTTCCAAGCCCTTTTTCAGCTTGTTGTACTTGGACAGGATCCATCTGTCCAGTTCCGCCCTGGCCTTATAATCCACAAAGAAATTCCTGGGGTCCAGCTTATCGGTATTGGCATATAGGGTAAAGAAATTGTAGACATTCCTAATGGTTACAAAGAACTTGCTGACAACCTCCTTAAGCCCGTCAATATCAAAGCGGGTGGGGACCCAGACCGGCGAAACATACAGTAGGTACCAGCGCAGAGCATCGGCACCGTATTCATCGAACAGCTCAAAAGGATCAACGACAATACCCCTGGATTTGGACATCTTCTTGCCTTCCTTATCCAGGATCAGATCGTTAACCAGGACCCTCTTATAGGGAGATACTCCTTTAACAAAGGTTGAGATTGCAAGGAGTGAATAGAACCAACCTCTGGTTTGGTCTATACCCTCGCATATAAAGTCTGCCGGGAATAGTTCATGGAAATTTTCCTTATTTTCGAAGGGGTAATGATGCTGGGCAAAGGGCATGGCCCCACTGTCAAACCAGCAGTCGATTACATCCTTCACCCTGGTCATGGTACCTCCACACTTTGGACATTCCAAATGAACATCGTCCACATAGGGCCTATGCAGCTCAATGCTTTCATCTATATCCTCTATAGCCCGCTCCACCAATTCCTTGCGGGAACCGATACTCTCATCATAGCCGCAGTCGCATCTCCAGATATTGAGGGGGGTTCCCCAATACCTGGTCCGGGATATGGCCCAGTCGTTGAGGTTTTCCAACCAGTTTCCAAATCTCTTTTCACCTACATAATCAGGGTACCAAGCTACGCTATTATTGTTTTCGATCAGCTTGTCCTTAAGCCTGGTCATTTCGATATACCAACTGGGCTTTGCATAGTACAGTAGCGGGGTTTGACATCTCCAACAATGGGGGTAGTTATGCTCCACCCTCTGTTTTCTAAAGAGCTTGCCTTCCTCGGCCAGCCACCTGATAATGGCCGGATCCGCATCCATGACAAATTCCCCTTTCCAGGGGGTTTCTACAAAGGTACCCTCTTCATTAACGGGCTGGAGTACCGGTAAGTCATACCTTTGACCTGTATTATAGTCATCCTCACCGAAGGCCGGAGCAGTATGGACTATTCCCGTACCGTCCTCCACGGTTACGTAATCTGCCAGAGTTACGAAAAAGGCCTTCTTTCCCTCCGGGACGTGGACAAAGGGCATTAGCTGCTCATATTCCATATACTCTAAATCCTTACCCTTTATCTCCTCTATAACCTGATAATCCTCTCCCACTACCTGATCGGCCAGGTTCTTTTCTACATAACAGACCTCTTCACCAACCTTGATCTTTAAATAGGTCTCCTCGGGATTCACAGTCAGAGCGACATTGGATGCCAGGGTCCAGGGGGTAGTGGTCCATACCAGGAAGTATTCGTCTGCGCCCTTTCTCTTAAACTTTACATAAACCGTATCGGTTTTTATTTCCTTGTAGCCCTGGGCAACTTCATGGGATGCCAGACCCGTACCACAGCGGGGGCAATAGGGCAGGATCTTATGCCCTTCATAGATGTATCCCTCTTTAAAGAACTTATCCAGTATCCACCAGACGGTCTCTATATAGTCGTTTTCCAAGGTGATGTAGGGATTATCCAGGTCGATCTCATAGCCCATCCTCCTGGTCATCTCACGCCATTGCTTTTCATAGGCAAATACGGATTCCCGACATTTTTTATTGAATTTGTCTATACCGTATTCCTCTATTTCCTGCTTATTCTTTAGCCCCAACTGCTTTTCCACTTCAATCTCTACGGGCAGTCCATGGGTATCCCATCCGGCCTTTCTCTTAACCTGGTATCCGGTCATGGTCTTATATCTGCACACCGTATCCTTGATAGTTCTGGATATAACATGGTGGATGCCGGGGTTACCGTTAGCCGTAGGAGGGCCTTCATAGAATAAGAAGGATTCCTTCCCTTCCCGGCTGTCTATGCTCTTTTGTAGTATATCGATTTCCTCCCATTTCTCCGCAATCCTCTTTTCATTCTCATTGACGGGAAGATTGGTTAGGGGTTTAAATAATTCCATCTTTGAACTTCCTTTCTTCGACTCAATCTCTATAGTAAACAAAAATCCCCGAGTTAAATACTCAGGGACGACTATGCCGTGTTACCACCCAGCTTATAGGCACAGAAGTGCCTATCGCTCGTTTCTGTATAACGCTCATCGCGGGGTACCTTACTTATAGTTCATCAAAACGCTTTCGGGTACCAAACTCCCGGGTGATCTTCGTAAAGGCTTTTGTGACAGTCTTTCACCATATGACCGCCTCTCTGAAAACAAAATATCCTCACTACTGTCCCGTTCATAGTCTGTCTCTGTAATTCAGTAGAATAACTGTAGCAATTGTAATAGCAACTGCATAATAACCGTTATAATTTTTAAAAATGTCGATTATTCTTAATAATACTTAAAATCGATGGTTTTGTCAAGGAAAAAATTTTCCTCCCCTTATCAGGTCAGTATCATAATAAGGGGTATGGTAACGATGGACAGGATAGTGGACAGGGCCACACATCTGGAAGCCAAGACGGAATTGGCACCATATCTTTCGGCAAATATTACGGTGTTGGCGGCAGCGGGCATGGCGGTCAGCACCACACAGATCCTGAGCAGATCCCTGTCCACCCCTATTGGTTTTAGCATCACAATGGTCAATAAAGGGATAATTAATAGCCTTAGCAGGGAGCCGTAATAAACATCCCATCCAATAAATATCTTCTTTAAATCGGTATCCGCCAGTAGTGCTCCAATAATAAGCATGGACAGGGGCGCAGTCATGCTTCCTACCATATCCAGTGTCTGAACGATGGGTTTTGGCAGTTCCAGGGAGAATAGAAAAACAGCCATACCTATTGCCACCGAAAACATTCCGGGATTTAAAAAGGCTTTTTTGATGGATGCCGACTTCCGATCAGAGCTAAAGAGCATCACCCCATAGGTCCAGACGAAGATATGGAATACGACATTGTATATGGAAGCATAAAAGACTCCCATCCTCCCGTATAAGCTCTCCGCCACCGGAAACCCCATAAAACCGCAGTTGGAAAAGACAATTATGAACCTTAATACCTTCTCCTTATCCAGAGGAAATTTCACAAAAAGGTATCTGCCCAATATGGCAGTAAAACCGTGAATTGCAAAGGAAAAAGCAAAGACTATACCGGCGTTTATCAGCATATCCGGCGAAAACTTGAAGTTAAAGGATAGCACCACTAAAAATGGTGATGTAATGTACAACAGCAGTTCGGACAACCGTTTCCTGACCTCTTCGTTGATTATCCCCCTTTTAGCAGCTATCATACCCACTATCATAATTAGAAATAGGACCATTACCTGCTCAATTACTGGATTGTCACCCAATTTCCATCCCCCAAAATAGGCCTTACCATTCAACAAGCCAATATTTTACAAAATCAGTACCAAAAAAACATCCAATAGCCATTATACCATAGGATTCCTAGTCCTTATAGTCCAAATCCCGACCTTTTACTGCCTAAAATTCAGCTGACCCTACAGTCCTGGGGAAAGGGATGACATCGCGGATGTTGCTCATACCGGTCATATACATGATAGCCCTTTCAAACCCCAGCCCATAGCCGGCATGCTTTGTACCACCGTACCTCCTAAGGTCTAAATACCACCAATAGTCTTCCCTGTTCATGCCCATTTCGGCTATGCGCTTTTCTAAAAGATCAAGTCGCTCCTCTCTTTGGCTGCCGCCGATGATTTCCCCAACGCCGGGTACCAACAGATCCATGGCAGCCACCGTCTTCCCATCGTCGTTCAGCCTCATATAAAAAGCCTTTATATCCTTTGGATAATCCGTTACAAAGACAGGCTTCTTAAATACCTTTTCCGTCAAATATCTCTCATGCTCCGTCTGGAGATCGCATCCCCATTCAACAGGAAATGCAAATTCCACACCGGATTTCTTCAGAATATCCATGGCTTCGGTATAGGTGATCCTTTCAAAGTCCGAATTCACTATCAGGTTAAGCCTGTCCAAGAGCCCCTTTTCAATAAACCTGTTGAAAAATTCCATCTCCTCGGGAGCATGCTCCAATACATAGGATATTATATACTTTAGCATTTCCTCCGCCAGGGCCATATTATCCTCCAGGTCCGCAAAAGCGACCTCCGGCTCCAGCATCCAGAATTCTGCGGCATGCCTTGCTGTATTGGAATTCTCTGCCCTAAAGGTCGGGCCAAAGGTGTAGATCTTTCTGAAGGCATGGGCATAGGCCTCCCCCTCCAGCTGGCCGCTAACTGTAAGGCTTACTTCCTTCCCGAAAAAGTCCTGGGAATAGTCCACCTTCCCGGATTCATCAAGGGGTAAATTATTGAGGTCCAGGGTTGTCAGCTTAAACATCTCCCCTGCCCCTTCTGCATCGCTTCCGGTGATGATGGGGGTGTGAACATAGACGAAATCCCTATCATTGAAGAACTTATGGATGGCATATGCTGCAAGGGATCGTACCCTAAATACCGCTGAAAAGGTATTGCTTCTGGGCCTTAGGTGAGCAATCTCCCTCAAAAACTCCAGGGAATGGCGCTTCTTTTGGAGGGGATAGTCAGGTGTCGAGCTCCCCACCAACTCTACCCTTTCCGCCTTCACCTCAAAGGGCTGTTTGGCTTCTGGAGTTAAGACGAGTTTACCGGTCACTTGAATTGCAGACCCCACGTTAAATCTGGATATCTCCTTAAAGTTGTCCAGATTATCCTCATATACAATCTGAATGTTCTTGAAAAACGTACCGTCGTTGAGCTCTATAAACCCGAAGCTTTTAGATGCCCTAACGGTCCTGACCCAACCGGCCAAAGTGATGATTTGATCCTTGTAGCTTTCAGGATCCCCATATATACTCTTTACCAATGTCATGGACATTCAATTACCTCCCTATCGATATTACATCTACAAATCCATCCCTGGCACAGGATTGACCCTGACCCTGTTGCATTTGCTCAATTATATGACGCCGAGAACAGACCTTTTGATTGGTTAAAATACATTATGAAAAAACCGGTTCCTTGCAAAAATCGAAATACTTAAACAGTAAGATAATCTCTTGTGCTGGTTCAATAGCCATTACCGACATATGTTTGACTGGCACAGCGCGTTAAGATATGGACTATATGCAATGGAGAGCCCAATCATAACAGTTCTTTTCTTAATTGTTCATTGGATTTCATGGACAGATAGGCCGGCGGTACATCCAATACCGTTTTAGCCCCGACCTGGCCTTCCAGGACCATCCTATACACTGCCCTGGCATAAGCGGTTAACACGCTGCCGGTGAATTCAGGATTGCTCCCCAAATCCAGAGAAAATTCAACGATCTGATCATGCTTATGATGATGGCCGGTCTCCCCGCTTCGGATGACAATACCCCCATGGGGCATTCCCGCATGGTTGGCCTTAAGCTCTTCTTCCTCTATAAATATGACTTCTGTATCATAGTCTTTGAAATAATTGGGCATGGTCTTTATTTGATTTTCTATACTTTCCCTGTCCGCCCCCTCCTTGGCTACCACATAGCACTGTCTAAGGTGCCTTTCCCTGGGGGTGAGTATGGGATTTTCCCCTCTCCTTACTCTATCCAAGGCCTCTTCCACAGGAATAGTATATTGGACTGCATTCTTCACTCCGGGTACCCGTCTTATGGCATCGGAATGGCCCTGGCTTACACCCCTCCCCCAGAAGGTATAGGTGTTTCCCCTTGGCAGGACAGCCTCCTGGAGCAGACGGTTGACAGAAAAAAGCCCCGGATCCCATCCCACTGAAATCATGCTTACCTTGGATGCCCTTTTGGAGGCCTCATCCATTTTTGCAAAGTACTCCGGGATTTTTCCATGGTTGTCATAGCTGTCCACCGTATTGAACATCCCCGCAAGGTAGGGGCCTTGTTCGGGTAAATCCGTTGCCGAGCCACCGCAGAGGATCATTATATCAATCTTGTCTACATAGGATTCCACTTCTGAGATATGTACAGGTTCTGCATGAGAGATTTCCAGGATCACATCCTCCGGATTGCGCCTTGTAAAAACTGCAACTAGTTCCATGTCAGGGTTATGGCTAATGGCTGCTTCCACACCTTTTCCCAGGTTGCCATAGCCAACAATCCCGATTCTTATACTCTGATTCATTCCATCTTACCCCCTAATTGACCAGACAATGGGGCCCCCGCCGGTTAGGCGGGAGCTTCCTAGTCCAAAAATTCCAGCTGTTCCTTCCTATGGGCCTGTTTTTCCCTGGTATTATCCAGGGTTTCTTTGTCCATACGCGAAGCATTGTTTTCCAGGTACCCGTCAGTATATTCCAGGTTCCTCTTTAGGTTCTCTCTTTCGTCAACTTCCTCATGCTTCCCGTAAGCGATTATATTCTTTAGGTTCTCCATTCTGTTTTCCCGTTCCTCTTGTATCTTTAAGGCATGCCTCAGGTTATCAGGATCGGATATATCAGAATGCTCCTCCAGGTGCCTTTGAGTGCGAACATAACGATTATTGATATCCAACAATTCCTCTATTCGACGTTCATTGGCCAGCTTGAGTTCATCCTTGCTGTCAATACCCTTGATTTCCTTTTGATTCCGGTCCACAGAATTCCTCCCTTCATCATACAATCGATTATTATTTTCCCCCATAATTCGATTTATATTTTAGCGAAGAATCCCATGGAAGCCCTGTAGAAAAATTTCAAAAAATCTCAGCTTATGTTTCCTTTTAGACCAATTTCATCGGCAACCTTCTGCATCCCCTTAATGGTCTCCCCAATAACTTCGCCCAACTCCATTCCCAGCATCTGGGCGCCCTTTTCTATTATCCCTCTATCGACTCCGGCAGCAAAACTCTTTTGTTTCCATTTCTTTCTTACCGATTTCGTCGTTAAATCCAGTATGCTTTTACTCGGACGCATTAGGGCTGTAGCTGTGATCAGGCCTGTCAGTTCATCAATGGTGTATAGAACCTTTTCCATCTTTTCCACGGGCTCTACATCGGAACAAATTCCCCATCCGTGGCTTACTACCGCACGGATATAGTCTTCCGGCCAGTCCCTTTCCATCAATATTTCCCTGGTTTTTGTGCAGTGCTCATCGGGATATTTTTCATAATCCAGGTCATGGATCAGACCTATAATGCCCCATTTTTCCTTATCCTCCCCAAACAGCTCTGCAAAATGTACCATCACAGCTTCCACTGCAAGGGCATGCTTTATCAGGCTGTCGTTTTGATTGTATTCTCTCAATAGTTCCATAGCCGTTTCCCTGGTTGGTATTATCTTATTCACAGCAAATACCTCTTTTCCCTTAAAGATCTAAAGCAACAAAACGCATCTGATCCAGTTGAAGTCTGGGTAATCCCAGTCTATATAATGATTGACTACATTTTACATACTTTCATTGTAGACATGGGACATAACTTTGTCAATTATGGTATAATTCACTTAATATTCTAATGCAATAACCGTATTTTTGACAAATCTATATTTAATAAATTGAGTTATTGGAGTTAAATCGCTTATATAAATTTAAAAAGGATTTCAAATCACATAGTTTGCAGAAAATATTATATACCAGGATATCCATCAGGGATATTCGGTATAAGACATGTAGGTGGTAAATATGAAGATACTAAAAAACGATTGGCACGATCTCATGAAGGATGAGTTTAAAAAGGATTACTATTTGGCCCTGAGACAATTCTTAAAAACCGAATACAGGACAAGAACCATTTATCCCGACATGTACGACATCTTTAATGCTCTACACTATACACCTTACAAGGATGTTAAGGTTGTTATCTTGGGGCAGGATCCATACCATGGACCTAACCAGGCTCATGGCCTCAGCTTCTCCGTTAAGCCCGGAGTGCAGCCCCCGCCCTCGCTTCTCAACATCTATAAGGAATTACAAGATGACCTGGGCTGCTATATACCCAATAACGGCTACCTTGAAAAATGGGCACGCCAGGGAGTCATGCTTTTAAATACCGTTTTAACCGTTCGGGCTGGACAGGCCAATTCCCACAGGAATATGGGCTGGGAGCGCTTTACCGACAGGGTTATAAGCCTATTAAACGAGAGGGAGGATCCCATCGTGTTTATCCTTTGGGGTCGAAACGCTCAATCCAAGCAGAGCATTATAACCAGCCCACAGCATTACATAATAAAATCCGTTCATCCAAGTCCCTTGTCCGCCAATCGGGGTTTCTTCGGCAGCAAGCCCTTTTCTAAGGCCAATAATTTTCTGGTTTCAATAGGAAAGGAGCCTATCGATTGGCAGATTGAGAATATTTAGGTCCAATACCTATACACTAAATTGTTATCTCAAATCCGTCGTATGCGGCTATAAACCCATTTTCTCTTGCCAGGTTGTTCAGGTCGTCGTAGTAAGGCCCATAGGAATGGGCAAAATGGGTTATTATAAAGGTGGTTTGGGCATCCGCCGTTCCTTCGCTGTACATCCTATCCCTGACCCTGATGTTGTCCGGCAGGCCCATATGGGTGAAATAGGAACATTCCTGACCAACGGTAGTGCAGTCCAATATAACGCCGTCAAACTTAAAGTTCTTTAGCCCGGACCAGGTCTCCTCACCAAAATAACCGCTGTCATGACCATAGAGGAGGGTCCTGTCTCTCTTTTGGATCACATATATAAAGCAGTCTTGTTTTGGATCGTGATTTGCCGGTAGGGGTGTAATTCTATAGTTGTCTATGAGGTATGTCTCATATGCCTTAAATAGACCAAACTTTAGATATGGGGTCTTGTCCGACTCGGTCATGCCTATATCCTCCAAGGCCTGGCCAATATCCTTGTTCCCGTAAACCCTTAAGGGTTCCTGCCTATCATGCAATCCAAAAGGCGGCGCGATTTTGCTTAAATCATGGGGGTAAAAGTGATCTGAATGGGCATGGGTAAAGATTATATTCTTCACTTTGGTCAGATCCAACCTGCCATAAAGGCACCTTGCATAGGTATCCGAGGAAAAGTCCACCAAAAGGGATTCGTCGATTAAGCAGGAACTGCGCATTCTAAAATTGATTGGATCCATGGTCCTGACCCTCTTGCAATGCTCGCATTCACAGAATAAGGCGGGAAAGCCTTCCGACGCCCCTGTGCCGTTAAACGTAACCTTCATCTGTGCTATCCCCTTTACCAGTATTTGTATAATTATTAATATTATTATTAAACCTACCCTATGTTCGGCCCCTTGCTTATCCTGCGTATCCAAAGCACGCTAGCCCCTAAAAGGGTAGAAAAGATCCATATAGCCAGAATCCCATTCCATCCCCAGTAGTCAGACATGGCTCCGGTCACGACCCCGGACATTCCAGCCCCCATATAGTTGGAAAAGTTTAAGAAGCCCGCAACAGCAGAGGTTTTGTTGATCTTTGCATACCCCATAGGTATTACACTCATAAGTAGGGTATTGGCCCCATACATACAGGCTGAACAGCTACCCAATAAGATGACCCCTAATAATACGCTGTACCGCCCTAACAGAAACAACCCTAAAATTGCAAGGGCTGAACCACTGAGCAAGGTCATTATGGCCAGGTCGTGATTATAACGAAACTTTTTATTTAACCAGCCCGAAAGGAAAATCCCACCAAAGTTCATTAAAGGAATCAAGAGTACATAGGTTGTGGTAGACCCTAAGTCCAGGCCCTGGGTTTCCATCAGGTAGGACGGGCCCCAGAGGGTTATTCCCTCTTTGACAATCCCCTGGGTTACACAGGAGATGGCAATGATCCAAAGCCTGTTTTCCATAATAAAGCCTATAAACGATGTGCCACGCTTCCCACCTGCATCGTCTCTGCTGTCCTCATGAGTACCTGTATTGGATATCTCCGGAGAAAGTTCCGCATAATCATGCTGGAAAGGTTCCGGCCTTATCAGTAAAATCCAAATAAATCCATATATCGCTACGATTATACCCGGAACTAAAAAGATCCATGACCAACGGGCATTGGACAACACTTGCCCCAACAGCCCCCAGGATATAAGGAATCCGCCCACCATTGAGGTGGATATGCCTACGGAAACCCGGGTATTCTCCTCCCTGTGAAACCATCTGGAAAGGATTCTCACTATGGGTCCCCAGAGCATGGACTGAAAGTATCCATTGAACATCCACAGGATCACCATGACAACCAGGGTAGGAGCAAGTCCAAAGAAGATATTGATCAGGGCAGAAACCAACAAACCGAAAAATATAAAAATCCTCCCGGAGATTCTATCACCTATATAGCCATTTATTAATTGTCCAATGCCATAGGCCCAAAAAAAGGAACTCCCCACCAGACCTAGACTGGTCTTGCTATATCCAAGGGATTGACTGATACTTGGTATAGCAATTGACATGTTTACCCTGCAAAGGTATGCGCAGGCATAAGCAAGCCAACAAAGTATAAAAACCTTTCTGCCTTCATGCTTGATATCTGCTTCACCTATTACTGCCTTGTTTTTGTATCTCCCCAAGCTGCTAATCCCCAAGGTACTGTCCTCCAAAATCCTATTCCCTGATAACTCTTTATTTCATTTGTACATTATTTTTGCTAATCCCAAATGCTGGTAACCTGCCCTTTATTCCGCCTCATAGGGTAAATCCTGCTGTCTCAGCCTATATATCAGGAATTTCTCTTTCTTGTCCTTCATCCCCGGGGTCTTAACCTTATTTATAATCTCAAATAGGGTGTCCTTCCTTAGGAACTGCTTATATATAGCCGTAGGATAGTAAATTAAAAGATCTACAGAACGCGGATGCTCCTTTACAGAGTCCAGGATATTATTGATGACCTTTCTGAAAATTTTTATGGAAAAGGGATTAAAAAAATAGAATCGATTCTCCGTCGGTTTTATTTCATAGTTTTCTGCCGGGCCATACAAAATCCTGATAGGAGCCTTTATATGCTTGGCCCTGTGCAAATAGGCATTTTTGTTTCTCAAAGCCTCTTCATAGGTCTTGTCATTGGCTTCAATTCCTGTTACCGGGATCCCAAATCTGTTGTGAATATAGAAGATTACCCGACCCCTTCCACATCCAAAATCCACAAGCTCATCCGTTTTATCCAAACTATATGTCTCAAAGAGTTTATCCAGGGCGATGTAAGGCGTGGCCTCATAGCGATTGTAGTGTACTACACCCCTGTGCCATTCCCTGATCCCTGTAGTCCTGACCCTAAGTGCCCTGTCCGCTAACCTCTCAGCCATTAAAAAATACCCCCAATTGTTCTCTATGGTTTTCACCTTCTCATTGTTTATATAATCTTACTATAGATCTATACAATTGTCCAAATTTCTGCAGTTGCGATAGATTTACAGGCATATATACAAACGCTTTAATAACTCTATAATGAAGACGCTTGGGATATTCTAACCTTTACTTTACTCCAATAATTCCAACTTAGTGGAAACCCTTGCATCCTACCAGTTGATTCTAAATATGAGAAATCCTATCCTTAATTTTTTTACTTTTCTCACTGACTAAGTAATCAAATAGTTCCCTATTTGTTAAAGTTTACTTCATCAATATATTCTCCCCCATTATTTAAGCTAAAAAAGCAAACTTCTTCTTTCTGTTTTTACAGTATATATAAATTATATTCTATGGATTACACTCATTTATGATATGGTTACCTATGTCTGATAAAACTACGGTTTTTTGTAGCATCTGAAATCGTTGCAGATATCATACCTGATACAGCTATTTATTTTAGCTGCTACACTACTATAATAGTTAGTTTCAGTTAATAATTTTGCCTTTATTCTTAGCTAGTTTTTCCTCCCATTCTTGTCGTTCTGAATGAGTCAGTTTTTCCCAGTCCGTTATTTCTCCTAAGACTTTTAGAGGTTCTTGTGAGCGATAAGAACGTGTTAGGTTACCAGGGAATTTCTTGTCAGCTACATTAGGGTCGTTTTCAAATTCACCGGTAGGTTCTACGACATAAACACGTTCTTTGCCTTTCCCTTTTGCCAGTGCTGCAGCAAGGCCCGCACCATTGATATTTGCTGCGAAATAAATGTGATTCATTTTTAGATCTTTTTCGTAATTGGATTCCTTACCCGCTGTCAGTAAATCGCCAACTTGTAAATCTGCCTTTGTTCCATGATAAAATGGGCCAGTGTCAGTTGGTTTGCCTTGATATGAATGAGATAGTTCGAAATTTTTTCTGGCATTTTCAGTATCATTCAATTCTTCATAACATTTAGCGATATTTAAATATAAAGTTGGGTAAGCGCTCCTAACATTTTCATCATTAATTTTTAGAGCAAAGCCCAAAGATTTTTCCATCCACTTTAACTTATCGTCGACACTTTTTTGCCTTATACCTAAATGATAAGCTACAATAAATCTTTCATAGTCATCACTTGTTTGGTCCCACGCTTTAAGAAAAACATCCATAGCATCATCTAAATTCCCACTTTCCTCCAGGGCCATTCCTTTCATACAGAGCTGGATAATAGGGTTGCGCGGGTCAAATTTCGCACTCATATTTTTCCTCCTAAATTTATTGAGTTTTTATAATCATTTGTGATACGGCTCTTTGTTTATAATACGATAGGCCCTGTATATCTGTTCGTATAGTATTACCAGCATCAAGTCCTTGTGAAGATCCATCTGGGATATTTCGAGGGAATAGTCTACCCTTGTCCTCTTATAATCCTCATCGAAGACAATAACTACATCGCTCATTCCGTCCACTCCCAGGGATGATATCTTTTCTGCCAATTCTTCCGAAGAAATAGCTGCGCCACCCCTGGCTACTTTAATCACATAATCCCTGTCCCTTATGAACTTACCCGGATCTTTGGTAAATTTCAATTCAAGCCTGCAATACCTGGCAAGCCTTTTGGCATACTCCTTAACGGCTTCCCTGGCAAAGCCGTTCTCGATCTTATCCTTACTAATTATCCTTATCTTCATCTGCTTCCCGTCTAATCTTTATATTTGACCTAAGTTTAAAAGCAGCCATTGTGAAATATAACAGCCTAACGCAAAAAGTCCCTGCAGGCGTTTACATAGGCCACCACATTCTCCCAAGGCACATCCGGTTCCAGAACATGTGTCGGGGCCACAAGGAGCCCTCCCTTATCCCCGGCCATGGACAGGTTCTTAAAGACTTCCCTTCTTACATCTTCAGGACTCCCATAGGGCATTGTGGTTTGGGTGCCTATAGTACCATAGAAGGAAATCCTATCGCCAAACATGTCATAAATCTTCCCAAAGTCCATACTTTCGGGTTGGATTGGGTTTAAAACATCTATACCTACCTCAATCAGGTGAGGAATAAAGGGATATATGTATCCACAGGAATGATAGATAACCAATATGTCCGGATTAATTTCCTTGGCTGTAGAGATAACCTTCCTAAGCCGGGGTTTAATCCAGGTACAGTATAGGTCCTCGCTCATCAATATGGTCTCCTGCATCCCTATATCGTCACCCAAAAAGAGGATATCGGCACCGGCCCGGGTATAGGCCTCTGCCTGGAGGCACCTAATATCCGTAACCCTGTCCAACAGGTATTCTGCCTTGGGATCGTCGGTCATCATATCAACCATCAATTCTTCCATTCCCCGCAAATACCAGGCTATCTCCCAAATAGTGCATTGCATATTTGCAACGGAAGCCAGCCCCCTCTTGTGTATTGTATTAACCTCAGCTTTCAGAGATTCTAAACTTGTGCCGTTGAATTCAGGAAAGGGATAGGTGATTATCTGTTCCCTATCCTCTATATTTTCAAGGGGGTGCAGCATACGATTAAAATGTACTGCAGATGAACTAATGTATAGATGGCCTACACCCCATAGATCAATTTCAGCATCGGGAAACAGGTCGGAGTCGTAATACCTCTTAAACTCTTCCCTTTCCTGTTCAACCAGGATTGGATACCCAATGTCCCTATATGAGAAGCCATAGTAGTCCCTATAGTCCATGTCCGACCCCGTCTCTTCCCGGTACCTTTCAACAAGTGCGGGACTTAACTCAAAGTGTATTGGAACATGGCTATAGCCCTGGCGTTTGAATAAGGATAAAAGATCCTCACGTTTGTTCAACATCCTGCACCCCTTTACAGTCTATATTCTTTTATCTGACGGGATAAAATCACCCCATGCTATCCCTGGATGTCAAAAATTGCTCTACCTCTTCTGCCTTGGGCAGGGAGGGCTGTGCCCCCATTCTGCTGACGCACAAGGCACCCACCGCGTTGGCATACGCAATAGCTCTTCTTATATCGCCATATTCCAACATTTTGATTGCCATGGCTGCAGTAAAGGAGTCCCCGGCAGCGGTTGAATCTACGGCATTAACCCTATAGGCAGGAAAAATATCATGGGTATCGTTGCCTTTTTCATAGAGCAGTGCACCCCTTTTCCCCATTTTTATCACCACATAGGTTGCATCGCTGGCATCTGCCAGTTTTTTTGCTGCTCTAAGGCCGCTCTCCCAGTCGTCAACCTTAATTCCGGTGAGAGTCCTTGCTTCACTCTCGTTAGGACTTATAACATGAATACCCTTGAGCTTTTCCAGGGAGATATCCTTGGCCGGTCCGGTATCCAAAATGACAGGGATACTGGCAGCCTTGGCCTTATCAAACGCATAATATACCATGTCCAAAGGAATTTCCAATTGCATAATTATTGCATCATAGGCTTGTTCCATAGCCCTGTCGATGTCACAACGGGTGATGGCGTCGTTGGCCCCCGGAAATACCATGATGCGGTTCTCCCCGTCCGCTTCTACGGGTATCACTGCAAGCCCTGTCTGATGTTCATCATCGATTTTTAAAAAGGAGGTATCTATATTATCATCTCTTAGATTGTCCAATAGAATTCTTCCATTGGAATCATTTCCGATCCGACCGCAAAAGGTAACCCTTCCGCCCAGCCTGGCTGCGGCAACGGCCTGATTCGCCCCTTTACCTCCAGGTATGTAGGAATAGCTCCTACCCAAAACAGTTTCTCCCGCCTCGGGTACCTTTTCAAGTTCCATAACCAAATCCATATTGATACTACCTATGACCAGCAGCCTTATAGCTTCCCCATCCACGGTATATTCCTCCTTTATCAACCAGCCTACTTCGAAAGTTTTTTAAATACATCCCCGAATATGGGATCCCTATGTATAAAGTTAGCACACCTTATCAGATGCCTCGATCTATCAAAACTCCAGGTAACTTGATCCGTAACCATGGGACTATGGGTTAGGTAGGTGGGCACCCAGTCAGGGTTGTTTAACCATGCAATAGTTGAGATATCCCAAATGACCTTGGACCATGCATATGGATCTTTGGTATAATTTCTTACTATATCCGTTAGGTATGTGCCTATTTGACTCTTGCCGTCCAGGTAGTACTCCAATTCGCTGATATTGGTCAATAGATGGGTGGTAACCCCCATGCAGGGTATCTGAACCAGGGGAACGCCACTGTCAAAGATTATCCTGGCAGCGAGTACATCCTGTCCCAGATTAAATTCCCTGGTATCGGGCCAGTAGTGAGCATGTCCGCCCAGCCACACGACGACGATCTTTTTAATAATTTCCGGCTCTATAAGCATAGCGGAAGCGACGTTGGTTATTGCCCCTATGGCTACCACATAGAGGGGATCATCGTCGGCAGATGCCATTGCCCTTTCAACGAGATCTTCCACGGCCTCACTTTTTTGTGGTTTATCAATTTCCTTTAGATAATCCGTTGAACCCCTGAACACGGTTTCCATAGGTGTGTCTAATAGCCTGAGAATATTTTTAATCTCACGATAACTGCGCTCCATGCCATCTTTAGGACCTGTAGACCTGTCGTTAAAGAAAGGGGCCGCATATACAGCCTCAAGATCAATCCTGTCTTCGGATCTTAAGGCATAGGCTAAAGCGAACTGATCGTCCACTTCATTGTAGGTATCGGTATCCAATACCATTCTTACCTTGCCTGTCGGTGGTTCCAGTCTTCTGATCAAAAATTCGGTGGAAAGTTTCGGAAAAATCAATATAAGTCACCTCATCCTTATGATAATTGTATCTTAGCCCTTTTCCTATAGTATATCGCTACGATGGCTCCTATTTCAACCAAATAAACCAGAAAAAAACCTATATTGGGCATTACCATGATAATCTTTCCCCATGGTACGCTTCCAACAGCGTATTTCCTATAGGTATATATGGTAAATGGAAAAAATCCCCGCTTGCCGTCATAAATGACAGGACCCGTGACACCTTCTTGCCGGTTAACGTATGTATGGAGTACCCTATTTTCTCTATCGCTTGTGTCTCCTTGATAGACCCTTTCTTCGTAACTGGTGATTTCCGTATTTATAATATCCGCCAGAAAGTCCTCCTCATTCTTCCCAGCTTTTCGGCTTATAAACCAATGTGCACCTAAGGTAATAACAAGTATCCCTGTGAGAATAAGCCCATATTTCTTCTTCAAATCCAGATTAAACAGATAAATATCATTTTCCTTTTCTCCAAGGGTGTATATTCTTTTTCGGATAAGAATAAAATCCCATAAATCACTGATGACCAAGCACAGAGCCAATGCTATTGCTCCGTACAGGAGCCCTAATTTAAGCCAAGACCTCCCCATTACACCAAATAGCGGATCACCCGTTAAAATAAGGGGTAACGTTATAGCAAAAAAGACCACACCTAAAAGAAGGACCCTCCTGATCAATAGCGAAACGGATTGTCTGTAACAGTTTAGTTCTTTCCCTTCAAATTCGTCATCAGACACTTTTAATAAGGCTATGTTGGTAATGATAATCTCATACAGGATTCCTGTCATAAAAAAGAACGCAGCCACAAAAAAACCAAGGTATCCACGGTTATATCCAAAGTTACATATCATTGCAGCAATCAAACCTGTAACCATGATTCCAATGGAAATCAAACTTTGATTTCTGGCCTTGGATAAATTTATTTTTAGTAACCTCTTTAGTTGTCTTTGACCTCTTTTGCTCAATTCGTCGTCAAATTTTGGATTATCATCATGGACTGAAGAGTTACGCTCTCCCCGTAAAAGCTCATCGCTTGTAACTTGAAATATATGGGCGATTATAGGAATCAAAGAAAGATCCGGTGCCCCTTCTCCCCTTTCCCATCGGCTGACAGTCTTATCCGATACGCTTAATTTATCTGCCAGATCCGCTTGGGTCATGCCATTTGCCTTCCTGAGAGCCGCTATAAAGCTACCCATGGATTTTCTAACCATTGTAAAACCTCCATATTCTCATAAGGATATTCAAATCACAATTTATGATTGAAAACATCTCCGGATAATAAAATTCTAACAATCCGATAGCAGAAAATCCACCCAGCAGACTAAGAATCTGTCTCAACTTTTGAGAATACGTTTATAACGGCTAAAATTTGGTGCCTTGTTATAAAAATTCTAACCTATTAGGAGTGTGCTATATTTCCCAAGGCCTCCAAAGAGATCTCTTAAGATCCACACACCCGTTTGGCTTAAAGAAAACTCCCTCCTCCTTTAAGAGCCTATATTGCTTTCCTTTTCCACCGAAAACATGGGCAGGTGCCAGTTCACCCTTGGAATTAACTACCCGATGACAGGGCAGTCCCCTGCCATGGGCATTGGACAAGGCTTTGCCCACCCTCCGGGCATAGTATCTGGAGCCCAGTATAAATCCGATAAGGCCGTAGGTCATAACCTTACCTTCGGGGATCGTGGCAACTATTTTATATACCTTCTCATAAAACTCATGCTTATCCATTTTACACTCCCGCTGATATATATACTGTGTACTATACTCTTACCTGAAGATATAATAAGGCGGGCTTTTAAGCCCGCCCCTGGAATTATATTAATGGGTGATAGAATTGAACTCAAGAATCATTATAGGTCAAATCATCTTATGATAATAATGCTCTATCATAGGAGAATTCCTGTCCACTGGCAGAACCAAATCGAGCCAGGAGTTCTTCCACCGTTAATTTCTTTTTCTCCTCACCCTGAATATCAAGAAATATCCTGCCATCGTGCATCATTATTAAACGGTTTCCATATCTTATGGCATCCCGCATATTATGGGTAACCATGAGAGTGGTCAAACCATTTTCATGGACCAATCGCTCAGTTAAATCAAGGACGATGGCGGCAGTCTTAGGATCCAAGGCCGCAGTGTGTTCGTCCAGAAGGAGAACCTTGGGTTTATTAAGGGTTGCCATTAGCAGGGTTATAGCCTGTCGCTGTCCTCCGGACAGGAGCTTTACCTTGACATTTAGGCGATGTTCGAGGCCCAAACCCAGATGGGATAATAGCTCCCTGTAGACTTCCCTTTCCTTGTTGCTTATTCCCCATCTAAGTCCCCGGGGCTTCCCCCGCCTTAAGGCCAGGGCTAGATTCTCTTCCAGGATCATATCAGAAGCGGTTCCCATCATAGGGTCCTGGAAAACTCTTCCCAAAAAGGCCGCCCGTTTATACTCGGTTAATTTCGTTACATCGACACCCGCTATATTTATACTGCCCTTATCAACGCCATATACACCGGCAATACAGTTTAGCAGGGTGGATTTTCCCGCTCCATTACCACCGATCAGGGTGATAAAATCCCCCTCTTTCATATCAAGGCTCACATTTCTAAGGGCCGTTTTCTGATTGACCGTCCCTGGGTTAAATACCTTGTATACTCCATCTATCCTAAGCATCCTGCTCACCCTCCCCTATAGCTATTTTGGGCGGGTTTACAAAATCCTTGATCATAGGCAGGGACAGGGCAATGGCTACCGTTATTGCAGTAAAGAGCTTCAGATCGTTGCTGTGCATACCCAGCTTCAGAACAAAAGCAATTATTATACGGTAGGTAATAGCTCCGAAGACAAGGGATGTAAGTCTCATGAAAAAATTCCTCTTCCCAAAGAGCACCTCCCCAATGATAACCGATGCCAGGCCTATGACAATGGAGCCGGTCCCCATCCCAATATCTGAAAAATTCTGATTTTGGGCAATTAAGGCCCCACCCAGGGAGACCAGGCCATTGCTGATTACCAAACCTATAATAATCATGGTGTTTGTATTTATTCCCTGAGCCCTGACCATATAGGGGTTATTGCCGGTAGCTCTTATGGCGCACCCCAGCTCTGTTCCAAAAAACCAATATAACAGGCATACTATTGCAGCTACGCTTATGGCTCCAAGGGTAATTGTAGCCCAGGTAGGTTCCAGTCCCATATTCTCAAAAACAGTGTATACATTTTCCATCCTCAATAGGGATATGTTGGCCTTCCCCATAACCCTGAGGTTAATGGAGTATAGACCAATCATGGTTAGAATTCCTGATAAAAGGGCGGGAATTTTTAGTTTTGTATGCAATAGACCGGTGCAAAGCCCTGCTGCCATACCTCCTAATAGGGCAATAAGAGTACCCAGATAAGGATTCATCCCGCTTGTTATGGCATGGGCAGCTATAGCAGCCCCAAGGGTAATGCTCCCTTCAACGGTAAGATCCGCTATAGACAAAATACGATATGTTATATAGACTCCTATGGTCATTATGGCCCATAAAAGCCCTAAGGATAAAGCCCCCTTAATAACCTCAACCATTTATATTCTCCATTCTTTAAACAATCCTGCTTCCTGTCTTGCATTTATTGTAGTTATCACCTAAAAAAGCGAATAAAGTCCAAATTACTCCTTAATCACATATTCGGCAAGGTCTTCCGGAATCGTCAGCCCAATTTCCTCAGCCACATCCCCATTAATGGCAAAATCAAATTTTGTAGCCGATTCAATGGGCATCTTGGAGATGTCTGCCTCATTCTCCAGAATTTCAATAGCCATTAAGCCGGTCTGGTATCCCAGGTCATAATAATTGATTCCTATGGTTGCCAGACCACCTGCACGGACCATACTCTCCTCCCCGCAGATCACAGGGGTCTTTGATTTCACAACAACACCGTGCACTACCGGCATTGCCGTAGCAAGGGTGTTATCGGTGGGTATATAGATGGCATCGCACTTTTCCACGAGGGATTGGGTCGCCTGCTGTACATCATTGGTACTGGAAACCGTTACTTCCTCATAATTAAGTCCCAGATTTTCTATGTTTTCCCTGGCGATCCTGGCCTGGAGAATTGAATTGTCTTCACTGGAATTATAGATTACCCCAACTGTTTTAGCATCGGGTACCAGCTTAACGAGAAGTTCTATCTGTTCTTTGATGGGATTCATATCGGTGGTCCCTGACACGTTAAGACCGGGTTCTTCATTGGACTGAGCCAGCCTTGCTTCCACGTAGTCAGTTATAGCTGTGCCTAAAATTGGAATGGTGGACGTTTTCCCCGCAACAGCTTGGGCTGCAGGCGTTGCTACAGCCAGTATAAGATCAACCTTTTCGCTTATAAAACGATCGCTGATGGTGGATAGATTTGCTTGTTCGCCCTGGGCGTTCTGAAGATCGATTGTGATGTTTTCGCCATCGACATATCCATTGTCCTTTAAGGCGGCGATGAATCCTTCACTGGCTGCATCCAATGCAGCATGCTCTGCCAGTTGAATAATACCTACCTTGGGACCCTTTGCACTGTTTGTGCAACCTGACAGTCCTACAAATACTACCATAGCTACCAAAACTACCAAAACCGTGAATAACTTTTTCACTTCCATACCTCCATACTACCTTTATTTAATTAACCCCAAGAGGTCTGCTCCTCCCGGGGAAAAATCACTTTAGATGATATAAGGTAAACCATAATCCATTATTTAATCAGAAACTAAACTATGGACATTCTACCGTACTACACTAATCAACCTACTACACACACTTTATTATTAATATTATTATATGTAATTACACATAGATGTCAATAATTATACTTCGTTTTTTTCTGGGATAATTTATGAATAATTACCATGGCCTTGTAGTATACAGACTTCAACAGGACCCAGTATTCTTATCCATAGATTCATGGGATCGTGTCTACCCGGATATTGCCCTGTATATTTGCTCCAGCAACAGTAACCGCATTAATTGGTGGGGAAAGGTGAACCTTGAAAAGGATAACAATAGATCCGCCCTTTTTAATACAGCCTCATCCAAACCCAAAGAACCACCTATTATGAAGTCTATACACCTTTTTTCATTGAAACCCAGGTCTTTTAGCTTCTCTGAAAAAACCTGGGTGGACAAGGCATGACCCTCTATGGCCAATGCTATGGTATAGGAATTGAATCTGACAGCCTTAAGGATTTGCTGCCCTTCCTTAGCCTTAATCGCCTTCTCCTGGGCCAAAGACAAGCCCTGTGGGGCCCTTTCGTCGTCAACCTGGACAAGTTCCACAGAACAAAAACGTCTAATACCCTTAAGATATGCCTCAATCCCCTCCTGGAGATACCTTTCCTTTATCTTTCCTACCGCTACAATTCGTATATCCATAATACATCACCTAGATACCAATAGCCCCTGTCATATGCAACACCTCAAACACCAGGTTTATTATGACTATAATTGTGGCTATGATGGCAGGCAGCATTGCAAGAAACCTTGATTGTTCCCTTTCCTCCGGTGCCACATCCCTAACCTTCCCCTTGTTTCGGGTGTAAATATGAAATGCAATGAGGCAAACAGTGAATAGGATAAGACATATGAATCCAATAATACCCCATACAATAATGGCCGTTACAAGGGCATCTGTAGGTAGCTGGCTTATATCCTGGGGGATTCCTTCTATGGCATCCTGACTGGTTAGTATAACATTTTGTATATACAATAGACCTACGGCTATACTGTTGTGTATAAAATGGTATATCATGCCGGCTATAATTGAGTTGGTGCGATAGACCACATAGCTAATAATTATACCAATTAAGATAATCGAGGGTATGCTCATAAGCTGTAGGTGGAGCATTCCAAACAAAATCCCGGTCATGACTATAGCGATTTTGGAGCCAAACCTTTCATATCCTCTTAGGATAAGACCTCTGAACAAGAACTCCTCAACCACTGCCGGAACGACCCCAATGGCCAGTACAGCTAACAATAGCTGAGTACCATTCTCTATGGTAGGCAGTTGCTGGCCGATAGGTGCCCCCCAGCGGCTTACCACCCAATACCAAATGAGATTGATGATTATCGTTACCCCATAGCCGAAGTTGGCCATCCCGAGTATCAAAAGCACCTCAGCCGGCTTAATCCCGTTAAATCGGCTGATCCTGGCAATATCCATCCTATAGAACAACATGTACAATAGGGGTGGTCCCCCTATCAATAACAATTCCATAAGAAATAATTTCCAATAGTAATCCGGGCCGTCTGTAGTTTTGGGCAACCACCTCACAAGTAGTACCTGGGCACTCATCATTAGCATCAATACGATTAGGTAGACCATATTTGCGCCAAAAACAGTAGGCTGTTTTGAACTCTTAGTTGTATTCTCCATCCTCTTCCCCTTTCCGCTTTCCAGACTGGCGTGTTCCAAGTTAACCCATAACCCCAGCCATAATTGAAAGCTCAAATGGATTATCCCAGACTATAAATTATAGAAAAATGCTTAATTCAGTAATAACATGCAGTCCCTCTTATGAAATGAGATCACTATCCCCATTATAATATGAAGGGCATACAAAATATAGGCCAAAATAAAGATTATACAAAAATAATCCACCCTTAGGCGGATTATCCAAAAACAATTTATAATCTTATATCGGTTTTTCAACTAAGGTCATATTGATGGTTAAGTCCTTGCCACCCCTGAGAATCCTGATATCAACGCTTTGTCCTACCCTATAGGAGTAAATGGTTTTCCTAAGATCCAGCATTTTATTAACCTTCTGATTCCCTACCATGGTTATAATATCGCCTACCCTCACACCTGCACTGTAGGCCGGACCATTCTTATCCAGTTCCACCACATAGATACCTTCCTCAATATAGCGGTTTCTATTATAATAGGATGCCATCTCCCTATCGAAGCCAACAATTCCTATATAAGGGGTTACAAATTCCCCCTCCTCTACAAAGTGCCTGATTATCGGCTTGGCAACATCAATGGGTATAGCAAAACCAATTCCCTCTGCACTGGTAACCTTAACGGTGTTGATCCCTATTACTTCACCCCTGATATTTACCAAAGGCCCTCCGCTATTGCCCGGATTGATGGACGCATCGGTCTGGACCAGATCCTCCATAAAGTTTTCCCCCAGGTTGGTGGGGATCTTCACGGTCCTATTTAGGCCGCTTATTATACCGGAGGTAACGGTATGTTGAAACTGAAGCCCCAAGGGCGTACCTATAGCTACAACCGTTTCGCCTATAGCCAAATCTTCACTGTTTCCCAGTGGAGCATAGACAAGATCATTCTCCGCTTCAACTTTGACCATGGCAAGATCCAAAGTGGGATCGGACCATAGTGTTCTGCCCTCCAATTCCGTCCCGTCACTAAAGACAACGCTAATGCTGCTGGGGTTACCACCCGCCACGTGATCGTTGGTCAATATATATCCAAAGGGGTGTACTACTACCCCTGATCCTATACCCTTAATTGCAACGGCCTCACCCCACATGGAGTCCCGGCTAATCTCTATGGTGGAGATCCCCACAACAGCGGGAATAATACTTTCGGCCACTTCCACTACCGTGCCACTGGTTAGAACCCGTTCCTCAACCTTGACCTGTTGAGCCCTGGGCACTGGCTTATCGTTCCGGATTGAATCCTCCTCCCGGGTATTGGATCCTTCTCCCGAGCACCCCGCTAAGCCAAGCAAGATAATCAGGATTAACAAACAGCTAAAACCCCAATAAAGTTTCCTTTTCACGGTCGGACATACTCACTCCCTTAAGTCATGGACCATGGTCCTGGAGCCAATCCGACGAAAAATGCCAGGTGGGCTGTAAGCACTATACCTGTGATAGTAGATCAGTAAACCATCAACCTATATGATAAAAATTGCTTACCCGATCCCTATAAGTCATGTCCACCGCTATATCCTTCCCATTTTTTATACCGTTGTCTGCCAGTATCCCGGTAACTGTCTGGTATGCCAGCTGAGGTATATTATTATGAAGGCTGAGATGGGCTAACAGGACATGGGTAAGCTTATTGGTTATCATCTTAACCAAGGCCGACCCGGCATCAATGTTTGAAAGATGGCCTTTGCTTCCCGAAATACGTTTCTTTAGGTGCTGGGGATAGGAGCCCCCCATAAGCATATCCACATCATGATTGGCCTCTAACATAATCAGGTCTGAATCCATGACTGTATTTATAATTCTGGAATTAGTATGCCCCAAATCCGTCGCTATACTAATCTTTTTACCTTTATTAAAAAAGCAAAATCCCACAGGATCCGCAGCATCATGGGGTATACCAAAGGGCTGAATATTTACGTCCTTTATGTAAAAATCCATATCATTATAAAAGATCCTCATATTATTGCTGCTCATCTTCCCTATCTTGGCTTCCATGGCCTTCCAGGTCTCTTCATTGGCATATATAGGTATATCATATCTCCTGGATAAAACACCGGCACCCCTGATATGGTCATCGTGCTCATGGGTAATTAAAATCCCATCCAGAAGAGAGGGATCCTGACCTATTTCCCTTAAGGAATTTTCAACTGCCTTGCCTGTAAGACCGGCATCCACTAGGATGTGGGTCTTGTCCGTCCCAATATAACTGGCGTTACCGCTGCTCCCACTGAAGAGGGAGCAGAACTTCAATCCCATTCTAAATTCCCCCCTGGCAAAACCATTTCCATAAAAAAGAGGATAACAGACGGTCATCCTCTTTTTAATATTCTTTGATTTAATACCCCAGAAAAAATATTATAATCATTCCAAGAATAGTTTATTTCCTATAGGCCGGCTCCCGCTGCAGTCCTTTGGCCTGAAGTCACTAATTGTAGCCTGCGGGTTTTGCCGTTTTCGTCTATGCGTTCGATATCCGCACCCAGGCCTATCAGCTTTTGTTCGATCTCCTCATACCCTCTGTCAATGTGTTCTATATTGCTTATCTCGGTAACTCCCTCAGCGGATAATCCAGCCACTATAAGGGCTGCTCCTGCACGAAGGTCAGTAGCTGTTACAGGGGCACCGGATAATCTTTCAACACCCTCAATGATGGCTACTCTATCCTCTATCTTAACATTACCACCCATACGTACAATCTCATCGAGATGTTTATACCGGGCTTCCCATACATTCTCCGTGATAACGCTAACCCCATCCGCTATACTGAGAAGTGCAGACATGGGCTGCTGCAAATCTGTAGGAAATCCAGGGTATGGCTGAGTTTTAATGTTTACCTTACGGGGTCTTTGTTTTCCTATAACACGAATCTCATCGTCTCCTTCGATAACCTCCATACCCATCTCCAGCAGTTTCGCTGAGACCGCCTCCATATGTTTGGGGATAACATCTACCACCGTAACATCTCCCCCTGTAGCTGCTGCGGCAATCATATAGGTACCAGCTTCAATTTGATCCGGTATAATTGTATAGCTACAGCCTGAAAGCTCTTTAACTCCTTTGATTCTAATGGTGTCGGTACCCGCCCCCATTATGCTTGCTCCCATGGTATTCAAAAAATTAGCCGTATCCACCACATGAGGTTCTTTTGCGGCATTGACTATGGTAGTGGTTCCCTCCGCCTTTACAGCGGCCAACATAATGTTTATTGTAGCCCCGACGCTGACTACATCAAGGTAAATCTCATTGCCTATCAACCTGTCGGCAGAAACCTTTATAACTCCATGCTCCAATTCCACCTTGGCTCCCAAGGCTTCAAATCCCTTGATATGCTGATCTATGGGCCTTGTGCCTATGGCACATCCACCAGGAAAGGACACTTCTGCCTTGCCAAACTTGGCCAGCAACACACCTAATAGATAATAGGAGGCTCTCATCCGCCTCACCATATCATAATGGGCTCTGTATTCCGTCATCTTTGATCCGTCAATACTTACCCTTCCCTTGCCCTCCAGCTCAACCCGGGCGCCTAATTCATCCAGTATTTCCGCTAATGTAGTAACATCATCTATATAAGGCAAATTATCGATAATACATTTATCATTGGCTAACAATGCCGCAGGCAAAATAGCAACGGCAGCATTTTTAGCGCCGCTTATTTTCACTCTTCCAACTAATGGCTTGCCGCCATATATTCGTAGTTTTTCCAATCCCTGGTTCCCTCTTTCCCCAGAAATCTGAGGGAACTTCACCTCCAATGCCATTATGTCTCGTCCACACAAACAATGTTATTATTATAACATCTTTACTATAGTATTTCATCATAAAAGTTATAAAATTTCATGAATTGAGATAAAAGTCCTGGCCGTCTCCTAATTCCTGAAGCAAATCCAGATAACCGTCCCAGCCAATCCTTTCGATTATATCACTGACCTCTAAAAAGGCCTGTCTATAAGCCTGGTACTCGTCCAATCTATAAAAATCATCAGTCAGTTCCTCAATGGAATAGATATCTGCACTGCCAAGCTCCCTTCCCCATTCGTAGCCTAATAGCATATATTCCATATACAGGGCGCTGCCTTCCGTGAACCATACCGGAAAATTACCACCCGCCAAATCGTCTACTACAAGATGGGTTAACTCGTGAACAAAGCTGTTTGTTAGCATATTTCCCACTGACCCATCCTCTGACCTTTCTAAAATGGCGATCTTACCACCCGAATATGCCCCCAGGGTCGGCTGATCCTTGGGTATACCCAGGCTTTGATGAAATTCTTTATCGTCTTCAAACAATATTACGTCAATATCACCATCAGGAACATAGTCAAAGAGATCCAGGACCTCATTGCCATATCCATAAATTATATCTACAAGGTCACGGAGCTTATCAGTGTCAATAGAATTATGACGTATGGAGAAATTGCCAACTTGCTCTTCTTCATAGTGGGGCACAGACTGTAATATCCTATACCCCCTAAAGGCTTGGTATACAGGGTAGACCCTGGCCAATACAAGACTGTTGAACCGAAACACTGCACCTACTGCCAAACACAGGGTTATGCATAGCGCCAACCCCCAATTAAACTTCCCCTTTTTCACCAGTCGTACCTCCTATACCAGGGCGGTACCGCAATACCATTATAGCATCATATTATGTAAACTTCATCAAGCAATTAATGGCATGGTTCTGTTGAACCCAATAGGGTTATAGTCATCCCCCGATACAAGGTTCGGGTATATGGGGTCTTATTTTAGATAATTAAGCGGATTCTTGGGAGTACCATTAATACGGACCTCAAAATGAAGGTGGGGACCCGTACTATTTCCGGTGTTGCCCATATATCCAATGAGCTGACCTTTTTTCACTTTCTGCCCTTTCTTAACGGATCTGGAACTCAGATGGGCGTAATAAGTTTCAATACCGCTTCCATGATCGATCCTTACCAGATTTCCATAACCCCCATTGTATCCGGAATAGCATACGGTGCCGCTCCTTGCGGCATAGATGGGAGTCCCCCTGTCATTGGCGATATCCAATCCCTTGTGCATCCTGCCCCAGCGGCGGCCAAATCTGGATGTTATTCTCCCCCTGGTCGGCCATGACATGGATATGCCACTTGATGAACTGCTGCTTCCACTTCTGGAGGAACTCACCTTTTTAGGAGGTTTCTTGGTGCCTACAAGAACGATCTTTTTCACCGGTTCCTTCTTAACAGTCTCGGATATTGTTTCCCTTTCCGTTTCCACGCCGTTTCGCTTATACACCTTCTCAACTATTTGGCATTCACCCTCTTTACCTTCTTGGGCTACCTTGGTTTGATTGGTGTATAAATCATCAGACTTTTTGGTTTCAGTTTCAAAGGGGATGGATTTGGTATGCTCCACCTTCTCCACTGTTATAACATTTAGGGGCAATTCCGGCACGTTAAGGTTTAATTCCTGACCGATCTGTAAGATATCGGATTCTTCCATAGGGGCATTGGCCTCTAATATATCCTTTACAGTCATATCATGCTTTTGCGCGATGGTCCAAATATTGTCTCCCTTTTCTACAATATAGATCCGCTTTTCAGTGTTTCCCTGAGTAAATCTTTGGACTACCTCATCAGGATCCTCCAATTCTTCATACCTTACAAACAGGTCCTTTATGTTGACATCCTCTTCAAAGTCTATCTCCTCCAGGCTTCCTCCCTTACTCTCTATCTTCTCCTTAAAGGGCTGCAGGAGGGAATCCAGGATAAACCGGGCTGTTTCACTGTCCTTTAATACTGCCAGATTTTCACCGTTAACCTGAATGACAGCGCATTTTACCCTGGGTGAAACATTTGACTGTATTAGGCTTTCCAGAACCTCAGGGTCGCTTAAATACTGTTCATCCACATAGACCCTCTCGAAGTCGATGTCATTTTCCAGGGTTACTTCCATATTGTATAGCGATTCGAAACCTCGTTTGATACCTTCCAGTACCTTCTCTATATCTCCTTTATCTTTGACCAGACCTATTTTTTGGCCATCGAAATATGTAAAAAAGGCTTCTGTCATATCATCCTCCAGGGATGATTCATTATTTACAGCCAGCGCCTTAACAGAAAATACTCCTGCACTTATTAAAAAAATAACCGACAAGGCTATTACAATATTTCTCCTTAGCCTCACCCAGTTATACAGCTTGTCCAATATTTCAAACCAGTTCTTCCCCAACATTACTAAGCGTCCTTCCTAACCCCAACACATTCAAACCTCATTACTACAGGGCGATATTAAGTACAAAACCATTATATCATAAAAACTTAAAATTGTTACATAAATTTTACGAATTTATTAAATTAATGAGTTGTGCTAGTCAAACATATGCTGGTAATGGCTATTGACCGCTTTATAAGTTATCCGGCTTTTTCTTCATAATCATCGTATAGCCATTGCCGGAAAAAATCGTCCCAAGGCTTTCCGGTAACTTTCTGACAAGCCCTGTATAGGTCCTCAGGTTTAGCGTTCTGGAACTTATTGCTTTCAAAATATTCCCTCAATACTTCAAAGAATATTTCATCCCCCATCTCCTGTCTTAATTCATGGAACATGATTGCCCCCTTCCCGTATACCAGGGAATCATATTCCAACCAGTCCTTAAATTCATACAGGGGCCTGTGTATGGTCTCGTCTGTATCCTCGCTATCCCTATAGATCCTGAACAGTTGAAATTTACCCTTGTTTATGTAGGTTTGATATTTATACTCTTCCTCTTCACGCCCATACCGTTGGCCATAGTAGAGGATAGTGGAATACTCCGTCAATCCCTCATCCAGCCATGAATCGTGGACTTCATCGTTGCCTACCAAACCATACCACCATTGATGGGCCACCTCATGGACGGTAACCAGTTCCAGCCAATCATCCTGATCCCCATCATAAAGGCTTCCATCTATCATCACCAACCTGGGATACTCCATGCCGCCGATAAAAAAGTCCGTCTGGACAATGGATAAATTCTTGTATGGATATGCCCCAAAGAGATCATTGAAAATCTCCAGGGCGGATGCCGCAAACTCCAAAGCTTTTTTACCCCTGTCATGGGTGTAATAGTAGGAGTATATGGTTGTATCACCTACAACCGCAGAGGATCTTTGAAACTTTTGGCTGGCTACCCAGGCAAAATCCCTGACCTTATGGCCCTTAAATTCCCAAATCTTTTCCTCATCCCCCTCAATAACTCTGGTTTCCTCCCCGGTAGCGGCTATTACAAACTCAAATGGTGCCGTAATCCGCACATAATAGTTGGCTATATCGCTGTAGAATGGATCTCCTAATGAGTGGTAGGGTTCCAGGTTCCAGCCCCTTTCATCGTATACACATAGTATGGGATACCAATTCCCCAAGTTATAGGTGTTGTCAAAATAACCAAATCTTCCTGGAGAATTGGGCATAACAACGGAATATTCAAGAAAAACCTCCAGCCTATCTCCGGGTTTAAGGGGCTCCTCAAGGGGAATCATCAATATATCATGGCTATAGCCTTCAAAGGTGTAAGCTACCGGGGCCCCTTCAAGCAATACCTTATTTAACTCAATAAAGCCAGGTGAGAATCCATTGGGATACGCCCTATCCATCTCCTCCTTGGGGAAAACGGATTTTTCGGCATGCTTAAAGGCGTTGGGATAGACATGAAAATAGAGTGCCCACAGATTTGCTTCCTCCTTGTTTGTATACTTAACCTGCTGCATGCAATCTATCCTCTTGGAATAGGGATTAAAGGTTAGGTCTATCTCATAGAGGGTGAGATCCTCATCAGACCGGTAAGGATCACTCCTCCTGCCCCAAAATAGGTCGTAAAGACTGGAGACTGAAATACATAGAATGATCAAAACAATTATAGCAATAAGATATCTTCTTTTAATAGGAGTAACACCCATACAATCGCCTCATTTACATTACATAACAGTTATTGCTCTTCTTATGTATGGGATGCCTGTTGTATATGACTTACATAGCAAACATCACAGGAAAATCGAATATTCATAAGCTGGATAAAATCATAGTTATGTATATGTATATGAAATTGATCGAGGCTGTAGAATAGATTTATATCCTATAGGCTCTCGGCAGCCTGACTGTAAAGGTGCTGCCCCTGCCCGGTATGCTGTCTACCTCTATGGTACCTCCATAAAACCTGACAATGGTTTGGCAGATATGCAGGCCCAGACCGGTGCCGGTTTCTTTGGTGGTCTCATAAATCTTAAATATGTTTTGAAGTTGTTCAGGAGATATGCCGGTTCCGGTATCCTTAAAGCTAATCACAGCCATATCGGGGTTCGATTCTGTTCGAAGTCCTATGGTAAGAGTACCTCCATCCTTCATTGCATCTATGGCATTGTCTATCAGGTTAATAAATACTTGTTGAAGTGAGTTCTTATCAGCTTTTATATAGATGTCTTCCATGAATGGATCGCATATGATATCTACATTGCTTAACCTGGCCTTGGACATCATTACATCCTTTACTAACTGAATGATCTCCTTCAGGGAATGAAGATGGGTGTTATCATAATCATGTTTCGATAACAGCCTGAAATCATCCAGCAGTCTGGAAACCCGTGAAATCTCATTCAGGATTCTGTTACTGTTGGTAATGGCAATGCCCTTTTCCAGTTGAAGAAGCTGTATATATGCACTGATATTTGTAAGGGAATTCTTAACCTCATGGGATACTATAGACGAAGCTTCCAAAATATCCTTTCGTCCGTTCTGTGTTGTGGTATACATATACAATAACTTTTCCTTGTCATAGGTTAACTCCAGCTGCTTGTCCATACTATAAGCCGCCATTGATATGATCTCCAGCAGTTCCCTGAAAGCAAATTCGATGGGTACCATGGCAAATATTACAGCCCTAAGGCGGTTATCAATTTTTATCGGAGCCGCAAAACCAACCCAATCCCACAGTCCTTTATAGAAATGCTCCTCTCCCCAAATAACAACGGGACTTTCTGTCTCAATACACATTCCTACGGCGTTTGTTCCCATATATAATTCTGAATGAACAAAACCTCTTTGGTACCCCAGATCCATCAGTCCGTTCACCTTGTCCTTAACCTTAAGCAGTACACCCTCATCGCTGGCCAGGCCGACAGTGGATCCATTCCTGGATAAGGCCTGGGCCAGGCTCTTTATGTATGGGTAAGCCGTGCTCAGAAGATCCTTATACTCATCGAGGAGCTGTTCAAGCTTACGATTAGAAACCTTGAGTGCTTTTGGCCGGTTAAGTCTATTAAGTCCATATTCAATACACCTTTCCCAGGACTCCTCTATAGACGATTCTAGGAAACTGCCTCTGGCAGGTATATCATTTTTCCCGTTATTTCCTATTTTTTGCCCCATAGGACCATTCCTTCCCAAATTAAAATTAGATCCTATTAAAAACGCTAGGTTGGTTTAAGTCATGAAAAAAAAACACAGTCCAAACACTGTACCTTTATTCAATGTACAGTGTGATCCAGGACTCTCCAACCAACCGGTTTAAAATAAATTCTGTAAAAAGGTGAGAATAAACAACGAAAGGAAAAATACTACATTGAAGGTCTTCTATTCTCAATGGGACATACCCCTGAATGTAAGCTTTTTCGCATTATAAAAAGCCTATCAAAGGCCTGGCGAATTTACACGCCCTATAATTACTAGTTTAGCATATAATTGTATGGAATTGCAAATAGTGCTTTTTTCCCCTTTTTCCATACTATAAGCTGAATAATATTCTCCTACAATAATTAATCCCATGCAATAAGCATGGGAAGCATAACTTGGTAACCTAAAAATCCTTTAACTGTTCCTTCACGGTATCTATAAGCCTGTGTATACCGGCAGCCTCAAGTTCCTGTCTATACCTGTTGACTGCTGTCCTTGGGTCTCCTGCCCTTCCCAGTAGAATGGGTATGCCGTACTGAGCATTGACCATAAGGATATCATCAATCTCCTTTTCTACAGGAGTTTTGTCAAAGACAAACTTGTGAAAGGGATCCTTTATTGACAGGAGCTCATGGTTAGCAGGGTCATCTGCAAAGGGTGAATAATCCATAATCTTCCCCTCATATCCATAACATAAAATCTCATTGGAATACTTGCTCCCGACAATGTAGTCTATTAGCATAAGGGCCCTTTCGGGATTCTTTGACCTTGCACTTATTCCCAGGGCGTTTCTGGCAGATCCAGCCTTTATTATCTTTTTCCCTTCTCCACAGAAGGGTATAAATTTAAGCATACTTCCCTCCTGATGGGATGAATCCGCCAGCTTGGAGTCTATAGCCCTAAACCTTTTAAAGTTCCCGAAAAACAGGACATTTCCACCGGCGTTATGATCATACCCTATATCCTTGCTTGCCGTCAGGACGTCCTCTTGCCAATATCCATTGGTCGACCAACTCTTCATTACTTCTGCAAATTCGACAAACTCCCTGCTAAAGGCCGGGTGCATAATGCTGCCCGCTTTACCCCCGGTGTTGGTGACCAGATATAGGGAGGATTCCGGGATGCCAGGTGCGGGAATCCAGGTTTTATGGAGATCGATTAACATATTGTAAAGCCCTATTGCATCCTCTTCTCCTATGTCTGCAACAACCTTCCCCTCATCCTCTTCAGCCAAGGTGTCTAAATAGTTATCCATATCCTCAATGGATAGGATGGGTTCCTCTGGTTCATGTTTTATGTCATCGCCAAACATAAAACCGTTAATCCTGTACTCTTCCCCACCTATGGGTACTGCATATATTTCACCATCATATTTGGTATCTTCCCATCTGTCTGGGGCTATGCCTTCCCAAAGGCCCTTTCCATAGGCTGGCAAAAGATCGTCTATGGCCAATAAGGCCTCCTCGGCAGCGAGGCTAAAAAAACCAGGTTCCCCGGCGGTACTTACATAGCCTATATCAAAAGCTGCACCCGAGTTAAATATTAGTGGGTATTCAATGTCTGTCTCATCCAAGGGGATAAAGGTTATGTCCACATTTGTATTTATCTTATCCCCTATACTTTCATTCAGTTCTTCTACAATGCCCTGATAATCCATTGCAGGTTCACTGGATGGCGGCCCTATGAGATACATGGATAGCCTTACATGTTTAGATGTGTCGATAACCCCATCCACTACAGGAGTATAATTTGAAGTAAAAATACTACACCCCAATAGGGTTCCGGTCAGCAACACAAGGCATATAATGAAAATACAGCATTTAATCCATGATAATCTCATACTCTTTCCCTCTCTAACCTTAGCCGGCCATGTCTGAACCGACAAATTCCTCGGGATCTAAGTCCTTAAACTGAGCCCGATATAGATTGGAGTAGATGCCACCCATCTCCAGGAGAGTCTCATGATCTCCTCTTTCCTCTACACCGTTTTCCGTTAAGACAAAGATCTCGTCAGCGTTCTTTATAGTGGATAATCTATGGGCTATAACCAGGGTGGTTCTTCCCTTCGAAAGATTTTCCAAAGCCTGTTGAATCTTGATCTCGGTCTCGTTATCCAGGGCAGATGTCGCCTCGTCCAATATAAGGATGGGAGGATTCTTTAAAAATACCCTGGCTATGGATATTCTTTGCTTTTGACCGCCCGACAGTCTTACACCCCTCTCCCCGACATAGGTATCGTATCCATCGGGAAGGCTCATGATAAAATCATGGATATTGGCGGCCTTGGCTGCCTCTACCATTTCCTCATAGGTGGCCTCAACATCTCCATATAATATGTTCTCCCCAATAGTCCCTGCAAACAGGAATACATCCTGCTGTACTATACCTATATTTCTCCTCAGGGACTTAAGGGTATACTCCTTTATATCCCGTCCATCAATGGATATATAGCCGTCATTAACTTCGTAGAACCGCGGGATAAGATGGCATAAAGTTGTTTTCCCGCCCCCCGAAGGCCCTACCAAGGCAACGGTTTTCCCTGAATCTATCTTTATATTGATGTTTTCCAAAACTTCTTCATTGTTGTCATAAGAGAAACTTACATTATGGAATTCAATATCGCCCTTTACATTCTTCAGCTCCTTGGCATTGGGAGCATCGGTTATATCAGGCTTTTCATCCATAATCTCCGAGAATCTCTCAATTCCGGTCATGCCGGACTCAAATTGCTGGACAAAGTTGGACAGTTGGCGGACGGGCTGCATGAACAGTCCTATATACATGATAAATGCCAACAGATCCGCCAGATCTATAATTCCCTTAAAGATCATATATCCTCCGGCGGCTATAACTATTGTATTGAGCAGGGCGGACATCAGCTCTATACCCGTATGGAAGAGGGCCATAAATCTATATGCCCAATACTTGGAGCCACGGAACTTGATATTACCCCTATCAAACTTGTACATTTCGTGTTCTTCGTTGGTAAAGGATTTGGAAACCCGTACACCGGATATACTGCTCTCCAGTTGGGCATTGATATCGGCCAGCTTTACCCTCATATCCCTGAATGCCTGATTCATGTCCTTGCGCTTGTCAATACCGTACCATACCATTACGGGAATAAATGCATATACCATTAAGGCCAGCCGCCATTCGATTCTTATTAGCACAAAGAAGGAACCTATTAGCATTACGAGGGATAAGAATAAATCTTCCGGGCCATGGTGGGCAAATTCTGCAATCTCTGCCAGGTCGTTTACCATTCTGGACATCAAGTGTCCGGTTCTGTTTTTATCAAAAAATCGGAAGGATAAGGTCTGCAGATGAGTAAACAGATCCCTGCGCATATCGTACTCTATGCGTACTCCCAAAATATGTCCCCAATATTCAACCACAAACCGAAGGGCTGTCCTTGCAATATACATAAAGACCATAACCCCTATGAATATCCAAAACGTACTAATCTGACCGCTGGGTATAATGGTCTGGACTATCCTTCTGGTTATCACCGGAAATAACAGGTCAATTACAGAAACAACAAATGCACATACCAAATCTATAATAAAAAGCCATCGATGTGGTTTATAGTAGGATATGAAGCGCATAAGTATCTTCTTGTTTTTACTCAAAATGACATTTCCCCTCTCAGTACAACACATAAACTATAGGCATACACTGTATATTATATGAATAACCGGTAATAAAATCAAACTCTATTTAACGATACAGATATCGGCCGGACTTTAACATATACACTGTCCCGGCGTCTCTGCCCCTATCAACCTTTCCGCAAAATCTTCTCCATCGCCTTCCCTTTTGCCAATTCATCGATCAGCTTATCCAGATAGCGGATTTCCTGCATCATTGGATCTTCGATATCTTCTACCCGGACGCCACAAACTACGCCCTTGATCAAGGAACGTGCAGGATTCAATTCAGGTGCTTCCGTAAAAAAGGTCTCAAAGTCTACCTGTTTTTCCAATTGTATTTCCAATTCTTCCTGGCTGTAGCCAGTAAGCCAACGAATGATTTCATCGACTTCTGATTTAGTACGTCCCTTTTTCTCAGCCTTTGAAATATAAAGAGGATATACTTTTGCGAAACTCATTTTATAGATCTTATGATTGGACATGATATACCTCCATATAAAATTTTATATGCTCCGGATCAATCCCTCTGGTGGAGAAAGCTAAGACTTATTCCTGTAGTAGGATCTTGTGATAGCAGTACCAATGATTACCATGATAATTACTTCTGCCAATAGAATATAGTCTAAGCGATATCGTAGACCAAAACAATATGCAATGGTATATAACTCGCAGGTCAAAAAGATGATCATAAGGCATACTGTTATAATATCTGAAACTACCGGCATTTTAAAACGTTTACTAATTTCAGGCTTTAACAAACAGATTATCACCAGGCACATAAGGGGAGACATAAATATAGCCAGTTTATCGGCATACCAATTTACATTTAACCCACTCCATTGCATGGGTATATCCTTGGGCAAGAAAGAATAGCTTATGATAGCAATTAGAGCACTAATAACAGTCAGTGTCCATAATGTAATATTTACTTTGTTTTCTCCATAGCGTTTCTTCATATTTGACCTCCCGATCTTCTCTCGTCCTTTAAGCAGGCAATATTCTTTGCTATAGTTTTATAATCCTGAGACTCAATATTATCTGTCAATGCGTATTATTTATATAGAAAATTTCCTAACTTCAGGGAAGTTCCCCCATTATGAAATCTTACTAGCAATTTGCAATAAATACAACCTAAACCATTTATTTTGTCGGAAAATAAATATAAGAAAGACCATAGGCCTATGCTATGGGGCCTATGGTCTTTTATTGCAAGTTCTAGTCTTTTGCTTAATTAAGTATAGCAATCAATCCCTTAACAGCAGCTCATTCCCCTATCAACAGGAAGGATAGCACCATTTATATGCTTTGCTTCATCGGAACATAGGAACAAAGCTGCATTGGCTATATCCTCAGGTTGTGCATAGCCATTTGTAGGGAACTTGCCAGTTATGTCTATAAGCATTCCCATTCCTTCAGGATGATAATTGCCTCCGGAATGTTCTTCTATGTTAGTAAAGGTTCCTCCGGGATTGATGCAGTTGGTTCGTATACCTTTACTGATCAAACCTACTGCAAGACTCATGGTCAGGCCCACTACACCGTGTTTTGCAGCTGTATAGCTTGGCCCATGGTTACCCCTATAGGCAGCATAAGATCCAATATTTAAAATAACTCCGCCGCCATTTTCTTCCATGGTTTTTGCAGCTCTTCTACTAATACGGAAAGGCGCCTTTAAATCTATGTCCATAACCCTGTCCCACATTTCGTCTGTGGTGTCCTCCAATGTATAGCATAAATCGTTGATACCGGCAATGTTGCAAACAATGTCGAGTTTACCAAATTCCTTCTCGGCTGTAGATACCATTTTCTCTATATCCTCTTCTTTTGTAATATCAGCATATAGAGAAATAATATTTTCGTTACCTTTCCATTTCTCCAGGCTGCCTTCCATAATATCAACAGCCACTACCTTAGCGCCTTCAGCTGCAAAAAGTCTTGCCGTTGCTTCCCCCATACCATTTCCTGCGCCTGTAATAAGGGCTACTTTTCCTTCCAATCTTTTACCCATTAAAATCTCCTTTCAGTTTGGTTAAAATATTCTATTACTCGGTTAAGTTGCAGCAAATCGAGTTGTTGAATTCAGAAATTTCTTTAATTAAGAAACTCTTTCAATTAGAAATATACCCTTAATAGGTATAACTCAACCCACAATATCAAGATATATGAAAATAAAAAAGGATCATAAACCCTAAAACACTGGTTTATGGTCCTTATTATTATGACCTGATATTCTTTTTTTATCGGTATTTATCTATTATTTCATCGTTCCATATGTGAGCTTCAATATATCTCTCGGGGCCATATCGGCCATCATCGTTCCAATCTTGCGGTAAGCCGTACTTCTTTATAAGTTTCAATATTTCATCGTAGGTATATAGCTTTTTACGGTATTCCTTTCCGTCCATCTTATTGGGTCGCGGGCTAAAGACAGGGTGAGAATCTCCATAGGTAAAGGAAACGGTTTTTAGATCGAACTCTTCAATGGGAATCTTAATAAATGCGCTGTTCTCAAACCATGTACTTAACCAAGGGCTATGCTCAATTACCATATAATGCGGAGATTTTCTCGATATAATCCCGCCTTTTTTGGCAAACTCCCTTCTGAGAATGCCTTCATAATAGTGCCTGTCCTCCATATATTCGGAGTGACGCTTGGCGCTCTGGACATTTGGTTTGGTTTCTTTGATTCTATTGAGAATTGCTTTTGCTTCATCTATGGGTATATCTGATAAGTTAACAAATGGCCCGATGGTTTTATCAAAATAATGATACAAATACAAACTAAACACCATCCATTATATTCATAATCTATGGTTTGCGTTAATTTGTCCTATATACTTTTATATTTATTTCCGAATTTTTCAACAAGAAATTCCTTAAAAGAATTGAGATCATCTACATCTTTTTTCCTTATCAATGATGCCTGGTTCATTGTCAAATAGAAAATAAAATAATCTTTAGTCTCCATTAAGGCGTAAAATTGACTATACTTTAACTCACCCGTTGACTTAAGCTCCTTATTCTCCATAACTAGTCTGTCGTCGTAGAATTTTAATGTATTAATGCTATCAAATGTACCTGTCTTATCTGTCTTTATGCGTTGAGCATTTCTCATTTCAACTCTGAATATAACAACGATAATTGCCAGTGCAAATAATAAAATCCAACTTATAATGAGCATTATGTAGTTTAGATTACCGCTTTCCAGACTAATAATAATGCTTCCAATCAAGGAAATTAGCACCAGCAAGGGAATTATGACTTTATTCCTTCTGAAGGTTGCAATGTATAAAAACTTCCTGTAATCTTCCTTTGACATGGTTGTATTGACGACGATTTTCGGTTGTTCCATTCTTATCCCCCACATTTATTTATATTTGCTTATAGAATTATATGACTCAAATTCCATTGTTGTCAATATACTTATAGAATAATTTTATAGTTATATAATTGTCGGAAGAAAAACCATAAGCATATATACTGCTAATGCGAATATTACCGTAATATACTGCCATTTGTTCGCTGCTTGATAATAGTCTTTCAAAAATCCACTCTTCTGTCTTTTATATTGTAGGATTACCTGC
>DGDX01000062.1 GCA_002385665.1 Firmicutes bacterium UBA3941
ATTTCCGTCCCTAAATTATACCAGAGGGGACTCCACCGTATCAACAGGCTTTCGCGGCATAAACGTCTTATGTTTTTCAAGGTGCAAAAAATATCGTTTTAAAGAATTTCAAAATATTTTACTACCGAGGCATTTTACACACTATTTTGGACTTGACTCTAAAAAATTCAAAAATAACGAAAAAGTGCTAAAGAATTACTCAAAAGTTTGCAAAACACGAATCGTCTCCTCCAAGGTGGTAATTCCTTTTTCAAATAGATCTATACATGCGTAATTTAGCGGTTCCAAACCATTTTGTATTGCATAGTTATGTATATCATCGCTAGTTGCATTTTCTTGAATCAATCGACGGATTCCTTTATCCACAACTAGGACCTCGTGGATTGCGGTCCTTCCTTTATAACCGGTAAAACCACACCTAACGCAACCAACTTTTCTGTAGTATTTATTCCCTTCCTTGACAGAAGCACCAATCGTACCCAACTGTTCCCTGCTTGGAGTATAAGCCTGACGGCAGTGGGGACAAGCCTTTCTAATGAGGCGTTGCGATATGACACCCATAAGAGCATCCGATAGGAGATAATTTTCAATTCCCATATCCAATAATCTCCTTATAGCCCCTATGGCATCGTGGGTATGAATAGTACTCAAAACCAGATGACCGGTTATGGCTGCTCTTATCGCTATCTGTGCGGTTTCATTGTCCCTAATTTCACCTATCATGATGACATCAGGATCTTGTCTTAATACGGAACGTAAGGAGTTTGCAAAGGTCATGCCTGCTTTTGAGTTAATTTGGATTTGATTTATCCCCGGGATCTTACATTCTACTGGGTCTTCAACGGTTATTATATTATCGGTTTCATTATTAATCTCGTTAAGCATAGTGTATAAAGTGGTGGATTTGCCACTACCCGTAGGACCGGTTATTAAAATAATGCCCCGTTTTAAGCCAAGAAACCTATCAAAATGTCTAAGGTTATCATCCGTAAATCCCAGAGCCTCCTTGGGAAACAGAAAATAATCATGATCAAGTAGGCGTAATACACATTTTTCACCGTATATTGTCGGCATAATCGATATCCTTATATCTATGTTTTTGCCTGGTATCTGAAACTGGCTTCTCCCATCCTGAGGCAATCTTTTTTCTGCTATATCCATGTTTCCCAAGACTTTTATGCGGCTGATAACGGGATCATGAACATCGAGGGGTAAGCTTGCTATTCGCTGCAAAAAACCGTCCAATCTAAATCGTATACGCATTGAATCTTCCATTGGTTCTATATGTATATCGCTGGCCCTTTGTTCCACAGCCTGTACTATAAGGGAATCCACTAACCTGACAATGGGAGCAGAGGCAATGGTATCTGATGGAGATCCCAGCCAAGTGCTTTGCGATTCTGAGATCCTCATTTCCCTTCTAAAATCCTCCAATGCCCTTTCAATGGGTTCATTGCCATATAATTTATTTATATGGTGAGCAACTATGTAGCCGTTAGCAGGGCATGCTATTACCTTTCGGCCGGTTATCCTTGCGATATGGTCAATGGCTACAATATTATCCGGATCTTCCATAGCGATATATAGGTTTTCATCTTCCAGTTTAAAGGGAAACAGGTTGTACTGTCTGGCTATCGATGAAGGAATAAGAGACATGACCTCTTCAGATATGACATTTTCCTGGAAGTAAAGGGCATATTCATTGTTCAAATCCAACCTTGAGTTCATGATATCCAACCTCCACAGAATTCCCTTAGGTTAAAATAGATATTAGAGTTTGCTTACAGGTCTTATGTACAAATATCATATAAAGACAAAAAAACGTACTCATAGTAAGTAACAGAGTTAAGCTGCTATATGGGAACAACAGGCACATAGAAAATGATTCTCAAGAAAACCATTATATACCAAATATTATATGCCCTATAACGGCAATAATCAAGAAATAAATGGGTTATACGACAATATTTTTTATTTGAGCTTACCAGCCCGAAATGAATGTCTTCCAAAATAAAAACCGCTGCCCACCATTGAAGTGGGATAGCGGTCCTTTAGCTGAAAAGCTTAATAAATAGGCCTTGAATCAACCCAATAATAAATCCCAACACACCACCCAGTACTTCAATATACCTTAACTCACTATTAGAAAGGGATAGGATGATGGACTCCAATTCTACGAGATCAAAATTATTAATTTTTTCTTCAACCAACCGCTTCACATCTAAGGTTTCTACTGCACGTCTAATAAGGCTATCCATGTTCTTCTCTAAATAGTCCTTTGATTCCTTCTCTACTACATCACCTGTATATTTCAGTATAATGTTCTTAATTCCATGGGGTATGAAGGCGGGTATTTTTTCGTTTATAATCTTTAGTATCCCAATTCTTATATTCTTAATAATAATAGCTTGATTCTCATCAGTATTAAAAAATCCCATTAGGTCGTCTACGGATAATAGCTGCTCTTCAACAGTTTTACCGATACTAGCAGCAATCTCTCCTCTACGCTTGGGTACCAGGCCTTGAAAATCTAACCCTATTAGGGGAATTCTTATGGGATTTAGGGGTCTGAAAATCAGCTTAATTGCCAAATAATTAGTAAACCAGCCTATAACCGCACCTACTAAAGCCATAACAATTATTTCCCAAAACACCTTATTGCCTCCCTGCGCTGTCAAGAATTTATATAGTAAACTTCCATACATAGATAATAGCATTTTATTAATTGTACACCTAATTAACATAAAATAAAAGTCAAAAAAAGATGCACTTTTTTCCGTGCATCCATTTTTGCTTTACAACCGCTTTAATCCTAACCTCAATACAGGAGATAGGGTCAATCATACTTATAATTTTGGAGTGATTCGTTCTTCACTCATAACAACCTTTCCGGTAAAGACATTGTTTATGGTATTTAAGAGTTCAATATTTTTTATCTTGTCGTATTCATGGATAGTTATCTTGCATGGTGCAATGGTAATCAAGGAGCTAATCAATAGATCATCATGGCTTATCTCCTTGTCTGTTATTTCCCTGGCCAGCTGCTCCAGCATCTCATTATGAATTACCTTAAAATCGGAATCCAAAAGGATATAACGTTTGTCTTCCTGTTGGAGTACATGGACCTCATCCATTTTGGGATCCTGAATCTCCACAAAATATTGCAAAAGCTTTATGAATTCATTGTATTCATTTTCGATTAGAAGATCATCCACGGCGCGTTCAACGGCATCCTCTAATTCATTAATAAAATCCTTCAATCGGAAGGTCACAAAGCCATCAAAGACCAATTCATCATTTGTATCCAGGTGATCCATTATCCTGTCCCATATCCGGTATCTCCATTGCTCCCTGATTGTTTCAGCGTTAACAATTGGATTTCTCCCACCCCACATAATGGCCAGCGCATCACGAAGGATCCTATCCTGATCCTTTCTATCAATATAAAAATACTCATTTTGGATGATCCTCTGCACTATAACTGATTGCATATCTTCCATAATCATATCCGAGAGCGTATCGGCGATAATCAATCGCAACCTATCCTTTACTTCTTCCACTTTCTTCTGTGGCAGGATATGGCTGATGTTGTAGTTAAGGAAGATCAGATCCCCTATCCTGTTTTCTTCTATATATAAACCTTCTATCCAGGGGACAGAAGATTTTTTTCGAATTAATTCCTTAAGTTCCATATCCTTATCATCAATCCCGATGGAAAACAACTGCATCCCATCACTCCCTTCCATCGAATTTCAATTGTAAAAAACCTTCTTCGTCAGCAATTGACTCTGAAGCTATAGTACATATTGATTTTGAAGGGACTAATTCGCCTTTTTGCCTCCCAATGTCTCTTCTTAAGTTCCATCAATATATACATGCACTTAAAGAAATACCCTTCAATTCTTGCTACATTATATGCAATAATATTTGGATAGTTGCTCTCGTGTCTAGTATTCCCCACAACGATTTCAAAATCATGTTGAATTAATTGGTTTTTTAAAATGATATCTACTGATTGATGAAAGGCAATCTTCTGCTTTAGAGATGTCTTAAGAGGCAAATACCAATCTATGATGGCGCTATATGGGATGCTTGATAAGTAGAGGTGATTCGATGCTTTGTAGAATTAACATCATAAACCTTTCCAAAGCCCGACTTTTATGCATTGAACATGGACGTCGGGCTGGAAAGGCTGAAAAACCATGCGATAAGAGCAATTTGAATGACTTTTACATATTTTCCTTTTCTATAAATAAAACCCCTACGGTCCCGGGTCCACAATGGCTGGAAATTACTGTCCCGGCTTCCACTACATAAATATTGTTGAACTTTAAACCGCTTTCCAAGATTTTATTCTCTAAATATTCGGCAGACGATGGATCAGCGGAATGTGCTATGGCTATGATGTCAGTTTCAATATTTTGATTGGCTTTGACAAAATTATCATAGAAAACATCCATGGTCTTCATCTTTTTACCCCTATGTTTGTCTGCTACTTGGAGGCTGCCCTCCCTTACAATTATTTGTGGCCTAATCTTTAAAACCGTGCCAGCTATCAATTCTAAAGATGAGCATCTTCCTCCCATATGTAGGAATTTAAGAGTGTCGATAATGAAACTAGTCCTGACCCTCGGTGTCATATTCATTAATTTCCTGTATATTTCCTCCGAACCAAGACCTTCAGAAGCCCATTGGGCAGCTTTAATTGCCATTAATCCTATTCCCATAGAAAGATTAGCTGAATCAACAACCCTTACCCTATCTTCACCCAATTCCTGTGCCGCCAGACTAGCAGATTGAACAGTAGCCGACAATTTAGAAGAAATACCTAAAAATATAATATCATTGCCATTATCAATCCAGGGTTTGAATGAATTAATAAAATCTTGAGTGGATGGTGCCGCGGTCTTGGGTAGCTCGCCTACCTCATCTACCAGTTCATATAGCTTTGATGTATCAATATCGATTTGATCCCTATAGGTTTGTCCCCCTATAGTTACATATAAGGGGATAAGGGAAATATTGTATTGTTTCCGCAGTTCAATTGATAAGTCGGCAGTGCTGTCAGTGAAAATTTTTACAGGTCTCATAAGTCTTGCCCCCTTCTTCATAAAATAAAATGATGGGTATTGTAAAATATAGGATAATGCAAACTCATATACAACAACCCAATAAAAAAATAACTAAATTAAGAATTTATATAATATAAAGTTATTCTACCTCTATTGTACTATTTCTGCAACAAAAAAACACCGGTGATACCGGTGCTTTTTTATATAATGAGCAAGCCGTAAGCCGAGTTCTGTCGTGGATGATCATCTATCTAGATCTACCGTTGCCGGCAGACTCAAGCGACCTTTTCCCGGGATGCGGCGGGCAACCACTTTATATCCCCTATTCGGTCTTGCTCCAGGTGGGGTTTACATAGCCAATTTAGTCGCCTAAATGCTGGTGAGCTTTTACCTCACCTTTCCACCCTTACCCTGTATCCAATTTAATATAGGGATCAGATTTTCCCATACATATTGAATTCAGGGCGGTATCTTTCTGTTGCACTATCCTTGGAGTTGCCTCCACTGGGTGTTACCCAGCACCCTGCCCTATGGAGCTCGGACTTTCCTCATCTAAATCCTTAGATGCGATCATCTAGCTTACTCATAGTAAAAGCGTTTTGAAATATAATAATACCATATTCATAGTTTTTGGTCAAAAAGTATTTACATCCTCGGTAGGCAAATGATGGTATGTTGCAGTATCAACTATCAGACTCTTCCTTCCTGGAATATAGAATCCTACCACAATTTTCACATTCGATTATCCTACCCTTATCTTTGACATTCTGAATAACCAAAGACGCTAATGCCATATTGCATCCGCCACAACGGTCTTGTTCAATCTCTGCCATGACCGTGGGATGACTGTTCTTTATTGCCTCGTATCTCTTTAATAGAGCATTGTTCAACTCCACTTTGTATCTATCCCGTTTGGCCTTTAGATCCTTATACTGAGAATCCAATTCCTTAATAGCCAGATCATATTCTTTCTTATTCTTTTCATATTCTTTTTTACCCTTTTGAAGGCGGGACGTGATTGCCTGCAGTTTTTTATTTAGGGAGTTCATGTCTTGCAGAAGTACAGTTAACTCCTCTTTCTTTTCCTTAAGCTTCTCTTCAGCCTCTAATATCTTCTTTTCAACCTGATCTAGTTGCTTAAAGGACTTAACATCACCACTATTTAATATTTCCTCCTCCTGCTTTAGGACACTATTAATGCTCTCAAATTCATGTAATATTCTATTATAGATATGGTTCTTTTTGTCAATATCGTTATTTAATTTTTCTATGTTTTTCTGCTGATTCTTTAAATACCTTATAGATCTATAGAGCTCCTTCCTTAATGGTGAGTCCTTTTTTTGGGCGTTTAACTCATCCATTTTTAAATCCAACTCTTGATAATTCCATAAATAATCCAATTGTTCCAAAGCGTTCCCTCCTTTCCACGGCTCGCTTCCATCAAAAATACCACCT
>DGDX01000034.1 GCA_002385665.1 Firmicutes bacterium UBA3941
TTAGAGGACGATGAACTGGTGGAATTGTATATGGAAGGGGACGATAGCCATACCATTGTCGGTAATATCTATAGGGGCAAGGTAGAAAACGTCCTTCCCGGCATGCAGGCTGCCTTTGTAGATATAGGCCTTGAAAAGAATGCTTTTCTCTATGTAGGGGATATCAACATTGATAAGTCCGTCTTTGAGTTTCCCGGCAAACAGGTTCCTACAGTCAATGATGCCAGAGCATTATCCATACGGGATATCATAAGCACTGGTCAGGAATTAACCGTTCAAGTGTTAAAGGAACCCATAGGTACCAAGGGGGCCAGGGTGACCACTCAGATTACCTTACCTGGAAGGTATATGGTCCTAATGCCGACCGTTAATTACGTTGGGGTATCAAGAAGGATAGAGGATGAGACTGAAAGGGCCCGCCTGAAGGAAATCGCCGAGAGACTAAAGCCTAATGGGATGGGGATGATAGTCAGGACCGCGGCTCAGGGCAAGGACCAGGATGACTTTATTCAAGATATCGACTTTTTATGTCGGCTGTGGGCAAGGATCCAAAGTAAAGAGTGGCGGGGCAAAGTACCCAGGGTATTATATGAGGATGAAGATATAATTTATAGGACTATAAGGGACTTTTATGCACCGGACATTGATAAGATCATCATAAACAATAGGAAAGAGTATGAGAAGACTTTGGAATTAGCTGATGTGCTATTCCCGGGATTAAGGCAAAGAGTAGAGCTTTTTGATGACTCCGTGCCCATATTTCAATATTTTGATATTGAATATAAAATAGAAAAGGCTATTCAAAAGAAAGTTTGGCTTAAAAATGGGGGATATCTAATTATCGACCCAACGGAGGCCTTGACTGTTATCGACGTTAATACAGGTAAGTTTGTAGGATCCAGAAACTTGGAAGATACCGTACTCAAGACCAACCTTGAAGCGGCTCAGGAGATAGCCCATCAGATTAGGCTCCGAGATATCGGGGGTATAATCATTATCGATTTTATTGATATGGGTAAAGAAGAGAACAAGAAAAAAGTTTTAGAAGTTTTGGAAAGCTCACTTAAAAAGGATCGTACCAAGACCAATGTCTTAGGGTTCACCGGACTTGGATTAGTGGAAATGACCAGAAAGAAGGTACGACGCAGGTTATCCTCGAAACTTCTCAAGCCTTGTCCCTATTGTCATGGCACGGGTAGAGTATACTCGGAAACCATGGTAGTTGCCAGGATAGAAAAAGAGTTGGAAAACGAGATAAAGGATTCTGGCATCTGGGGCGTAGTTGTGGAAGTACATCCAAGCGTTGCAAGAACATGGACTGAAGACGGCGGTAAGAATATCGATATTTTGGAAAAAACTTTGAATTGCAGAATCTATCTCAGAGAAAATAACAACCTCCATATTGAGGAGAGTATTATCCATCGCCTGATCGATCAGAGCGAGGCTGAAAAGTACTTTCTTGAACACAAAGAATCGTAGATTGCTATGGAAGGGACCGCCCTTCCTTTATTTTTTATGTGTGTGGTACTTGTATGGGTATGGGTATACTGTTATAGTTATACAAAAACCAGGGATATTAACAGGAAGGGCGAATTAATTTGAAGATGATTAAGAAATCCAGTAAACTAGATAACGTTTGTTATGATATTAGGGGACCTGTATTGGATGAATCCAAAAGATTAGAAGAGGAAGGTTACAACATTATTAAGTTAAATATAGGAAACCCTGCACCCTTTGGCCTTAAAGCCCCGGATGAAATAATAGTGGATGTAATTATGAATTTGAGAAATGCTCAGGGGTATAGTGATTCCAAGGGAATATTTTCTGCCAGAAAGGCTGTTATGCAGTATTGTCAGGAAAAAGGTATAGACAATGTAGAGATCGACGATATATATATCGGCAACGGGGTCAGTGAGCTTATAATGATTGCAATGCAGGGATTATTGGACAACGGAGACGAGATATTAATACCTGCACCCGACTATCCTTTGTGGACAGCAGCTGTTAACCTGGCTGGGGGAACCCCGGTACACTACATGTGCGACGAGGAATCAGATTGGTACCCTGACCTGGAAGACATTCGAAAGAAAGTTACCCCAAACACCAAGGGTATAGTCATTATTAATCCCAACAATCCCACAGGAGCCGTTTATCCTGTTGAAATATTGGAAGGAATTATTGATATAGCCAGAGAACACGATCTTATCGTGTTTTCGGATGAGATTTACGATAAGATATTGTACGATGGTATTACCCATACGTCAACTGCCGCTCTGGCTGATGATATACTTTTTATTACCATGAACGGACTGTCTAAATCCCACAGGATCGCCGGTTTCCGTGCCGGATGGATGGTAATAAGCGGAGACAAGTCTGGAGCTAAAGATTATATAGAGGGACTTAACATGCTTGCATCAATGAGACTTTGTAGCAATGTGCCCGCCCAATACACTATCCAAACTGCTCTTGGAGGGTATCAGAGCATAAAGGATTTAGTCATGCCCGGGGGTCGGTTAAAAGAGCAAAGGGATTATGCATGGGAGCGGGTAAATAGTATACCAGGGATTTCCTGTGTTAAACCTAAAGGAGCCTTTTACTTATTTCCAAAAGTAGATGTGAAGCGATTTTCTATAGTAAACGATGAGAAATTCATACTGGACTTTCTATTGCAAGAAAAGGTCCTGTTGGTCCAGGGAACTGGATTTAACTGGCCGGAGCATGATCATTTTAGGATAGTGTTTTTACCTAACCTAACGGATCTTAAGATAGCCTTGGATCGTTTTGAATACTTTCTGTCAGGCTACAAGCAGAAACTATAGCGATTATTAACTAAATATTTACTATATAGAGCAAGCCCTGAGATGGGCTTGTTTTTTTGTCCATATATATTTCTATGGTTCCCTATCATACCCAAGTTCAAATCAATTTCTTAGTGAATTTGTGTTATTGCGGTATCATTGAGGTTTGACAACTATAGATGCGGTGTATAAGGGTATCAAAGGTTGTTAATTAAATTAACCCTGTTAGGTATGGATACCCAACCCTAGAGTTAGCTGCAAATTACCTGTAGGGTGTTATACTAGGAGGTTATTAGTTTGCAAATATATGAGTTTTTTAATAAATTGGAGGCTATTATAGCCGATGTCGGAACTGCAATATTAGCCAATATTGATGAGGATGGCGTACCGAGAATGCGCTGGATGACACCCGCCACCTTAAAGGGTCGGCCGGGGTGTATCTATTGTGTAGGAGCTAAGAATTCAAGAAAGATGATGGGGTTGAGGTTAAATCCCAAAGTAGAATGGATGATACAGAGCAAGAACCTGGACTGTATTATTAATATAAAAGGAACCGTTAATATACTGGATAATCCTTCCATTAGGACGGAGATTCTACACGCTATAGGACCGCAGTTGGAGATATTTTGGAAGACAAACCTTGAGGATACGGAATTTTTGGTAATAGAAACTGTGATGGATGAAGCTATTCTTTATGAACCTATGCTATGTAAGTCCAAGAAGGTTTCTTTTAGGGAGGGAGACGAATGAGTAGGGTTTTTACAATTGAGAAATATAGCCGCGAATTTTTGATAGATCTACTAAAGAAAATGATTTTGATACGTAGATTCGAAGAAAAGGCTGGACAGATGTACGGCCTTCAGAAAATTGGTGGGTTCTGTCACCTCTATATAGGGCAGGAGGCAGTGGCTGTAGGCTCCATAGCTGCCTTGGATTTAAGCGAGGATTATGTGTTAACCACCTATAGAGACCATGGACATGCCCTGGCTTGTGGTATGGATCCCAAGGTGTTAATGGCCGAACTCTATGGCAAGATAACGGGCTGTTCCAAAGGAAAAGGAGGGTCAATGCATCTTTTTGATGTTGAGAATCATATGTATGGGGGACATGGAATCGTTGGATCCCATATACCTCTGGCAACCGGTGTAGCCTTGAAGCTCAAATATAAGGGAGAGGCTGGAGTCGTTGCCTGCTATTTTGGAGACGGAGCTATTCATCAAGGCAGCTTCCACGAAAGTCTTAACATGGCCAAGATTTGGGATCTACCCATTGTCTATATATGCGAAAACAATCAATACGGTATGGGTACCAACTATGAGAGGATCTCTTCAGTTCGCGATTTTTATAAGATGGGGAGATCTTATGGGATCCCTGGGAAACAGGTGGATGGCATGAATGTGTTGGAAGTCTATGAAGAGATGTTACAGGCTGTTAGAATTGCCCGTGAATCAGGATTGTCAAGTTTTTTAGAGATCAAAACTTACAGGTACAGGGGCCATTCCATGAGCGATCCGGCGAAGTATAGGACCAGGGAAGAGCTGGATGAATACAGGCAGCAGGATCCTATCTTGCTTTTCAAGGATGCTTTGATTGAATATGGAATAATAAGCGAAGATGATTACAAGGCAATGGATAATGAGTGCAAGGTAATATCAAATAATGCAGCTGAATTTGCTGAAATGAGCGAAGAACCAGGGCTGGAAACCCTCTATGAGGATGTTTTAGCCTAAACAATATGGAAATCGATGATAGAGGAGGTATGATGATGCCTATCATTACCTATCGTGATGCTTTACGAGAAGCCATGGATGAAGAAATGGCCAGGGATGAGAATGTTATTCTACTAGGAGAAGAAGTAGCTGAATATAATGGGGCATACAAGGTGAGTCAAGGATTATGGGATAAATATGGATCTGGGAGGGTAATAGACACGCCTATAACCGAGGAAGGATTTACGGGAGTCGGTATAGGGGCTGCAATGGCAGGGCTCAGACCTATAGTAGAATGGATGACCGTTAATTTCTCTATAATGGCCTTGGATCAGGTTATCAATAATGCGGCTAAGATGAGATATATGTCAGGAGGGCAATTCAATGTACCTATAGTATTCAGAGGACCTAACGGACCTGCAGAATATTTGGCAGCCCAACATTCTCAGGCTCTTCAAACCCTTTTTGTCCACATACCCGGGCTGAAGGTAGTTGCTCCTGCCACCCCCTATGATGCCAAGGGCTTATTAAAATCTGCCATAAGGGATGACAACCCCGTGATTTTTTTAGAAGGAGAACTAATGTATCAATGGAAAGGGGAAGTCCCCGATGGGGAATACCTGATACCTATAGGAAAGGCGGATATAAAGCGGGAAGGTGAGGATGTAACCATAGTGACCTATTCCAAACCACTAAGGGTTGTTGAAGAAGCAGCAGCTGAGCTGGCAAAACGAGGTATCGAAGCTGAAATAGTAGATTTAAGATCCTTAAGGCCACTAGACGAAGAGACTATCTATCGTTCTGTTAAAAAGACCAATAGATGCGTTGTTGTGGATGAGTCTTGGCCTATGGTCAGTGTAGCTTCCCATGTAGGCTGGATGGTATCCAGGAACTGTTTTGACGATTTAGATGCGCCAGTGGAGCTGGTAACCAGTGAGGATGTACCAATGCCCTATAACCATAGATTGGAATTAGCTGTCCAGCCTTCTGTAGAGAAGGTAATTAAAGCAGTACAAAAGGTTATGTATTTGGTATGATAATAATAGGAGGGATGTTATGGCTGAGAAGATATTGATGATTGCCCTGTCCCCTACGATGAAGACAGGTCTCATTTCAAAGTGGGAAAAGAAAGAGGGGGAAAAGGTAGAATCTGGAGATCTATTATGTCAGGTTGAGACAGATAAAGCTACAATGGATTATGAATCGATACAGGAAGGCACCCTGCTTAAGATATTGGTTCATGAGGGAGAACAAGCAAGGATTGGTTCCCCTATAGCCATCATAGGGGAGGGAGGAGAAGATATATCAGATTTGTTATCAGATATCGAGACGGATATGGAAGGGATAACCGATGACGGGAAAATAGGACCTGAAGAGGATACAACCAGCTCCATATCCATTACAGAAACTGGAGAAGAATCAAGTGGGGACAGGGTGATTGCATCACCACTGGCTCGTAGGATGGCTCAGCAACAGGGAATTGATCTAAGTCTTATTAAAGGCAGCGGACCCAGGGGAAGAATCATTAAGAGGGATATACTGGAAGCTGTTGCTAGACTAGAAAAGTCTAACCTTGGTATGCCGAAAACTACTTCTCAAATTTTACCCACTTCTTCAGATGAGGTTATACAGGTATCCACCAAACGTAGAATTATTGCAGAGAGGCTGGCAGAATCCAAATACTCTGCACCCCATTATTATTTAAGATTAAAGGTATTAAGTGATAATTTTATGGAAGCTAGAAAGCTTCTTAATATTACCCTCAATAAGAAAGTATCAGTCAACGCCTTTATTGTCAAATTTGTCGCCGAAGCTATAAAAAGGCATCCGATTATGAATTCCACATGGCAGGGAGAGACAATTCTAAGGCATGCCAGCATAGATATCGGGTTGGCGGTTGCACAGAATGATGGCCTAATCACTCCGGTAGTAAGAGATTGCGGGAATAAGGGTATTATAGAGATAGACAGGGAATTGAAGGAGCTCATCGATAAAGCCTTGAATAACCAGCTTACCCCGTCGGAATATTCCGGGGCTACCTTTACCATCAGCAACTTGGGGAGTTATGGAATTGAAGAGTTTACTGCCATAATCAATCCTCCCGGATCGGCAATATTGGCCATTGGAAAGATGGGAAAAGAGCCAACAATAGTAGACGGAGATAAGATAGAGATAAGGACCCTGATGACTTTGACTTTATCCTGCGACCACCGGGTTATTGACGGTGCTGTTGGGGCCGCTTTCCTAAAGGATTTGAAGGATATAATGGAAAATCCTATAAGAGTGTTATACTAATACAGAACTTGATAAAACCTAAAGGAGGTAAGGGGAAATGGATATAAAATATGATTATGATCTATTGGTAATTGGTTCGGGACCAGGTGGTTATGTGGCGGCAATACGTGCCTCCCAACTGGGGCTTAAAACCGCTATTATTGAAAAGGATAAGCCCGGTGGCGTGTGTTTGAATGTTGGTTGTATTCCATCCAAAGCCTTAATCAATCAGGCAGAGATCTATCGGAACAGAGATCAGTTGGAAAATATGGGGATTAGGTTGGATGAATCTGGCTTTGATTATAGCAAGGTATTTAAAAAATCCAGGAAGGCAGCCAATACCTTGGCAAAGGGAGTGGAATACCTACTTAAGAAGAATAAAGTTGAACTTATAATGGGTGAAGGCTTTATTGAATCTCCTAATCGAGTGAAGGTGGGGGATAGAAGTCTGGGTGCAAAGAATATAATAATAGCTACGGGTTCCAGTCCCAGGCAAATACCTGGTTTTCCCATAGACGAAACAAAAGTTTTGTCATCCACAGGCGCTCTTATGTTAGAGGAATTGCCAAAGGACATAATAATACTGGGTGCAGGAGCCATCGGGATGGAATTTGCCCATATCCTAAACTCTTTTGGAGTTGAAGTTTGTGTAGTAGAAATGATGGATAGTATACTACCACTGGAGGACAAAGAGGCAGCGAGGGTTTTACACAGGGCTCTTCAAAAGCGGGGTATTAAATTCCATACATCTACTAAGGCTATTTCTATGGAAGAAAAGGATAGTGGAAGAATCCTGGTAATATTGGAGGATGCCAAAGGTAACAGGACGGAAAAGGAGGCAGAGAAAATCTTAGTGGCTGTAGGCAGACAGCCAAACACCCATGGTATTGGCCTGGAGAACTTGGGGATAGAGACGATCAGGGGTTTTGTACCCGTTGATGATTATTACCAGACAAAGGTACAAGGGGTATTTGCCATTGGCGATATTGTGGATTCTCCGTTACTGGCTCATGTAGCATCCAAGGAAGGTGAGATAGCCGCCGAATTTATTGCAGGGCATGAGCCTGAACCGAGAATTGATCCAAACACCATTCCTAGCGCTGTCTACTGTGAACCCCAGATAGCCAGCTTCGGGTATACCGAGGAAAGGGCTATCCAGGAAGGCATATCCTATGAGAAAGCTGTCTTTCCCTATAGGGGGGCCGGTAAATCTGTAGCAATTGAAAAATCGGAAGGTATGGTAAAGATACTATACGATCCTATTACCCATGAGATTTTAGGGGGGCATATAGTTGGAGCAGAGGCGACGGAACTCATCCATGAGCTGTTATTGGCCAAGTGGGGGGAATTGCTGCCTGGTGATATAGCCAGTATGATACATGCGCATCCGACCCTAACGGAAGCAGTTATGGAGGCGGCCAGAAATGCAGATGGCTGGGCTATTCATATGTAGGAGAAGTCTCAAAATAGGATTCAGTAATTGTAACCCCATAAACTACACCAATTATACTCATTATCTTACAGTGTGATACAGAGCCTATGGCTTTCACCGGCAGACCACCGGATTTGAAACCATAGGCTTTTTGATGGACTACCATTACAAAAGTATAGTGGACAAGATTCTATTTATAGGATATTATACTGTTAATATCCTATGTTATTGTAGAATTAACTCATCGGGTAACGGCCAGGAAACAGGCGTTATTGCATTTTATATGAACACTGTACAAACGCGGTTTTGGAATCAGAACCGTTATTTAATAGACTCATTAGGGCAAACAAAGGATATTTGCTCAGCTTTCATTATTAAACTGGGGGATAGGGAATAGATGATAGAGAGGGAATTCATAATAAAAAATGATATTGGCCTACATGCCGGACCGGCAGCAAAGTTTACCAGGATAGCGAGTAGGTATAAATCTGAAATTAGGGTTATCAAGGGAAACAAGACTGGCAACGGTAAAAGCTTATTGTCAGTTTTGGCCCTAGGAATTTTTGGAAATACCAGGTTTACTGTTAAAATTGTTGGCCCTGATGAGGTTGAGGCCATGTATGATCTGACTCGATTGATAGAAAGCAATTTCGAAGAGGATTAAAAGAGAGACCTCTATATATGGAAACAAGTTATGAGGGATCAAAGTGACAGAATTGAGTATTATCCATGTTGATATGGACGCTTTTTTCACTTCCGTGGAGCAAAGGGATTATCCTCAATACAGGAATAAACCAGTGGTGGTGGGAGGAGATCCTAAGGGAAGAGGGGTAGTGAGTACCGCGTCATATGAGGCGAGAAAATTTGGGGTTCACTCGGCCATGTCATGCAGGCAAGCAGCTGAACTATGTCCGAATATGATTTTCCTACCTGTGGACATGGAAAAGTACAAAAGGATTTCAAAGCAAATACATTCAATTTTTAGGAATTATACATCAACAATCGAGCCTATATCCATTGATGAGGCATTTTTGCAAGTAAATGTAGGGAATCCAGTGGATATAGGAAAATCAATAAAGAAGGATATATACAATAGACTCGGCCTAACAGCCTCTGTCGGTGTTTCCTATAATAAGTTTGTAGCCAAGCTGGCATCGGATATGGAAAAACCCAATGGCTTTACTGTGATTACCCGGGAAGATGCAAAGAAAATTCTACCGGAATTACCCATAAGGAAGATTTGGGGTGTTGGGGAAAAAACAGAAAGAGATTTAAATAATATTGGTATTTTTACGGTAAACGATCTGTTGCACTACGATCATGAATTCCTATTAAGGAATTGGGGCAGAAGGGCCTACGAACTAATACAGTTATGCCGGGGAATAGATAATAGTGTGGTTCAAACGGATCAGGAAACAAAAAGTATGGGTGAGGAAACAACTCTTGATGAAGATACCAGGGACCTGGATGTTTTAAAAAAATTCCTTAGAGAATTTTCATTGGCATTGGGTAGGAGAATGGCTAGTAGAGATATTAAATGTCGTACCATCACTATAAAGGTAAAATACAATGATTTTAAGACAATAACCAGGAGTATCACACTTTCCCTTCCTACCAGCTCATCCCATACTATATACCAACATTCACGGGATATGTTAGCTAATAGGGTACCACTATTAAAGCCTGTTAGACTTATAGGGGTACAGGTTTCCAACCTGATTTACCCCGATGAACCGATCCAGATTTCTTTCATATAGCAGGGTTTTGTCATGATTTTAGCCTGTTACTGAATAAAAAACCTTATAAGGGAAAGTATTCATATATAGGAAGCTATAAAGGAGGAAATCTATGGAAGCCGGTCTCATGATTAAGATCTATACTCAAGAAGGCAATAAAAAACTCAATAAGCAATATCTAGGGACAAAACAAGCAATCACCCAAATTGCCTACGAGAAAATGCAGGAGTATATGAGAAATGCGGATGTAGGTTTAGGATCTGAGGAAAGAGAGTTATTGGAGCTTATGATAGCCAATAGTATGATGCAGAGTTTTTCCCTGGGTTATGGTATTGGGAAAGTTGAAGGGCTGACCAATAAGCAAATTCGCCTGTGACAAACCGGTGACCCGTCACAGGGAAACATATAAATAAATGGTATAAGTCCTAATCTTATGGTATCATAAGCCTAAAGGGATATTTGATTACGTTGTTTGACTATTATTCATGAAGGGTATTTTATGTGGGGGTTTAATGGCCAACTAAAGAGATCTTTTTGGAGTTATACTAGATTTAGAATATGGATTATTATACTGGGGATACTAATAGCTACTACCCTCTTATTTGGTGTGGCAAAATACACTGAGGACAACTCCTTATTCATACTGTCCCCCAATGCATTTCTGACATTGCACATTCTTTTAGAATTTATGTCAATAATGATGGCCTTTTGCATTTTTGCAATTACCTATTATACGTCCGAGGAAACTAAGTCCCTATCAATGATTATAATAGCATGTGTGTTTTTGGCAACTGCGCCTTTGGATACCATGCATACTTTTTCCTATAAAGGAATGCCGGTTTTTATTATAAACCCATCAGCAAACACTGCTACGCTTTTCTGGATAATCTCCAGATTCATCATGTCCGTAGGCCTGTTTTTTGCAAGTCTTTTTCCTCAAGATAGGGAGATAAAGGGAAAACAAATTGCTTATGTCGCGATTACCATTGGTATGGTAGGGCTGATAATAGGACTTATTTTATATAAGCCCGGTCTTTTTCCTGTTATGTACATAGAGGGAAAAGGGTTAACGCCGTTAAAAATAGGTCTTGAATTCCTTATCACTGGAATACTGCTTACCACAGCATTGGTCTATTACAGAAAATACAATATAAATCATGAGGACAGGGAATACTTTCTCCTGGCTATAGGATTCTTTATAAGCGGTTTAGGAGAGTTAGCCTTTACTCTGTACAGTGATGTATACGATAGTTATAACTTATTGGGACATTTATATAAGTTTTTGGCTCGCTATCTGCTCTTTCGTTCTCTATTTGTTATCAATATAAGAAAGCCATACAGAAATCTCTGGGAGGCTGAAAAAAAGCTAAACAATTATGTTGATGATCTTGAAAGATCCGTAACCCAAAGGACTAAGGAAATAAGAAAAGCCAACGAGAAACTTGTTAAGAATTTAAAGGATGCACAACATATTCAGAGAGCTTTGATGACAACGGAATTCCCTAAAATACCGGGAATGGAATTTGCGGCCAAATATCTTCCCTGTGAGCAAGTGGGGGGAGACTTTTATAGCGTATTTAGATTGGATGAACAGAATATAGGGATACTAATAGG
>DGDX01000085.1 GCA_002385665.1 Firmicutes bacterium UBA3941
AGATGTGTATAAGAGACAGGGGTTATGAGCCCGACGAGCTACCTGACTGCTCTACTCCGCGACGATAAATATTAAAGCCGCTTGATGACGGCAAATGTAATTGTATAATAGATCGGCATATATGTCAAGGCCTTTTTTTAAAGTTTTTTGAAGAGGTTTATTATACCTGAAACATGAGAAACGCATCCATATACATGAATGCGTTTTGATTGCTTTGATGATTCGGATACTCTCTTAATGCTATCTACCCCTCCAGGACCCCCTACCTCTCTTATTATCTCGATTTTTGATATCCGCCAATCGCTCCTCACTATCCTTTAAAAACTGAGCCAACCGGTCCTCAAAGGGGATCATGCTCTCCGCCTCTGCCCTTCGAATTGATAATCCTATCTTACCGTTGTCCTCGATGGATAGTACCTTTACCCTCACCCTGTCATTTTGCTTGAGATAATCACGGATGTCCTTTACGTATGCATCGGCTACCTCGGATATGTGTACCATACCCCTTTCGCCACCCGGGAGATCAATAAAGGCGCCAAAATTTGTAATACCTGAAACCGTTCCCTCCAGAATTTGTCCTACCTTAACTGGCATAAAACAAGGGTTCCTCCTCTAATTATATTTATTATTTTTTTTCGATGAAAATAATTTCACCTTTTTTTACCCAACCTAAACGCTCTCTGGCAACCTTTTCGATGTATTCCTCGCTCTCGGTAAATTGGATTAGCCGCTCCAGCTCAGCATTGGTATCTTCTGTCTGGGCTATCTGTTCCCTAAGACCTTGTATCTCTTCGTTTTGCTGGTTTAATTTGATCTCCTGTTTGAGCAGGCTAAAGCCAAAGTATCCTAATGCAAGCAATGCTAAAAAGATCTTTAACCTAGGTTTTACAACATATCTTTTCTTCTTCATTGGATTCTACCTCTTAAAAGATATACGCGCGTCTAGACATGGTCTATAAATATATAAATAGTTTATTGTTGTATATACTATTCGACAGGGAAAGAAAAAGTCCTCCTTTGTTTTTAAACTTAATTTTATCACCTATGCTAGTTTATTACCCTCCTGCCTTATAAAGGTAATTATCTATTGAACTCTTAGCAACCAGCACAACTTGACCAACTTGGAATCATGGCTGTGAAACATCCTTCCCGGCAGGTTATAATTCCAGGTTTTCATCTTTCTTCTTTTTGAACTTTTTTGCCAACCACTTAATGCCCCTGGAAACGGTTCTAAAGGGCCACAGGATGATATTGACCAGGATTTCATAGACCTTTACCAATAATTTTACCAACATACCGCCTACGATTAGGGAATACAGTCCCCAACCCATACCCAGTCCAATAAAGGTGTAAAATCTAATCTCTCCGCCATTGATCTTAAAGAGCATGGAAAAAGATATGAAGACAGCCAAAACCCAGAAAGAGAGATCCAGGATGGCCACAAACCATCGGCCGGGCTTTATAATCATCCTAAAAGCCCTATATAAATCATATACTATGCCAAGGAGCATACCCCCATACACCGTGGCCAGGAATATATAAGCCTGGTTGGAAGCGGTCATGATCATAGGGAGGCCCCCTTATCTAAACAGCCTGCTGAGCAGTCCCTCGCCCTTGCCTTTGGAATAATCGGCGTCGCTGTACTGGAGGGCGATAATCTCCCCCTCTACCAGAAGCTGGCCCTCCTCCAGATTTAACTTGCTTATATGAAGGTCCACCCCATGAAGGGTGATATACCCAAAATCCGTTGCCAATAATACCGTGGCCTCGTCGAAGCTGTCTACGTCCTGCACTCCGGTTATGGTTACCTTTTGCCGGTTCTCCAGCAATATGCTGTGACTCCGACTCCGGGTTGCTTTTTTATCATCCAAATCCCGTATCATGTTATCCCCCCTCAGAAACAGTATATGACCGTCCAGGGGGGAGTATTCGATTTTTTATCTGCAGTAGGATACAAAAAAACCCCGACTCCTTTTGGTCAGGGTTCTATTCTGCTACTTCCACATATTAACAATCTCAATTCCTTTGAAATAATGGGAGAGAATCTCCTCCGCCTTTTTTCCCTCCTCTGCCATCTTGTAGGCGCCCCATTGGGACATGCCCACCCCATGGCCATAACCTCTGCCTTTAAAGACAACCTGATCCCCCTGCATTTCCACCGCATCCAGCATGGTGGACTTTAGATCGGTGCTGGACAGGGCTACCCTGAAGTCCGGGGCGGAAACCCGGGTATCGTCAAAGGCCAGAACAGTGGTCCGTCCCGATGGGCCTTTTTCTGCTATGGATACCTTGCTGAAATCCTTTATGGGCTTGCCCATGCTCCCCAGGGCCTCTATAACCTTGGATTTTGGGGCCTTGTATACCCAATTGCTCTCATCGGCGGGGATTTTGGGTGAATCGTCCGGGGATTCCACCGATTTGATATAGGGGGGATCGCCCTTCTTGTAGTTGAGCCCCTCCTTGGGGGTAGCAGTCTTTCCGGCAGCATTGGAATGAAACCAACCCTTGACGAACTTGCCCTGGTGTACCATGACAAGGCCCCGGGTTTCGTCCACCGCCTTTTTTATCCTGTCGTTGACCGCCTGGGGGTTCCAGGCCTGGGCCTCCTCAATGTCCGTGGATATATGGGCCTTACCGAATTTGGACTGGCCCTTTTCATTGATAAATTCCAGAACAAAGGTCCTGGCTATAATGGCCTGGGCCTTGATGGCCTCAGGGGGCCAATCGTTCTTTATCTCCCCCGCTACAACGTTCTTTATGTATTCTTCCATCTTCATCTCCTGGACGCGGTTTTCATCCTTGATGAAGACCTTCAGGTTTGGTTCCTGGCCCTGCTCAGCTCCCAGGATTTCCGGAAGCTTTGGCTTTTGTGCCGAATCGTCGGGAGCCGGTTCGCCCTGTTTTTCTTCCTGCGACGGTACCTGAGGTTCTGAGGGCTCCATGTCCGGAGTCTCCTCAGGGGAGGGCCGTCTAAGGGCACCGCACCCCAGGGTCAGGGCTACCACAACCAATATACAAAGCAGTATCTTAAAATAGGATAGTTTTTTATTACCCATGTGTGTTCCTCCTCATCTTATTGCCCATAGTATGATTCTGCCGCAGAAGCTGTATCTATGATAGAATCACCGGGTCATGGAAACGGAATCAATAATATTATTCGCATAAATGAGGAGAAATACACACAAATTCATATATACAAAGGCCTTAGAGAATACGGTACATCTGGCTGGCGTCTCCCTTGGTGGCATGGGGGGATATGTCCAAAACCTCGTAGCTTCTTATGCCTGTGCCAAACTGAATTTCCAGTCTATCCCCCGGCTTAACCTCGGTTCCTGGTTTTGCTACCCTGCCGTTTATGGTGACCCTGCCCTGGCTGCATACCTGATTGGCCACAGTTCTTCTCTTGATAATCCTGGATACCTTCAGGAACTTGTCCACTCTCATCTCATCACCCCCCAAAAAGTAAAAACCGGGGAAACCTAATGGAGGAACCCCGGTCTTCACAACAAATTATTGTACAGAGTCTTTAAGAGCCTTTCCAGCCTTGAATACAGGAGCCTTGGAGGCAGGTATGACGATCTCTTCTCTGGTTTGGGGATTCCTCCCTTTTCTCTCAGCCCTATCCCTGACTTCAAATGTACCAAAGCCAACCAGCTGTACTCTTTCACCTTTAGCCAGTGCCTCTGTAATAACACTAATCATGGAATTAACGGCCTTCTCAGCGTCCTTTTTTGTCAACTCACTCTTTTCAGCTACGGCTGAAATCAATTCTGCTTTATTCATATTAAACCTCCTACAATAGTTATCTTTATAGCATATTCGCTATAATTCCCCAAATTCCTGCTTAGTTCTAATATTTTTCTCGACTTTATAAAATTTACACAGAAATTGTGAAGACATTCATATGTTTACCAATTATTTCATAAGTTATACATCAAAAATCCCCGAATTTGGCCATTTTTGCTTCATTCCAGAGCTTGTCCATATCCTCCAGGGACATTTCCTCCAAGGGACGGGGTGCCATCTTCTCTATATACTCAAAACGCCGTATAAACTTCTCGGTAGTGGCCCTTAAGGATAGCTCCGGCTCTGCCTTTAAGAACCTGGCCACGTTGACCACGGAGAAGAGGAGATCTCCCAGCTCTTCATCTATTTTATCTTGTTTCCCACTTCTATATGCGTCCTCCAATTCCAGCAGTTCCTCTTTGACCTTATTTACGGCGTCCTCTGTCTTGTCCCAGTCAAATCCCACCAGGGCAGCCTTCTTCTGTACCTTGTATGCCCTCATGAGGGCCGGCAGCACGGGCGGGATGTCCTTGAGGATCTGGGTATGACTCCGCAAGCCCTTTTCCTTCTTCTTGATCTTCTCCCAATTGTCCAGAACCTGTTTGGAAGTCTCCGCCTTTACATCCCCAAAGATGTGGGGATGCCTTTCTATCATTTTTCGACATATGCCGGTGGTGATGTCCCTTATGTCGAATTCCCCATGCTCGCTCCCGATCCGGGCATGGAAGACCACCTGGAGCAGGACATCTCCAAGCTCCTCAACCATCTTATGGGTATCCTTAAGATCCATGGCCTCCAATACTTCATAGGTCTCCTCCAGCAGGTACTGCCTAAGGCTTTCATGGGTCTGCTCCCTGTCCCAGGGACACCCATCAGGGGCTCGGAGCATGTCCATCACCCTGACCAGATCCCGAAAATCAAATTCCTCAAGATCCCTTAACTTTACCGGAGGGATATACAGGCAGGTAGTATAGTCATACTCTTCCAGCCTGTCCATCTCATGGAGAGCAATCTTCCTATGGTGAAGCCTTCCGTCCTCATCATTTTTGCATATGTAAACCCCATGCTCCGGGGGGTATGCCCTGAGAAGGTGGAGTTTGACATCGGAAGCGGTAAGGGGACTGTCAATGTCCAGGACCACCGTGGCCAGATCCGTATCTATGTTGTCTATGACAAGCTCCGGCGCCATGAGGACCTTGAGTCCTTCAGGGCTTGGCATTTCCCCTATCGCAGCGGTAGCGGCTCCATCCCTGCCGACACCGGGTATTATACTGAGCTCAAACTCGTCCCTGTCAAGGCTTGATATGAGCTCCAGCACCAGCCTCTCCCCTACCATGGGGTGGCCGGGGACTCCAAGGACCACCTCTCCGGCAGCCCGGGCCTTGTCCACTATCCTTTCTACCATGGCAGAATAGGCCTCTTCAAAGGTATCAGAGCTTTCATACAGATCGTCCAGGGTAGAAAAGGGTATTCCCTCTTCCTGTAAAAAAGGTACGACCCCGTGCATTTGGGTTCTAAGGATCGTCTTACCCCTCTTCAGGGCCTTGAGTGCTCCCAGGGTAAGATCATCCGGGTTTCCGGGACCGAGACCCACTATGGTTATTTTCTTCTTCATCTCTTCCTCCAACTTCTAACTTCCAAACTAATAAGTAAAATCATCCGATTATCAATAGCCTATTGCCTAAGATTATAAACCAGCCAAATATTAAACCCCATACATCAATATATATTAATAATACACCAAGGTTATTTTTCAGATTAAAGCAACTGATGAAGTAAAGGATATACTTCAACTATTCTATCTTAAGAGTCCAAGCCT
>DGDX01000013.1 GCA_002385665.1 Firmicutes bacterium UBA3941
GTTACAATGGATATAACAATGCCAGATATGGATGGAATAGAAGCTGTTAAACAAATAAGAGCTTTTGATCCAAATGCAAAAATCATTATGTGTTCTGCAATGGGACAACAGGCAATGGTTATTGAATCTATCCAGGCAGGCGCCAGAGACTTTATTGTAAAACCTTTCCAAGCAGAAAGAGTATTGGAAGCTGTAAGGAAAGTGTTGTTATAATGGATAAACTGCTACAAATTATCCCCCTTATACTAGGTTTTTTTGCCGTACTGTTCGTCGCTTATCTGGCCACCAAATTTCTAGGTCCTAAAATGAGCCATTTGGGTGCTAGTAAGCATATGAGGATAGTAGATAGAGTGTTTTTAGGTAATGATAAATCCATTTGCATAATACAGGTGGGAAAACGTTTTTTTCTAATTGGGGTTACTAATCATCATATTGGAGATATAAGCGAAATTGCTGAGGCTGACCTAGTGCCCTTAACTGTCCAAAGGGATAATACTTTCAATAGCCTATTTGAGTCATATATAAAAAAATTTCGTCAAAGCCATGAGGATAATTGGGATGATAGGGATAGGATTCAGCAGATTAAAGAAGGTTTAGAAAAACAGAAAAGAAGAATGAAGGATATATGAAATTAGGGGATTAATCGGGGTTGATTTTTTGAACAAAAGGCTTGGTCTGAAAGTATTTTTATGTCTAATTCTTAGTATAGGAATAATGTTTTTCATGGCATCCTATTCCTTAGCTCAACCAGAGGAACCGGTAAAACTGGGAATCAATATTGAAGGAACTGGCCCTTCAGGGGAATCCTTAAATGGGTTTGAAATTATATTTTTATTTACTATTTTAACTCTTGCTCCTTCAATTTTGATTATGATGACTTCATTTACTAGGATCATTATAGTATTGTCCTTTACCAGAAATGCACTGGGTACTCAGCAAATGCCTCCCAATCAAGTTTTGATCGGATTGGCATTATTCCTTACCTTTTTTATTATGTCACCCATTGGTACAGAAATTAATGAAAGAGCTATTAGTCCATATCTAGCCGGTCAGATAGGACAGGAGCAAGCTCTGGAAGAAGCAATGGAACCAATAAGGAATTTTATGTTTAAGCAAACACGCGAAAAGGATTTAGCCATGTTCGTCAATCTATCCTCTATACCTAAACCGGAGACATTGGCGGACATACCGAATAACGTTTTGATTCCATCGTTTATTATAAGTGAATTGAAGACTGCTTTTCAGATGGGTTTTTTAATATATGTACCCTTTATAGTAGTTGATATGGTAGTGGCAAGCACCCTGATGTCCATGGGTATGATGATGTTACCACCTGTAATGATATCCTTGCCCTTTAAAATTCTTCTATTTGTAATGGTAGACGGTTGGAACTTAGTTGTTAAAACTTTGGTTACTGGGTTTAAATAGTGATTGGGGGTGTTGATAGATATGATGGAAGGCGAAATAATAAATATAGCACAACAAGCGATATATACTGGGCTATTAATTGCTTCACCCATGCTGGGGCTAGGATTAATCATAGGATTGATAGTTGCTATATTCCAGGCAACGACCCAGATCAACGAACAAACCCTGGTGTTTATCCCTAAGATTCTTGCCGTTATGATAGCCCTACTTGTTTTTGGACCCTGGATCATGAGAACCATGACTGAATTTACCACTAGATTGTATAATAGCATAAATACAATAACTGGGCTGTGAGGTATAGAAGCGTAGATGGATCAGTTGCTGGGGGAAATAATTGATAAGTTTGAGATTTTCATATTGATCCTTGTCCGTATGGCGGGATTATTTCTGATGTCACCTGTTTTTGGTAGACAGAATGTTCCTGCTTATTCAAAGGTGGGTTTATCCTTATTGCTTTCCTATATGGTGTATAGTAACAGATACCTTTCAACGGGAATAGAGATACAAACTCCATATGTGTTTGGGATTTTAATTATTCGGGAGATCTTGGTTGGATTTGTAATTGGGTATGTTACGACCCTAATATTTTCTGCTATTTGGACAGCAGGACAACTAATTGATACTCAAATAGGATTTGGAATAGTTAGTGTAATTGATCCTCAAAACAGTATACAGGTGCCCTTGATGGGCAACTTCAAGAATATTTTGGCCTTATTAGTTTTCTTTGTTTTAGATGGACATCACACCCTGATAGAGTTGATTTTTGGAACTTATGAACTTGTGCCCTTGGGAGAGGGTGTAGTAACCGATGAATTATCTACTATAATTATTGGGCTGTTTTCGGATTCCTTTCTATTAGCATTAAAAATTGCACTGCCTGTTTTTGCCATAACCTTTATTTCGGAAGTAGCCTTTGGAATACTAGTAAGGGTCATACCCCAGATGAACATATTCATTGTAGGTATCCCTATAAAAATATTTATCGGACTTGTTACGATAATGATATTTATACCCTTATATATTAACTCCCTTAAAGGAGTATACAATGAAATGTTTAGCAATATCGGGAGCACCCTATGGAGGATGGTAGGCAAGTGATATTTAAGTATAATCCTATTGATCTTCAACTATTTGCAGGCGAGAAAACAGAAAAGGCGACTTTAAAAAGGCGACGCGATGCCCGGGAGAGGGGACAGGTCTTTCGTAGTCTGGAGATGAACTCCGCCATAATTCTATTGGTGGCATTTTCTGCTTTAAAACTTACTCTTCCAAGTGTTTTAAACAACTTGAAAAAAATTTATATCGAATTACTCTCTGGTAACAGTTACATAGACCAGGTATTCTCTTATCAGGGCATAGGAAAGCTTGCATCAGATGTAACCATGATTGTGGGCACTGCAATCGCCCCCTTTCTTATAACATCGTTAGTCGCTGGACTTGCAATAAATTATGGACAGGTTGGTTTTTTGTTTACTACTAAGACAATTGAACCAAAACTAAGCAAAATTAACCCTTTGGAGGGGTTTAAGAGGATATTTTCCAAAAGATCCTTGGTGGATCTAGTCAAGGCTATAATAAAATTGGCTATTATAGGCAGCATAGTATATACTGAAATAAAAAAGAATGTCGGAAATATTGGTTTATGGTATACAGGCAATCTTTTTGGAACGATCAACTTGTTGGGAAACAGCGTATTTAATTTGGCCATAAAGATTGGTATAATTCTCCTTATCTTTGCCATATTGGACTATGGGTATGAGTGGTGGCGATATGAGCTGGATCTGATGATGACCAAGCAAGAGGTAAAGGATGAATATAAGCTTATGGAAGGAGATCCCCAAGTCCGTTCACGTATCAGGGCAAAGCAAAGGGAATTGGGTATGCGGAGGATGATGCAGGAGATTCCAAAAGCAGATGTGGTTATCACTAACCCTACCCATTATGCTGTCGCTCTCAGTTATAACCCCGATGATGATGCTCCGGTTGTTGTTGCCAAAGGTCAAGGTTATTTAGCCCTTAAGATAAAAGAAGTGGCCCAAAGAAATGGGATAGTAATAACTGAGAATAAACCTTTGGCAAAGGCTCTTTTTACTTCGACAGATGTGGGTCAGATGATTCCATCTGAGCTGTTTCATGCAGTAGCCGAGGTGTTAGCCTATGTATATAACCTTAAAGGTAAAATTGTTTAAGAGTTTCTCAAGTTTTAGGGGGGTTCGGGTTGAGATTCGCAGATAATGTTATAGCTTTAATTATAATCATAATTGTATTATTGATTATTGTACCCCTTAATGAATTTGTTATGGATATATTGCTAACTTTGAATTTAGCATTGTCATTGGTTATCCTTCTTATAAGTCTTTTTGCAAAAAATGCCCTGGAGTTCTCTATCTTTCCTTCTTTACTATTGATTACTACCCTATATAGACTAGCTCTCAATGTTTCCTCAACCAGGCTGATTCTAATCGACGGATCAGCGGGAAGAGTTATAGAAACCTTTGGGAGATTTGTAGTAAAAGGAAATGTAGGTGTTGGATTCATAATCTTCCTTATTATAATAATAGTACAATTCGTAGTTATTACAAAGGGAGCAGAAAGGGTTTCAGAGGTAGCCGCAAGATTTACCTTGGATGCCATGCCCGGTAAGCAGATGGCAATTGATGCGGATTTGAATTCTGGCCTGATTGATGAAAGAGAGGCAAGGGCAAGAAGAAAAGATATCCAAAGGGAAGCAGATTTTTATGGAGCAATGGACGGCGCCAGCAAGTTTGTAAAAGGGGACGCTATTGTAGGTATTATAATAACTGTCATTAATATAGTAGGCGGAATAATAGTTGGATTTGGCAATATGGATATTCAAGAAGTAATATCTACATACGTCTTGCTGACTGTTGGAGATGGGTTGGTAAGCCAGATACCTGCATTGCTCATTTCAACAGCCATGGGTATTATAGTAACCAAGGCTGCCTCAGAGTCCAGCCTGGGACAGGATTTACTCAATCAAATTACCAGCCAACCAATTGTACTTATCATCTCCGGAATTCTGTTATGTTTAATGAGTTTTTTCCCTGGATTTCCTACATGGTTACTTTTACCATTAGGAGGAATACTGATATATTTAGGTTATATTTTGCTAAGGGCTTTACAAGATGGTGGTGTTGTCGAAGAAGAAGATATAGTCCAACAGGAAATAGAGGATATACGCAAACCAGAGAACGTTGCAGGCCTGCTGTCTCTGGATCCTATTGAACTAGAGTTTGGATACGGAATTATTCCCCTGGCTGATGTAAATCAAGGTGGCGACTTATTGGATCGGGTGGTAATGATCAGGAGACAGATGGCTTTGGAACTGGGGCTAATCGTTCCTGTAGTTCGCCTAAGGGATAATATACAACTGGACCCTAATGAATATGTGATTAAAATAAAAGGAACAGTTGTGGCCCAGGGTCAGGTAATAGCAGATCGATTTTTGGCTATGGATCCGGGTATAGCAGAAGGGGAAATCGAAGGTATAGACACCGTAGAACCAGCTTTTGGATTACCTGCCAAATGGATCGATGAAGATCATCGTGAAAGGGCTGAATTGATGGGCTATACAGTAGTAGATCCTCCCTCAATAATAGCTACCCATCTAACAGAGGTTATAAAGCAGTACGGTCATGAGTTATTAGGTCGGCAAGAAGTACAAACCCTATTGGACAATTTAAGGGAAAGAAATCCCGTTTTGGTTGACGAGGTAGTTCCTAAACTACTATCCCTAGGGGAACTCCAAAAAGTCCTGGCCAATTTAGTAAGGGAGAGCGTATCTATTAGGGATATGGTTACTATACTGGAGACTTTGGCTGATTATGCAGGTATAGTAAGGGACCCCGATCTTTTGACGGAATATGTTAGACAGGCACTTTACAGAACCATAACTCAAAAATTTATACCCGATAATAAAGGCAAAGTTTTAACCCTGGACAGCCAATTAGAAAAAGAGATTATGGATAGCGTGCAACAGACAGAACATGGCTCTTATCTTTCAATGCCCCCTGAAAAGACACAGAGGGTATTTACCAGTCTCACCAGGGAAATTAATAAGATAACCTCTTTAGGTATGCCGCCTATTGTTTTAACCTCACCGGTGGTTAGGATTTACTTTAAGAGACTGACCGAACAAATCATGCCTGAACTAATAGTATTATCCTACAATGAACTTGATAGCAAAGCAGAAATACAATCTGTAGGGGTGGTGAACGGGTAATCTATGATAATTAAACGTTATATTGGTAACACAATGCAGGATGCAATGGCCCAGGTAAAGGCAGACTTGGGGTCAGATGCAATCATTCTTAACACCAGGCGTATAAGAAAGAAAGGGCTTGTAAGTTGGTTTACTAAACCGTTAATTGAAGTTACCGCAGCGGCTGATAATGACATAATAGGTTTTTCAAATCGTGAGATAAATCATAATGTGGTTACCCGGGATACAGCCCGAGATGATTATTCCTATTATAAGTTTGAAAAAAAAGTTGATGCCATGGAAGAAATGATAAAAAAATTAGTCACGGAGTTCGGACGCGATTTGGATAAGGGATCCTCAAAAACATTTGGAGAAAACCAAGCCTATTTTGATATTTTGATCAGTAACGAAGTAAATCAAAAGTATGCAATCGAGATAATGGAAAAGGCAACGGAATTATACACCGGAAGAAATCTGGAATTTTCCCAATGTTTTGAACAGGTAATATTAGATTACCTAGGTGAGGACGTTCAGCCTATAGAGGTAACCCCTGGACAACGAAAAATCGTTCTTTTCGTTGGGCCAACAGGCGTAGGCAAGACTACAACTTTGGCAAAGCTCGCGGCAGGTTTTGCCATAGAAGATGGGAAAAAGGTAGGACTTATTACCTCAGACACGTATCGAATAGCTGCAGTTGATCAATTAAGAGTATATGCAGAAATTTTAGGGATTCCAATGAGTGTCATATACTCCCCCAAGGATATATCTGGAGCCCTTGAGGAGCATAAGGACAGGGATATAATTTTAATTGATACCGCTGGAAGAAGTATAAAGGATGAAAGTCATGAGAAAGAAATAAAGGAGATTATAGAGTATGGAAACATCCATGATATTTACCTGGTAATAAGTGCCAACTCAAGCTATCAGGGTTGTTTGGATATTTTGAACAGCTATGAATTCCTCGGGGAGTATAAGCTTATCTTCACCAAGATTGATGAGATAACGACTTACGGATCGATTATTAATTGTAAGCTAATATCCCGAAGGCCCCTATCATATATAACAACTGGCCAGAATGTACCTGTTGATATAGAAATAGCCAATATCCATAAAATAAAAGATTTACTGATGGGTAGTAAAGGATTATGAAGGATCAGGCAGAACAATTAAGACATATTGTTGCTAGGCTAAAACAAAGAAATAGGGATAGGGGTAATGCTAGAATTATCACGATAACCAGTGGTAAAGGCGGTGTTGGCAAGACCAGCCTTACCACCAATTTGGGTATCAGTTTGGCTCAAATGGGTTATAGGGTCATAATAATTGACGGAGATTTTGGTTTAGCTAATATAGACTTGATGTTGGGTATGGCATCTAGATATGGACTTAGGGAAATGATATTGGGCCAGATGGATGTAAATGAGGTAATACTGGAAGGACCTTCGGGAATAAAGTTCATATCTGGAGGTTCAGGTATAAGGGAACTCATTAATCTGGGATCACATCAAATGGATGTTTTCCTGGAGAAGATTGATAAACTAAATGATATGGCGGATATAGTGTTAATTGATACAGGAGCAGGGGCGTCGGATAATGTTGTAAAGATGGCCTTGGCAGCACACGAAATAGTTCTGGTGGTTACTCCGGAACCAACTGCGATTACTGATGCTTATGCTCTTACTAAGATAATAACATCCATTAGGCAGGATGTTGATCTCCGTCTGATAATCAATCGAGTTCAAAGCATGACAGAAGCTGAGGACATATTGGACAAGTTTACCAAAACGGTCTATAGGTTCTTGGGTATTACTGTAGAGGCTCTAGGTTCAGTTAATGATGATATCCATGTTCCTAAATCAATTAGGGAACAGATACCTTACATAGTCAGTTATCCAAATTGCCGTGCATCCAGGCAGGTTGGATATATTGCCAAGAAGTTAACCGAACAAAATAACGAAGTCAGAAGGGATAATCAAGGGTTGGTGTCCTATTTCAGGAGGTTATTGGACTTTTTCAATTTTAAGGATAGACAGGAGGATATATTATAAAATTCTGATGAAGTAGGGTGAAAAATGGATCTCAAAAAAAAGGTTGAAATCGGAGGTAAGGTTGAAATTATCTCAAAGGGGTCTAACTCTAAGGATTTAAGAAGTTTTAGCATGATTCAGGATATTTCAGACGAAGGTGATCTTGTCGTTTCCCTCCCAATGGTTGAAGGAAGACCTATTCTGTTGAACCCAGGAGAAAAGGTGGGAATACATTTATTTAAGGAAGAAGCCAGTTACTTGTTTTACGGCGATGTAAGGAATAGGTATAGAATTAATAATGCAGTAGTGGTTAGCATTATGCCAACCTCCCCAATAAAAAGGATACAAAGAAGAGCATATTATAGGCTTAAGATAATCCTTCCTGTCACCGTTAAGGTGTTGGATGGAGATACAGAAAATGAATCCCAGATCTTAAAAGGTTACTCGATTGATATAAGTGGAGGTGGTTTAAAATTAAATATGGATTATTGTCTGGCACTGAATACCATGATCGAGTGTAGGATCGATCTGTACGATGATAGACAGCTTAAGATTAAGGGTAAGGTGGTAAGAGTTAACCAGGCCAATGGGCCGGGATCTAAATATGAGCTGGGGATATCATTCTGTTGTGTATCCCATAAAGTACGGGAGGATCTGATAAGATTTATTTTTTCTAAACAGCGTGAACTTAGGAAAAAAGGTCTCATATAACATTTAGGGGGGTCATGGAAACATGGATAGCAATACATATATTACACTCTTCATAGAAGAGGCGAAGGAACATATACAAATTCTCAATGATAATTTACTTAAATTAGAAACAGCAAATGAAAATAACGAACCATTAAATGAGGTTTTCCGTGCGGCCCATACCCTAAAAGGAATGGCGGGCACATTGGGATTTGAAAAAATCACAAATATAGCTCATGCTATGGAGAACGTCCTTGACGATATACGCAACCATAAAATGGAGATAACGGGTCCTACAATTGACATTTTATTAGAGTGTACAGATGCTATGGAGGCGCTAGTTCAGGATATTCTGGAATTAGGGGGTGAAGGGCCAAGGGATATAAAAAAATTGCTATCAAAACTAAACCAATCAGGGGACTCCTTTACCAATAATGCAAGTAGTCGCCTTGACCCTGGAGTATTAAAGTTGGATGAATATCAATCAAACATTATAAACGCTGGAATCCACCAGGGATTAATTCCTTATTGGGTCGAGATAACACTTCGACCTACATGCTTATTAAAGGCAGCAAGAGCATATATCGTATTCCAAACCTTGGAGAAATTTGGGGAAATCATAAAAACCTTACCTCAAGTCCAAGATATTGAGGAAGAAAGGTTTGAAGATACCTTTGGCATGCTCCTTCTTACACAAGAGGAAGAAACAGCAATAAGACGTAGATTGGATTTGATCTCCGAGTTGCAATCTATTAAAATCGACAAACTCCCATATGGTTTGGAAGGGGAAGGTAATGCTGGATCCACTGATTTATCCGAGGCAACCGATAGCATTAGAGAATCTACGACCGTAAAACAGCGTATACCACAGGATAGAACCCGCATACAAACACGTAGTATAAGGGTAGATACTGAAAAACTAGACAATCTAATGAATTTGGTCAGTGAACTGATTACAATAAAAAATACCCTGGTGGACATTACTGAGGAGAGTACTGATCCCAGTATTAAGGAATCTATGGAATACCTGGCCAGAATAACCAATGGACTTCATGATGCTGTTACCAAAGTGAGAATGGTACCGATAGAAATGGTATTTAGCCGATTTCCCAGGGTTGTCAGGGATCTGTCAAAGAATACCAAGAAAGAGATTGTTCTGGATATAGTTGGCGCAGAAACAGAGATAGATCGTACCATAATCGATGAAATAGGAGATCCATTAATACATTTATTAAGAAATGCTGTTGATCATGGGATAGAAACACCTGATCAGAGGATTAAGGTAGGGAAGGACCCTGTTGGCAGGATAGAATTGAAGGCACATCATGATGGCAATAATGTTGTTATTATTGTAGAGGATGACGGCCATGGTATTAATCTAAAAAAAATAGTTAATAAGGCTTTACAAAAGGGCTTAATATCAGATGAGTCAGTTGACAATTTAGAAGTTCAGGATATTATCAACCTTATGTTTCATCCAGGCTTTAGTACCGCAGGGTCCATATCCAATATTTCTGGTAGGGGAGTTGGAATGGATGTAGTTAAGACCAAAGTGGAATCTATGGGAGGTACAATTGATGTAACTACCCAAGAGGGTATGGGTAGTAGATTCACGATTCGTCTACCCTTAACTTTATCAATAATCCAAGCCTTGTTAGTAGAAGTTGTAGGCGAAATCTATGCAATACCACTAAACTCTATCCAGGAGATATTAGATATTTCGGTATTCATGATAAAGAAATTTGAAAGCCAAGAGACAATACAATACAATGGCAGATTGCTTCCCCTAGTTCGCCTCGATGAGGTATTAGATGCGAACACGACAAGGAAGCAACAAGCCCAGAATATGAAAGTGGTAGTAGTTAAAAAAGGAGATAGGCAATTCGCATTGTCCATAGGCAATTTAATAGGGCAACAGGATATTGTAATAAAAACATTGGGTAAATACTTGTCCAGTATCAAGATGATATCCGGAGCAACCATTCTTGGGGATGGTAGAGTAGCATTAATACTGGATATTAATCATCTAATTTAGGGGGTTGACGATAATGGCTAGTATTAACGAAGAAAAAAGCGAATCTATGAGCAGACAATTCGTTAGTTTCGGTCTAGGTGATAATGTCTATGGATTAGATATATTGATGACTGAATCTATAGAAAGAATGTCCAATATTACCAGGGTCCCAAAAGCCTCAAAATATGTTCTTGGGGTAATCAACGTAAGAGGGGATATTATTCCGGTAATTAGTCTGAGAAATAGGCTAGGAATAGGGGAAGCAAAATATAGTGAGGATAGTCGTATAATTATTACATCATTTGATGGATTTCGAGTAGGTGTATTGGTAGATAGGGTTATCAATGTCTTTACTGCTCCTGAAAGGGATATACAAAGTGGTGAGGCTATTTTTCAGAATGGTTTAAATGAGCATGTTTCCGGGATCATAAATCAGGAAAGTGGTCATGTTTTGATTTTGGATTTAGCAAGAGTACTGGATTTAGGGGGATCGGCATGACCTTTTTAGACGGTATCTATCTAGATGCATTAAAAGAGGTAGGTAATATCGGAGCTGGTACTGCTGCGACTTCTTTGTCGAAATTGCTAAATAGAAGGGTGAATATGAACGTACCGGAAATAAAAATATTAAGTTTTAATGAGGTTGAAACTGTTGTTGGAGGGGCAGAAAAGCTAGTAGCCGGTATATACCTTGAATTCATAGGTGATATCCAAGGTACCATATTGTATATTCTGGATAGGGATTCAGCCAATAACCTCCTACGCTTGTTAATACCTAACCATTGTATAAAATCACAATTTGGTTTTTCCCCTATAGAATCTTCAGCTCTCCGTGAAGTTGGTAATATATTAGCAAGTGCATATTTAGGTTCTCTATCAACCTTTACTGGACTATTTGTTAAGCCATCAATTCCAGACCTGGCTTATGATATGGCTGGTGCAATTCTCAGTGTACCATTAATTGAATTCGGTCAGATTGGTGAACAGGCATTCTTTATTGAAACCATATTTATAGATGGGTTGGATAGAATAAAGGGTAATTTTTTCTTGATACCGAATATAGATTCCTATCCCATTATTCTAAAGTCATTAGGAGTATTAAAATGATACAAAGGGTGAAGGTGGGGATGGCAGACCTGAATACCGTAAAATCACCCGGAATCTTGGTAACACTGGGTTTAGGATCTTGTGTGGGCATTGCTCTTTATGACGAGCATGTTAAAATAGCAGGTCTGGCCCATATCATGCTTCCCTGTAGCAATTTAATAAAGAACAACGAAAACAAAGCAAAGTTTGCCGATACTGCCATTTTGCAATTAGTCGAAGATATGATTGCATTAGGGGCTAAAAAGGAAAGATTAAAAGCCAAGCTTGCGGGAGGCGCACAAATGTTTTCCTTTAATGGTCGCGATAGCAAACTTTTAAAAATTGGCGAGAGGAATGTTATTTCTAGTTTGGATACTTTGAGGAAATTAAACATACCTGTGGTTAGCCAGGATACTGGTGGGAATTACGGTAGAACTGTAGAGCTATATGCTGAAACCGGAGATTTCTTAATTAAGACAATCGGACACGGAAAAAAATGGATTTGACTTTTCTGAAAGGTAACCTTGGAATCTCTGAGGATTGAGGGAGGCAAATGACGCAAAAAGATGATGTTAGTATAGAAAATTTATGGATCAAATTCAAAAGGAATGGCGATCTCCAGCTAAGGAATCAATTAATTGTACACTACAGCGATCTGGTAAATCGTGTTGTGAATAGAATTGCTATAAAATACATGGATCATATGGATATAGATGATCTTATAGGTTATGGTATCTTTGGATTAATAGATGCGGTAGAAAAATTTGATCTTGATAGGGGAATTAAGTTCGAAACCTACGCTTCTTTTAGAATACGTGGTGAGATAATAGATCGCATACGACAGCAGGATTGGATTCCAAGAAGTCTGAGAGCTAAGGTCAGACAGGTAGAAAGAGCTCTTGAAGAACTAGAAATGAAGCAGGGGCGGAATGTTCCTGATGAAGAATTAGCAGACTATATGGGTATTAGTCTAGATGAACTAAATACCCTAATGGGACAGATGCATACTTCAGCAATATTATCCTTGGATAGTCATATACTCGATATTGTAGGTATGCCTAGTGAATTGGTTGGTAGTGAGGGGATACCTGAAGAACATGCTGTGACCAATGAACTGAAGGAAATACTGGGACAGGCCATCGGACAATTGACAGAGAGAGAGCAAAAGATTGTGGATCTTTACTATTATCACGAATTAACCTTGAAGGAAATAGGTATGGTTATTGGAGTATCTGAATCCAGGGTATCGCAATTGCTTTCAAGAGCATTGTTAAAGCTTAAAAACAAGCTCAAAGGAGCTGGCTTGTATCTTAAGGAGGAAGACCATGGATAGTGGTAAAGCTGTGAAAAGACTTTCAGAGAATACTTATTTTTCACTAGAATACAGAGATGATGGCGTATTTTTTTCAGTTTCTCCATCCGAGGACGGACTCTCGAAGGATGACGAACTGAACATATTAAACTATATAAGAAGAAAAGAGATAAAGAATGTCGATAGCACAGCTATATTTAATGCTATATACGAGAAACCCGGCGATGAAGTAAAAATAGCTGATTCACAAAATGAAAAATTTTTAGACCAAGATATTGAAATCAGGGTGATTAACAGGGGGATGGAGGCACGCGCTACACTCTTGCCCGGTGAGCGAGGTAAGAAACTAACCTCCAAAAAAGCAATTGAAGCATTGCGCCGGAAGGGGATTGTTTTTGGTATAGATGAAGCTGCTATAGAGAGGATGCTAAACCAGGAGATCTATTATAAGGAGGTAGCCATTGCCTATGGTAAACCGCCTCAAAAGGGACGGGATGCCAGGATTGAATATCACATTAATTTTAATCATGAAGTAAAACCTAGTATTTTAGAAGATGGGACGGTTGACTATAAAAATTTGAATATGATACAAAACGTTACAAAAGGGCAAATATTGGCGGATCTTATTCCGGCTACAGAAGGAATACCCGGAAGAACCGTCCTTGGTAAAACCATTGCAGCGAGACCTGGAAGGAAGCTATCGCTACCAATGGGTAAGAACACTATTATTTCTGATAATAAGTTGTCTTTAATTGCTGGAATAGATGGGAAGGCTGAGTTGCTGGATGGGAAAATTCATGTTTTTGCTGTCTATGAAGTTCCGGGCAATGTGGACAATTCTACAGGCAATATTGATTTTGTAGGAAACGTCATAGTCAATGGGAATGTGCTGACGGGTTTTGAGATTAAGGCCGGGGGATATGTCGAAGTAAGGGGTGTTGTTGAAGGGGCAAGCATATTTGCAAAAGGCGATGTGGTCCTCAAACAGGGTATGCAGGGAATGGGTAAAGGATATATCGAGTCCCATGGAAATGTTGTAGCCAGATTTATTGAAAACGGTACTGTATCTGCAAAAGGTGACATTATTACTGAGGTCATACTACATAGTGCCATAAGCTGTGGGGGCAAGGTTGAAGTTGCAGGAAGAAAGGGCCTAATTGCCGGAGGTTCTATTTCTGCGGGTAGCGATATATCGGCAATAAACATTGGGTCTCCTATGGCAACCGTTACTGAACTAGAGGTTGGGATCAGTCCCGTCTTGCGAGAGGAATATTCTGCCTTGGTCAGACAAATGGATGAAATTACCCAAGAAATAAAGAAGGCGGATCAATGCCTTGCTCTATTGGGTAAGATGGAATCCAAAGGGAGCTTATCTACAGATAAGGCGGAGCTTAAATTAAAAGCAATTAGAACAAAATTAACTTATGGTCAGAAAATACCAGTAATAAAAGCTAGGATTATTGAACTGGATGATCTATTCAAAGGTGCATATAATGGTAGAATAAACATCAAGGGGACAGTATATCCTGGTGTAAAAATCGTCATCGGGACATCTGTGCTATATATAAAGGAACAGGAACAACATGTTACTTTTATCAGAGAACACGGAGATGTGGTGAGGACTTCTTACCTAAGTTAGGAGGGGTTTTATGTCGATCAGACCCGTTGATATGCAAGTTGCAATACAGAGATCTGACCAATATATAAAGGAATTAAATAGAGATGGCCAGATTGTAAACAATCAATTTGGAATTGCGGTCGAAACTCAGAAGATGGCATTACAATCCCAACGTGAAGTTAGTTCTCCCCAAGCATCTAAATATAACACTATTAAAAGGGATGATGCCAATAAGACAAATACAGGGAATACTCCTCGTAAGAATAGAAAAAGAACAACTAGTAACGGAGATAAAAAGGATAGTTTATTAGCAGATGGCGATAAAGGGGCATTTATAGATATCATTATATGAGGTGACTTATGGGTAAAAGTTTCTATATCTTACTATGGGGTGGTTTGTTTTTTCTATCAATTGGTTTGTGGATGATGAAACGAGACAAAGATGAGATGCGAATGCGGGAAGCCAGGATGATCGAAAAGGAAAACAGTCTTTATGAGCTGTATGAATCCTTAGAGGAGATAATGAATGAAATGATCTATCATTATAGAGATAGGGATAGTGCAGAGTCCACCCCCATTACAACTAAAGATGATAGATATGATCCCGTATTGGAAACAATAGATCAGCAAAGTACTATAGAGAAATCGGAGTACGAAAGTCAGGATAAAGTAGAAGGTTTAAGGGTTCTGGACTCTGAAAGACAGAAATATCACCAAATTACAAGCCTTATAGATCAGGGGTTTTCCATAGAGGAAATAGCAAAAGAGTTGGGGATTGGTAAAGGGGAGATAATGCTGGTTTTAAAGCTTTATAAAGGATAGGAGTATGGACGATGAGAGGTTTTACATTATCCGCCTTTTTTATTGGGATCGGCCTTGGTATGGTCTTAAGCTTTTTTATCATTAACGACATAACTAAATCCAATCCTACAATTGATATTGATAGGATACCTGATGAGATTGTAATACAAAGGGCTAGGGAGATCGGCCTTATTGATCCCTATGAGGGCGTATATAAGGACTCCATTGAAGAAAAACAATTAAAGGAAAATAGTCCTTGAAAATTAGGTTTGGTTATGCTATACTACTGACGGTGAAAACACACCCTTTTTGACGGAAAAACCAGTGCCTTGTAGAGGTAGTTTTTTCGAATGAAGAAAGGGGAGGAATAACTGAGGAGGTGAATGAAAGTGGCAGTAGTCAGCATGAAGGAATTACTGGAAGCCGGTGTCCATTTTGGACATCAAACCCGTCGATGGAATCCCAAGATGGCGACATATATTTTTACCGAGAGAAACGGTATTTATATTGTTGATCTTCAAAAGACAGTTCGTAAGATGGAGGAAGCCTATAATTTTATTAGGGATTTAGCTGCGGAAGGAAAAGAGATCTTGTTTGTTGGAACCAAGAAGCAAGCTCAGGAGGCCATTGAATACGAAGCTCAAAGATGTGGTATGTTTTACGTAAATCAGAGATGGCTGGGGGGCATGCTCACCAACTTTAAGACCATCCGCACGAGGATTGATGAACTCCATCGCTTAAACCAAATGGAAGAAGACGGATCATTTGATATCCTTCCTAAAAAAGAAGTCATCAAACTTCGGTTAGAAAGGGATAAACTAGAAAGAAATCTTGGCGGGATAAAAGGGATGAAAAGGCTCCCTGCAGCAATCTATGTAGTTGATCCAAGAAAGGAAAGAATTGCCATAGCTGAGGCTCGTAAACTGGGTATACCCATTATTGCAATTGTTGATACCAATTGTGATCCGGATGAAGTTGATTATGTTATCCCTGGAAACGATGATGCAATTCGTGCCGTTAAACTGATTACTTCTAAAATTGCGGATGCAGTCTTGGAAGGACGCCAAGGCGAACAGTTAACCGATGTGAATGAGGAGCAATAATGAATAAGGGGGAAGAAAGGTTATCCGTTCTTCCCTTAATTGTTAATATGAAGCATTGGAAAATGTAATAAGTTTCAGTCAATAGCGATCATTTATTGAAATGAGGCTTAATTGCCATCATACATATCATTAGCTGTTACTAAAGAATAAATAAATGGCTTTAGAATGTTTAAGTTGTGTTGTTTTATGTTTAAAAACATTAGAAAAGGTACTTGCAATATCAATAACAAAGAATAAATAGTTATTACAATAAGAAGTTAGAATTAAGGGAGGAATGCTACATGATTACAGCTTCAATGGTAAAAGAACTCAGGGAACGTACCGGAGTTGGAATGATGGATTGTAAAAGAGCTCTCCAAGATTCAAATGGGGATATGGAAAAAGCCATTGAGTTATTGCGGGAAAGAGGGCTAGCATCTGCAGCAAAAAAGGCTGGTAGGATAGCAGCTGAAGGAATAGTAGATTCCTATATACATGGCGGAGGAAGAATTGGTGTTCTGGTTGAAGTTAATTGCGAGACGGATTTCGTAGCCAAGACTGACGAGTTTAAGACTTTTGTCAGGGACATCGCTATGCATATAGCGGCTACTAATCCTCAATATGTTTCACGGGACCAGATTCCCCAAGAGATTCTGGAAAAAGAGAAAGAGATTCTAAGGGCTCAAGCAATAAATGAAGGGAAACCTGAGAAGATTGCTGATAGAATGGTTGCTGGAAGAATTGAGAAATATATAAAGGAAATATGCCTTATGGAACAGCCTTTTGTTAAGGATCCAGACAAGACAGTTCAGGATGTGCTAAACGAACAGATTGCTACCATCGGGGAAAATATGAGCGTGCGTAGATTTGTTCGTTTTGAAAAGGGTGAAGGTTTAGAAAAGAGACAAGATGACTTTGCTGACGAGGTAATGAGCCAAGTACGAGGCTAACGAAGAACACATCTGTGTTCTCTTTTTTTATGAAATATACATGGTAAAGTCTATCCTGTTATACCGATTAATAAAATAACGTTTCTGATTTGGCATTAACAGTATTCGTAATATGATTAAAGCCCTAATTAAAAAGAGGAAAAAGGAAAAAGACGTAGAAATATTACTATATGGGATGGAGGTTCTTAATGATGTTAGATCCGATATATAAAAGGCTCGTCCTCAAAATTAGCGGGGAAGCACTGGCTGGAGACCAGGGTTATGGTATTAATCCAAAAGTTCTTGATCTAATATCCGATCAGGTAATAGAGATAATGGATATGGGAGTCGAAGTTGCTATAGTAGTTGGTGGTGGAAATATCTGGAGGGGTAGATCAGGTGTAGGTATGGATCGCACCACTGCTGATCACATGGGCATGTTAGCTACAGTAATAAATGCTTTGGCACTTCAAGACGCGTTTGAGAGGAGAAATGTACCTGTACGTGTTCAAACCGCTATTGAGATGAGACAAATTGCAGAACCTTATATTCGCAGACGCGCAGTCCGTCACCTAGAAAAGGGTAGGATAGTTATATTTGCTTGTGGAACCGGTAATCCTTACTTTTCTACGGATACCACCGCTGCTCTACGTGCAGCCGAAATTGAAGCTGAGGTTATACTACTAGCAAAAACTATCGACGGAGTTTATGACGATGATCCCAAGATTAATTCAAATGCTAAAAAATTTGATAAAATCAGTTATATGGAGGTCATAAACAGAGGATTAGGAGTAATGGATACAACCGCCATAACCCTATGCATGGAGAATAAAATCCCTATAGTGGTCTTCGGATTAGAGAATCGGGATAACATTAAGGCCGCCATCCTAGGTAAGAAAATAGGAACAACTATTGAGGAGGTATAGCAGTGCTTGAGGGACTTTATAATCAAACTAGGGAGACGATGGATAAAACCATATCAAATCTAAACAGAGAATTAGGAAGCCTCCGTGCAGGCAGAGCCAATCCCCAATTATTGGACAGAATTATGGTGGATTATTACGGAGTTTCTACCCCATTAAATCAAGTAGGCAATATTTCCGTTCCTGAACCTAGATTGTTGGTCATAGCACCTTGGGAGGCTAAAATGATTCCAGCCATAGAAAAGGAAATAATGAAATCTGATTTAGGCATTACACCCAACAATGATGGTAAGGTTATACGTTTGGTATTTCCGGAGTTAACTGAGGAACGGAGGAAAGAACTGGTTAAGATCGCCCATAAAATGGGTGAAGAAGCAAAAGTAGCAATCAGAATGGTCAGACGTAATTCAAATGACCAGATCAAGAAGATGAAAAAGAACTCCGAGTATTCCGAAGACGAATTAAAACTGGCTGAGAATAGGATCCAGGAAATTACCGACGAATATATAGAGAAAATAGATAAAATCATTGAAGCCAAAGAAGAAGAGATTATGGAGGTATAGGTGAAATTTCCTGATTTGGTAGGTCAAGAACTGGACAAGGGATTGGCTATTCTAAAACATCATCATGGGTCATTAAATATAGTTATCAATGAATATACTATACCTGATGACTTTCATAAAAAAGCCAAAAATTTTGGAACTAAACGGATTGTGAGACAGAAGATTGTGCCTGGTAAGTCTATAGAGTTAGTGGTTTTTAACTTTAATGAAAGACCTAATTCACCTCTTTAAGGCAAACTCAAGACAACTGTTTGCCTTAAAGAGGGATCCTGATTTACCAGTAATGGTTATCCTTTGGGAAGGGTTAAAAAATGAATTTTCTTAATAGAATCAGACAAAGAAAAACATTTAAAGAACATAATAAAGTCACTATGGATTTAATTAGAAGCAGGCCTCTGCCCAGGCATGTTTCTATTATTATGGATGGAAATGGCCGTTGGGCAGAAAGAAAGGGACTTCCGAGGGCAGCAGGTCACCGTCAGGGAGTCGAGAAGATAAGGGAGATAATTAAGGCCAGCGCAGAATTAGGCATTCAATACCTGACCCTCTACGCCTTTTCAACTGAAAACTGGAAGAGACCAAAAGAGGAGATCAAGGCAATTATGTCTTTACTGGTGGAGTATCTCCGACGGGAATTGGATGAATTGCACAGGAACAATATAAAAATTGTGACAATCGGTAATATTGCCTCCCTACCAGAGATTGCCTATGAAGAAATACAAAAATCCATAAACACCACTTCTGCCAATACCGGTTTGCAGGTCAATGTTGCATTGAACTATGGAGGTAGGCTTGAGATTGTTACAGCTATACGGGAAATATCGCGTAAGGTAGCCAATAACGAATTGAATATTAGTGATATCGATGAAGATTTAGTTTCTAACCACCTTTACACCGGCGGTATCCCAGATCCTGATCTGTTAATTAGAACTGGTGGAGATAAAAGGGTTAGCAATTTTTTGCTATATCAGATTGCATACACAGAACTCTGGTTCTCCGATGCCACCCTCTATTGGCCAGATTTTAATGTGAAACATTATCTGAATGCTATTTATGATTTTCAAAACCGTCAACGCCGGTATGGAGGTGTGATAGAAAAGGGGGAAAACTAGAAGTGTTAATTCAAAGGGTCATCAGCGCTGCTCTTGGTATTATCTATATTTTTTTTATGCTCTATATAGGCGGTTGGTTTTTTAAGGTTTCGGTTCTTATAATGGCTCTTATTTTAATGCACGAGTTTTACCATGCCTTTATAAAAAAAGGATGCAAACCCTTAACTTGGTTAGGTTATATATATATTCTAATTCTGTTTTGCTTTTATCTTATTAGTTATAAATATAATATAGTAGTATCATTAACCTTATTAGTTCTGGTCGGTTTGATTATACCGATATTTACTAAAAGGATTTCCATTGTGGATATATTCGCAACGGTATTTGCTACCTTATACCCAGGTATGATGATTTTCTTTCTCATACCGCTGGCATTTAATTCGGAGCCTTACGGTATGAGTTTACTTATATTAGCTTTCTTTATAACTTGGTCGACTGACACATTTGCTTACTTTGTAGGAATGGCTTTTGGTAAAAGAAAGCTCTGTCCAACTGTAAGTCCTAATAAAACAGTTGAGGGCGGTTTAGGTGGGCTTTTTGGGGGTATACTAGTAGGTATTCTATATGGACTTATATTAAACCATACCCAGAAATTCGGGATATCCATGTATCATTTTGCTTTAATGGGATTTATAGGAGGGGTGCTATCCCAATTGGGGGATCTATCAGCATCCTCCATAAAGCGGTTTTGTGGTGTTAAGGATTTTGGTAAGATACTCCCAGGACATGGAGGACTATTGGATAGATTTGATAGCTTGCTCTTTACATTACCGACTATTTATATCTACTATCTAATATTTTTGTCTCCGTGATACCATGTCCGATCACCATCCCAAAGTTAAGTTGAGCTATGTTATATAAGAATTATTACATGGTTAACTATCGCAGTAATAGTTTTGTTTGCAGTTCAACTATAATAGTATCTGGGATGCAGTAGTTAAATGATGGGAGGATGTATTTATTTGGTAAAACGTATAGCTATAATTGGATCAACTGGCTCTATTGGCACACAAGCCTTGGATATAATTAGCGATTATCCTGATCAATTTGAAGTAAAAGCTCTTGTTGTCCACCAAAACATTGATTTGCTTCAGTTGCAGATTGAAAACTACCAGCCAGATACAGTCGTCGTTGTTGACCGTAATCAGGCGCATAAATTGTCCCAAAGGTTGTCTGGGAAGAAAATTGCGATTAAAGCCGGTATGGAAGCAATTACAGAATTGGTAACAAGGGCAGATATCGATGTAGTGCTTATGGCCATTGTAGGCATTGCGGGTCTAGAGCCAACTATTGCAGCCTTACGAGCTGGTAAAACCATCGCTCTTGCCAATAAAGAAGTAATGGTAGTGGGTGGACATATAATAAACAATTTAGTTAAGCAGTTCAATGGCAGAGTTATACCCGTTGACAGCGAACATTCAGCTGTTTTTCAAGCTATACAGGGATGTAAAAATCCTAACGAGATAAGGAAGATTATCCTTACAGCTTCCGGAGGGCCTTTTAGAGGATATGATAGGGATATGTTAAGGAATATAACTCCGGAAGATGCATTAAGACATCCCAACTGGAAAATGGGGAACAAGATAACTATAGATTCTGCGACCTTAATGAACAAGGGTTTAGAAGTTATAGAAGCAAAATGGATGTTTAATGTTGATTTGAAAAGCATAGAAGTGGTGATACACCCCCAAAGCGTAGTACATTCTATGGTTGAATTTATAGATGGTACGGTAATAGCACAAATGGGGGTTCCTGACATGCGAATTCCCATTCTTTATGCCTTAACACATCCCAATAGGTTTAGAACCAAACTAGACACATTGGACCTTACCAAGATAGGCAGCCTAACTTTTGAAGAGCCTGATCTGGACACCTTTCCATGCCTGTCTCTGGCTTATGAGGCATTGAAAATTGGCGGTACTATGCCTACAGCCCTCAATGCAGCAAATGAAGTCGCAGTTAATTTATTTCTAGAAGGAAGATTAGCTTTTAGCCAAATACCAATAATAATAGAAAGGGCTATGGCATCCCACAGAATCATTAAGGATCCCCAAATCGATGATGTATTGAATGCGGATAAAGAAATAAGGCGCGGCATAAATTATCGTTACTGCTGAATTATGCGATATATGTTATTACATCTGTGATAATGGTAATTATAGTTTCCTTCCGCACCCGGTGCTATGATATTATACCTACTATTAATTATCCTAGAAAAAGGAAGGTGCATGATGACAACGATTATTACGGCTCTGATACTATTTGGGATAATAGTATTGGCCCATGAATTGGGACATTTTTTAGTAGCAGGCTGGGTAGGAATTCCCGCTGAAGAATTTTCAATTGGTATGGGACCCAAAATATCTCAAATAAAGGGTAAGAAAACGATCTTTTCTCTACGAGCTTTACCAATTGGCGGGTATGTCAAATTCTTTGGTGATGATGGGGAAAGCGACGATCCTAGAGCCTTCGCAAACGCAAAGGTGTGGAAACGAATATTGGTTATTACTGCTGGACCCGTTATGAATTTTCTATTGGCAATCTTGCTTCTGGCGATGTTTTTCACATTTTTTGGAGTCTACAAAAACTCTACGAATATATTTGAGATAGTTGAAGGTTCTCCTGCAGAAAATGCAGGTTTACTAGTGGGAGACAAGATTATTACGGTTAATGACATCAAGGTTGATATTGAAGATCAGGATAAAGGCATAGAACTCTTTAGGAAGATACTAAAAGAAGAAGGAGATAAATCATTAAAAATTACTGTTTTGAGGGATGGTGAAGCACGAGATATAGACATCAAACCGGATTACTCCGCGGAAAAAAATACGTATGAGATAGGCATTTACTTCGGTGAATTAGAAAGACTGGGACCATTTTCCGCTATAGGTCTTGCAATTGTGCAGACAGGAAGGCTTATAATTATAATGATTCAGTTACTGGGAAGTCTAATTTTTCAAGGTCGCGGTTTAAATGAAGTGGTAGGACCTATCGGTATCATAGGAGAAATAGGTAAGGCTGTTGAATCCGGCATTAAGGACGTTTTAAACCTTGCAGTTGTGATTACGTTAAATTTAGGTATAATGAATTTGATACCCTTTCCCGCCTTGGATGGTGGAAGATTGACTTTATTGTTGGTTGAGGGTCTCAGAGGAAATCCAATTGATCCTGAAAAGGAAGAGTACATCCATTTTACCGGATTTATTATTCTCATGTTGTTGATGATAGTTGTAACTTTCAAGGATGTTGCCAGGCAATGGTTTTAGGTAAGAAATAAAAATAATTAGGGACAAAATAGTTAGCTAAGAGACGAATAAAGTTTATTAGTTAACGTCGAGAATAACATATTTCCATTTTAATGAGATCCGGGGATGACAAGAGATGAAAGTATCTGCAATAATACCAGCTTATAATGAAGAGAAGAATATTGGCAGGGTTCTTTCCGTATTAATCCAAATTGAAGAGATATCTGAAATTTTGGTAATAAACGACGGCTCCACGGATAAAACCAACGAAATAGCCCATTCATATGGTGTGAAAGTTATTGATTTTGCAGAAAACCATGGTAAAGGTATAGCCATGTGGGCTGGAGTAATGCACACTAATGCGCCAGTAGTCCTTTTTTTAGATGCGGACTTAATAGGACTGACCAGGCAGCAGGTAAGGGATATGATATCTCCCATAATAAATGGTTATGCTGATATGACTTTGGGGATCTTTTGTCATGGACGGGCTATGACAGATTTAGCCCAGAAAATTGCCCCCTATTTAACAGGACAGAGGGCTATGAAAAGGTGGGTATTGGATAATCTCGATAAAGAGGATTGGCAGACAGGTTTTGGAATTGAAATGAAAATCACTCGCCTAGCTAAGACTTCTAATATAAGGGTTATGGAAGTACCCTTAGTTAATACTACCCATACTATGAAAGAAGAAAAGATGGGATTTGTAAGGGGAGTGGCAGCTAGGGCAAGAATGTATTGGGAGATTATAAAGCAGTTGAACTATTGATTTTGTTTGGGGGGAACTAAGTAAATTGCTTTTTCGTAGCTTTTTAGATGTAGATTATAAGGAACTAGTGCAGGATTGGAAATTAAAAAAAACAAAAGTTTATATAAAGGATAAACGTTGGGAAATCATTATAGAAGCCATAAATTATATAGATGCTCCTACCCTTTCAAAGATTGAAAGTTTAATAAAAGACAAAATAGGGTGTATAGAAGACTTGAGAATTATCATTGAATACACCAAAAGCCAGGAATGGTTTCACGATAATTTCGATAAGATTTGGACTGATATTGTATATAGTGCCAACAAGGATATGAATGATTGGGCTAAATGGCTATCCCATTGTAAAACTAGGCTTGTAGAAAATGATTTAGAATTAGTAATCAAAAATCCTATGATTTTTCAGTTGCTGGGTAATAAAGGTATCGATAAGTATATCAAGAAATGGATTGCCGAAAGGTTTGATTTATCCTTTAAAGTTATGTTGAAGGTAGACGTAACGAGTTTAGAAGCTGAACAGATTAAATACAACAAAAAGAAGAAGCAGGAAGATTCTAAATTTATTAAAAATGCCATTAGCACAAATAATAATGGCACATCCACAGGTAAAGGAGAGCGAGATTCCAATTCAGGCGAATTTGTTATTATAGGAAAGTCTATTAAAGGCGAGCCGGTGGCAATAAATACACTAGGAGAGGATAGTGGTAAAGTCATCGTTAAAGGACAAGTGTTTGATATAGAGTCCAGAGAGACCAGAAGTGGCAAATTAATATATAGCATAGACATAACAGATTACACTAGCTCTATAACCGTCAAGACTTTTTGCGACAAGGAACAAGGTGAAAAGATAAAAAACCAGATTAAAAAAGGTGATTGGGTTACGGTCCGGGGTGAGTGTTCATATGATAAATACCAAAGGGATATAGCTATCATCTTTGATGATTTGATGCTTTCCCAGTCTATGGACAGAACTGATGATGAACCAGTAAAAAGGGTGGAATTGCATTTACATACTCAGATGAGTTCTATGGATGGTGTATCCTCTGTAGAATCCTTAGTATCCAGGGCTGCTAAATGGGGACATCCAGCTATAGCTATCACCGATCATGGGGTGTTGCAGGCATTTCCCAATGCCTATGCCGCTGGTAAAAAGCATGGTATAAAAATAATATATGGGATGGAAGCATATCTCATCAATGATTGTAAACCCATGGTGCAAAATGGAAATGGTTTAGGCTTTGATCAGGATATAGTTGTAATAGACATCGAAACTACTGGGCTGGATCCAAAATATGATGCTATAACTGAGATAGGTGCTGTAAAAATTAAAAACAGGAAGGTGGTTGACACCTTTCAAACCTTTGTTAACCCTGAAATTCCCATACCTGAAAAAATCACCAAATTAACAGGGATTGATGATAGTATGGTAAGGGACGCACCTCCGATAAATGAAGTGCTTGATGACCTCAGAAACTTCTGTGGGGATAGCGCCTTGGCAGCCCATAATGTACCATTTGATTTTGGTTTTATAAATGAAAAGGTAAAGGGATTGAATTGGGAAATAAATAATCCTATTATTGATACCCTTGCACTATCGAGAGAATTAATTAAGGATTTAAAAAGACACGGATTAAACTATGTGGCCAAGTATTTTGGTATAGCATTGGATAATCATCACCGTGCTTACCATGATGCCATGGCTACGGGAGAAATTTTGATAAGGTTATTCGACATCCTGGAAAATATGGGTGTCAGAACCCTGTCAGAGATAAATACTACGTTTACCCATATAACAAACTATAATTCCTTGCCTACCAGTCATGCCCTCATATTGGTAAAAAATATGAGGGGATTACTTAACCTTTATAAATTAGTTTCAAAATCTCATTTGGATTATTTTTATAGACAACCCAGAATTCCCAAAAGTGTTTTAGCTAAGTATAGGGAAGGTTTAATAATAGGATCTGGATGTGAAGCAGGGGAACTGTTTAAGGCTATGGTTCATGGCAGACCATACAACGAAATCGTGGAGATAGCAAATTTTTATGATTTCTTGGAGATTCAACCTATAGGAAATAACGAATACTTAGTACGGGACAAACACCTTAATAGTCATAAGGATCTGGAAAATATAAACAGAAATATTGTAAAACTTGGTAGAAATATGAATAAACCAGTAGTAGCAACTGGCGATGTACATTTTTTAGATCCCCAAGATGAATACTTTAGAAGGATCTTAATGCACGGTCAAGGATTTGGTGATGCCGAATTCCAACCACCCCTTTATTTTAAAACAACAAGGGAAATGTTGGAGGATTTTAGTTATTTGGGAACGGAGATTGCCAAAGAAGTTGTAATCGAAGCACCGAGACGCATTATGGCCTCAATTGATAATATAGAACCTATACCCCAGGGCTTAGCCACACCTGAGATTCCGGGTTCTGATGAACAGATTAGAAAAATGGCTATTGATAATGCCAGGAAAATTTATGGCAATCCACTACCAGATATGGTAGAAAACCGCCTGGATAAGGAATTAAAATCCATTATTGAACACGGATTTGCTGTCCTGTATCTAATAGCTCATAAACTTGTGCAAAAATCCCTTGAAGATGGTTATCTTGTTGGTTCAAGGGGTTCAGTTGGGTCCTCCTTAGTAGCATACTTGACTAATATAACCGAGGTCAATCCCCTTCCACCCCATTATGTTTGTACCAAGTGTAGGTATAGCGATTTTCATATAGACAAAGGTGAATTTGGTGTGGGTGTTGATCTTCCTGATAAGAATTGTCCTAACTGTGGCTCGGTCTTAAAGAAAGATGGGTTTGATATACCTTTTGAAGTGTTTTTAGGCTTTGAAGGTGATAAGGTTCCTGATATCGACTTGAACTTTTCCGGTGAATATCAACCAATAGCTCATAAATACACAGAAGAATTATTTGGAGAAGGTCATGTTTTCAGGGCAGGAACCATCGGGACAATAGCAGAGAAAACGGCCTATGGTTTTGTAAAGAAGTATCTGGAAGATAAGGATAAGGTAGTCACCAATGCAGAGATAAAAAGGCTGGTTGCCGGCTGTACAGGCGTGAAACGGACCACAGGTCAGCACCCAGGTGGTATAATGGTGGTACCTAAAGGTCGGGAAATATACGAGTTTACACCAGTACAATATCCGGCAGATGCAAAGGATTCTGGAGTCATAACTACCCATTTTGATTATAATTTTATCCATGATAATCTAGTAAAGTTAGATATATTAGGACACGATGATCCTACCATGATTAGGATGCTGGAGGATCTTACGGGAGTAGATTCCAGACATATTTCATTGGATGATGAAAGAACCATGGCAATTTTCTCGGGTACTGAAGTCCTAGGTATAAAGCCAGAAGCGCTAGGCAGCCAGGTAGGAACTTTCGGAATACCCGAATTTGGCACTCGATTTGTCAGGCAAATGTTGGTGGATACTAAACCTACCACCTTTAGTGAGCTTATACGTATTAGCGGATTATCTCATGGGACGGATGTATGGCTCAATAATGCACAGACATTAATAAGGGATGGAACTGCACAGTTATCAGAGGTTATATCTACAAGAGATGATATAATGGTATATTTAATGTATAAGGGTTTGGAGCCGACAATGGCTTTTCAAATTATGGAGAGCGTACGAAAGGGAAGAGGTCTAACCCAGGAATTTGAGAAAGCAATGGTATCAAAAGGTGTACCGGACTGGTTTATTTCGTCATGTAAGAAGATTAAGTATATGTTTCCAAAGGCCCATGCTTCCGCCTATGTAATAATGGCTTTCAGGATCGCCTACTTCAAAGTCCATTATCCACATGCTTTCTATGCTGCGTATTTTACAATCAAAGCAGCTGATTTTGATGCAGATTTTGCTTTAAGTGGGGAAAAGGTGATAAGGGATAAAATCAGGGAATTGGAATCGAAGGGCAATAGTGCAACAGCCAAAGAGAAAAACCTCTTAACTATTTTGGAGGTTATTTTGGAGATGTATTTAAGAAATATTTCCTTTTTGCCTATAGATCTATACAAGTCCCACCCAACTAAATTTTTAATAGCTGATGGTAGTATTAGGCCGCCATTGAACACTCTGCAGGGTATTGGTGCAAATGCAGCTCTAAGTATCGGTCAGGCTAGACTTGAGGGTGAGTTTATCTCACTAGAAGACTTAAGGGAGAGAACAAAAATTACCAAAACAGCTATTGAGATTTTAAGAAAGCATGGTGCTCTTGACGGTATCCCGGAAACCAGCCAACTTTCCCTATTTTAGCCTTGCGCTACTATATTTTTAATGCTATAATTGAATTTGGACCAAATAGTATCGGTTTGAGACAGAGTGGGGAATACCCACTCTTTCATATTATCTTAGAATGATTGAATAATATTGAGTAAAACTAAGTATGGGAATGGCTCATATGGTTGCCATCCTCCAGGGAGTTTTGGCTATAGCCATTGTGTAAACCATCCCCAAAAATATGGGTATCACTACCAAGGATGAAGATGGAGGTAAGGAATTTGGCTAGAAAAAGCATTGAGAAAATTGCTCAAGAGATTGCTTTGCCCATAGTTGAAGAATTAGGCTATGAGTTAGTTGATTTAGAATACAAAAAAGAGGGTCCTCATTGGTGCCTGAGATTATACATAGATAAACCCGGTGGGATCACCCTTGATGATTGTCAGGAAGTTAGCCAAAGGGTGGGCGATGTGCTTGATATAAAAGATCCCATTCCCCATAATTATTTTCTTGAGGTTTCATCCGTTGGATTGGATCGTCCATTAAAGAAGGAAGAAGATTTTGTTAGGTTTAAAGGACGTAATGTAGATCTAAAGCTATACAGGGCAATAGATGGATCCAAAAACTATACTGGCGAATTGATCGGTTTAGACGGGGATACGATTCAGATACGGGTTGGAGGAGAAATACTTGGTTTTAAAAGGGATCAGGTTGCCATTGTAAGATTATCAGTTGAATTTTGATAAGTGTCTTAAATTTACTATTTTAGTTTAAATCAATGCTCTTTGAGGAGGAGTTAAAATGAACGGGGAGTTTCTTGGTGCTCTGGATCAGATCGCCAGCGAAAAAGGAATTGACAAGGAAATATTGATAGATGCTATTGAAGCAGCGCTTTTGTCGGCTTATAAGAAAAACTTTGGGACTAGTCAAAATGTGCAGGTTAACATCGATAAATCAACGGGTGTAGTCAAGGTTTATGCAATGAAAACTATAGTAGATGAGGTAGTTGATGAATCACAGCAGATCTATTTAGAAGATGCCCAAAGGATTGACCCGGTTTATAAATTGGGGGATGTTGTAAAGATAGAGGTTACTCCCAAAAACTTTGGTCGTATAGCCGCACAGAATGCCAAACAGGTTGTAGTCCAGCGCATACGTGAGGCTGAAAGAGCCCTTATATACCAAAAATTTATTGAAAAAGAAGACGAAATTATGACCTGTGTAATTCAACGAGCAGAACGTAGAAATGTATTCGTTGATATAGACGGTGCCGAAGCAACTATGCCACCTAACGAACAGGTTCTTACTGAAAATTATCAAGTTAATGATCGTTTAATGGTATATATTACAGAAGTAAAGATGACCAATAAAGGTCCCCAAATAACCGTTTCCAGAACCCATCCCAATCTAGTAAAAAGACTTTTTGAAAGGGAAGTTCCCGAAATTATACGTGGAGAGGTCATTATTAAGGATATAGCGCGAGAAGCAGGTTCGAGGACAAAAATGGCTGTTTTTACTCATCACCCCAGCATCGATCCAATTGGAGCGTGTGTTGGGCAGCATGGTATAAGAGTACAACATGTTGTTGACGAATTAAAGGGTGAAAAAATTGACATCATTAAGTGGAGCGATGACCCTAGGGAGTATATTGGGAGTGCCTTAAGTCCTGCTAGGATACTGAATGTACAGATCAATGAACTTGAAAAATCAGCAAGGGTAGTAGTCCCGGACAATCAGCTATCACTTGCAATCGGTAAAGAGGGTCAAAACGCAAGATTGGCAGCCAAGTTAACCGGTTGGAAGATTGATATAAAGAGCATATCTCAAATGGACAATATTGATTCTATAGAAGATGATAATATGATTCAAGGGGATGATGTGCTTTGAGAAAAAGAAAGATTCCTCTCAGAATGTGTATAGGCTGTAACGAAATGCGTCCCAAGAAAGAACTTATTAGAGTGGTTAGAAGCCCAGAAGGTGATATTAGCATAGACAAAGTAGGGAAGAAACCAGGCAGGGGAGCTTATATATGCATGGATCAAAATTGTTTGGAAAGCGCCATAAGGAACAAAAGACTAGAGCGGGCTTTTGGGCAAAAAATTTCCCATGATATATATGATAGTTTAACTAATGAAATGGGTGAAGGTGAGAATAATTAACAATAAGATTTATCAACTGATTGGCCTTTCAAAAAGGGCAGGGAAAATAGTGTCTGGTTCGTTTGCAGTAGAGAATGCAATTAGATCAGGAAAAGCACGATTGGTCATTGTAAGTGATGAGGCTTCAGCAAATACGGTTAAAAAATTCCGAGATATGTGTGAGTACAGAAAAGTGGATATAATACAATTTGGTAGCAAAAAAGCCTTAGGTGAATGTATTGGTAAGACGGAGCGTACCCTTCTAGCTATAACTGATATGGCGTTTAGGGATATGATAATTAGAGTATTACCATCGTCTATAACAAAAATGGGGGTGATGGATTAATGTCAAAAATTAATGTGTACTCAATGGCGAAAAAAGTAACTGTGGGTGCCAGAGAATTAATGGATAAGGTAGGAGAAGTAGAAAGGGATATAGCCGAATATAAAAATACCCTTCTGAAACTCAGAGACAGATTAAACCAGGAAGCCAGAGAGAAAGAATTAGAAGAAAAGAAAAAGAGACAAAGGCTAGAAGAGGAATTACGCAAGAAGAAAGAAGAAGAACAGCGAATAATTTTGGAAGAAAAGGCCAAAAAAGATTCCCAACCAACAACAGTGGGACGAACAGGAGAAGAGAAAGAAATAAGACCGGATGTCGAGGATACCCATAATAAGCAGTCACGAGGGAAATCCAAAGGAATTATCCGGGAATTCGATATACCAGTGGAGAAACCCGGCAAGGATAAAGCCGCTCCGAGCAAGGGATATGATAGTGTTCAAAGACGGAGAGAACGAAAGAATAAAATGGATTTTTGGGAAGAAGAAGAAGCATATTCCAGAATCAAGAAGCTGAGAACAAGCAAGACATCCAGCCAGAAGAAACAAGAACAATCTGCAAAAGTACCGGAAAGGAAAAAAGCTATCATAATGGGAGAACTTATATCGGTAAAAGAGTTGTCAGAAAAAATAGGGGTTTCTGTACCCGAAATCATGAAAAAGCTAATGAACCTTGGAATCTTGGCTACAATTAATCAAGATTTAGATTATGATACAGCTGCGATTATATCAGCTGAATTTGGGATCCAGCTAGATAAAAAGGTTGTTAAAAGCTTTGAAGAGATACTAGAGGATGAGGATTTTGAGGATGATCCCTCTAGTTTAGAACCTCGTCCACCCATAGTAACAGTTATGGGACATGTGGATCACGGAAAAACATCATTATTGGACGCCATAAGAAATTCAAGGGTAACAGCGCAAGAGGCAGGTGGAATTACCCAACATATAGGTGCTTATACAGTAAATGTGGATAATAAACTCATAACTTTCTTAGATACACCAGGTCACGAGGCTTTTACGTCAATGAGAGCACGAGGTGCTCAGGTTACCGATATTGCGATTTTAGTAGTAGCTGCCAATGATGGTGTTATGCCACAAACCGTTGAGGCCATTAATCATGCCAAAGAGGCAGGGGTCCCCATTGTAGTCGCAATTAACAAGATCGATGTCGCAGGAGCGAATCCTGAGAGGGTTAAGCAGGAACTGACTGAACACGGTTTATTGGTAGAAGAATGGGGCGGCGATACAATAGCAGTACCTGTTTCTGCTTTGCGTAATGAGGGTATTGATACCTTGTTGGAGATGGTTTTATTGGTAGCAGAAATGCAGGAATTAAAAGCCAACCCCAACCGGCTTGCAAAAGGGACAATAATCGAAGCAGAACTGGATAAAGGTAGGGGCCCAGTTGCGACAGTCTTAGTACAAAAGGGAACCCTTAAGGTAGGTGATTCCATAGTAGCTGGTACGGCTTATGGTAGGGTACGAGCCATGATGGATCATACGGGTAAGCGGCTTAAAAAGGCAGGTCCTTCTACCCCAGTTCAGGTATTAGGGCTTACAGAGGTTCCAGAAGCAGGGGACATTTTGTATTGTGTAGAGGATGATAAACTAGCAAAACAAGTTTCAGAGGAACGTAAAGAAAAGCTCAGAGAATTACAGATCAAGGCTTCGTCCAAGGTGTCCTTGGATGATCTGTTTAGCAAGATCAAAGAAGGAGAAGTGAAAGATTTAAACCTTATTATAAAAGCTGATGTACAAGGATCTGCTGAGGCGTTGAAACAATCCCTTGAAAGGTTAAGCAATGATGAGGTGCGTGTTCGTACTATACATGCAGGTGTAGGTGCAATCAACGAATCTGATGTCATGCTAGCGACTGCTTCCAATGCGATTATCATAGGGTTCAATGTTCGGCCATCCCCAGGTGCATCGGATTTGGCAAATAAAGAAGAGATTGATATCCGACTTTACAGGGTAATATATAATGCTATTGAAGATATAGAGGCTGCTATGAAGGGTATGCTAGAACCTGAATATAAAGAGGTTATTTTAGGCCATGCCGAGGTAAGAGAGATCTTCAGGGTACCTGGTGCTGGCGTCGTTGCTGGTGCTTATGTTACCGATGGTAAGATTCTAAGAAATGCAGATGCACGTATTGTCCGTAATGGAATCGTGATTTACGAAGGCAAGATTGCTTCCCTAAGGCGTTTTAAGGATGACGTAAGGGAGGTTGCCTCGGGTTATGAATGCGGTATCAGTTTACTAAACTTCAATGATATTAAAGAAGAGGATATAATTGAGGTTTCTATTCAAGAAGAAATAAAGCGATAGCATTGATAAATAAAGGCAGGTGGGTATCTTGAAGCACCAGAGGATAGATAGGATTGCTGAAGAAGTAAAAAAAGAAGTAAGTAGAATCATCCGGGAAGAAGTTAAGGATCCACGTATAGGACAGATGGCTTCTGTACTTCGTGCCGATGTATCCGGGGATTTACGCCATGCAAAGATATATGTGAGCGTTTTAGGCGATGATAAGGAAAGAGCTTCTACTATGGAGGGACTTACCAGGGCAGCTGGTTTCATAAGAAAGGGATTGGGTAGGGCCCTTAAAATCCGGTATGTACCCGAGCTTAGTTTCATTCTGGATACTTCTATTGAATATAGTGTAGATATTAGCAAAAAGATAATGGAAGTTAATAGGCAACAGGAGAAGTCAAATGAGAATGATTGACATCGTAGAAGCAATACATGAGAGCAATTCCATTGCACTCATTACCCATATCAATCCAGATGGGGATGCAGTGGGTAGTCTGATTGCACTCATGCTTGCCCTGGATAAAATGGGAAAATCGGTATATGGATACTGCCAGGATGATGTCCCAAAGTCACTGTGTTTTTTGGACGGCGCAGACAGAATATCAAAGCCAACAGATCCGGTTGAACGATACGATCTAGCGGTTGCCCTGGACTGTAGCGACCGTGAGAGAATGGGTGATTGTGCATCGATAATGGATATGGCGATTCGTTCAGCTAATATAGATCACCATCGAAGTAACACTTATTATGCGGATATAAATATCGTGCATGAGGATGCTTCCGCAACCGGAGAGATGATCTATGAATTGGTACAACAACTTGAGGATACAGGTGATAAAAACATAGCCGAAGCCCTCTACACTGCCATAGTTACGGATACGGGTGGGTTTTCATTCAGTAACACCACTGCAAGAACCCACAGGGTGATAGCTAATTTAATAGAATGGGGTGCAGAGGTAACCGAGCTGTCGACAAGGTTGTTTAGAAATCATTCTCCAGAGTGGATACGGCTCTTAGGGGAAGCGATAAATACATTGAAGATTTATCATGAGGGAAGGGTGTCTACTTTATATGTTACTAGAGAGATGTTACAAAAGGTAGGGGCTAGCGAGGAACATATCAACGGAATAATTCAATACGGAAAAGATATTTCTGGGGTTGAGCTAGCGGTTTTCTTCAGAGAAGTAGACCCTTCTACAACTAAGGTTAGTTTTCGATCCGGCTCCTTAATAGATGTTAGTGCATTGGCGCAAAAATTCGGAGGAGGCGGGCATAAGAGGGCTTCAGGTTGTACCATCAATTTACCGCTGTTTAAAGCTCATAAATATACTATGGAAGTGATAGATAATTATTTTAGGGAGACTGTAAAATAAATGGATGGGGTTATCAATGTATTAAAGCCACCAGGAATGACATCCAGCGATGTGGTAGTCTATTTACGCCGGCTAATGAAAGTAAAAAAAATTGGACATGCAGGTACGTTAGATCCTGGCGCTGCAGGAGTTTTGGTTGTATGTATAGGAAGGGCAACCAAAATTGCCGAATACATGATGGATGCTGACAAGACCTATAGGGGTGGATTAGTACTGGGTGTTGAGACAGATACATTGGATGCAGACGGTAACATTACAAATAAGAGTACAAGTCTACCCGAATTATCCGATATAGAAGTGGTTTTCAAAAAATATCAGGGCAGGATACTACAAACTCCCCCTATGTATTCAGCTATAAAACATCAGGGGAGGCGTTTATATAAGCTGGCAAGACAAGGTGAGAAAGTAGAAGTAGCACCCAGGGAAATAGAAATATTCAAAAATAAAATACTGGAATTCTACCCACCTGATCAAGTTTTCTTTCAGGTAAGTTGTAGTAAGGGTACATATATTCGTTCCCTTGTCAGGGATATAGGGGAATCATTAGGTTGCGGTGCCTATCTTTCCTATCTGATTCGGGTAGCCAGCGGTCAATTCAGTATAGCTGAAAGTATTTCACTCCAGGAAATAAAGAGAGCCCTGCTGGAAAGTAAAATAGAGGAGTTTATTACACCAATGGACATTGCACTTTCCCAATTTCCTTCCTTAGTTATAGATGATAATGCCTATACGAGAGTAATTAATGGTAACCTTATCGGGAAAGATAGCGTCATATCTGATTTAGGTTGCATAGCCGAAGGTAAATTGTTTAGGGTTTACTGTCGAAAACATTTCATTGGGTTAGGTTATATAGATGCAAACAATATGATAAGAATGAGAAAGGTTTTAGGTTAGGATAGAAAATGCGGGTAGTTTTCAATTATGAAAGACAAAATAGTTTGAAAGAGCCTATGGCTATCGCTTTAGGAACTTTTGACGGGATTCACATCGGTCATCAGATGTTAATCAGGCAATTAAAAATGATTCGAAGCACAACCGGTTGTAAAAGCCTTGTATATACCTTCTTAAACAATCCAATAGAATTTCTATCCTCCAAGGATATCCCTCCTAAAATAATGACCATATCCGAAAGGATGAAAAAATTTAAATGCCTAGGAATTGACTATCTGGTGTTCAATCCCTTTGACAGGATCCTAGCGTCCATGTCACCGCAAGAGTTCATTGAGGATATGCTTGTTAATAAATATAATCTTAAATACCTTGTAGTGGGTTATGATTTCAAGTTTGGAAATATGGCTAGTGGGGATATAGAGTTACTACGTAAACTAAGCCCAAAATACGGATTTGAATTGGTGGTAATTCCTCCATTATCCTTGGAAGGAAAGGTCATTAGTAGTAGCTTTATACGAAAACTCATCCAGACGGAGGGCCAGATGGAGAAGGTATCCATGATAATGGGTAGCCATTATGCTATTTCCGGTAAAGTCATTCATGGTTATGGCCGGGGTAAGGATCTAGGTTTTCCAACAGCAAACCTGGAATTCAATACCCAAAAGGCAATTCCCAAATATGGTATTTATTTAACCAAGGTTAGTATAGGTGTAGCTTCCTATTGGGGTATGACTAATGTCGGGATCAATCCAACCTTCAATAATAAAGGCTTATTTATAGAAACCCATGTTCTGGACTATAATGGAGATCTCTATGGAGCAAAGATAAAAGTCGAATTTTTAAAGCGAATCCGTGATGAGATTAAATTCACAAATATAGAAGAGCTAAAAGAGCAAATATCCAAGGATATCAAATGGGCAAAAAACTACGTTTACAAATTGCACTGAATATGATAATATATCAATGGATTAGAGGTTAATCAACCATATTCTTGGTCTAACGCTCCTCCCGCGTTTTACTAGGACTATGGGGGTATCTAGTATTAGGAGGTGAAATAATGGATAAAACTAAAAAGGATCAAATTATAAATGAATTTAAACTACATGAAAATGATACCGGTTCCCCTGAGGTTCAGATTGCAATTCTGACTGATAGGATAAACCATCTTAATGAACACCTGAAAATCCACAAAAAGGATCATCATTCCAGAAGGGGATTGCTAATGATGGTTGGTAGGAGAAGGGGTTTACTCAACTATTTGATGAAGAAAGATATCGGACGTTATAGAAGCATTGTTGAACGTTTAGGACTTAGGAAATAATACTTGGAGCGGAATATCCGCTCCATTATTCTAATTAAGAGGATTTTTGTTTCTGAAGAATAGTTTAGTATATGACAAATCTAGCGTTGTTTTGGCCCATATAGGGAACACTAATAACAAACGCTCTGTGACGGTAACTTGTTATTTACTATACATAGAATTAAGACCGTTATGCAGATAGATTATTTGATATCTCCTTGTCTTAGGGACTAAAATATAGCTACCCCTGAATAAGCCAATTAAGATAAACAGTTATGTCTTAATATTTTATGGGCTATGGTTTTATAGCAACGAATGAACGTTTCATACGGTAGTGTAGATTGTGAAAGGAGAATTATTTGATGGAATATAAGCAATACTCTATAGACTTAGCCGGCGCTACTATAACTGTAGAGATAGGAAAATTTGGAGAACAGGCCAATGGAGCTTGTACTGTAAGATGTGGTGATACAGTGGTATTTGTATCAGCTACGGGTTCAAAAGAGCCCAGGGAGGGAATTGATTTTTTCCCTCTAAGCGTAGATTTTGAGGAAAAGCTTTATGCCGTAGGTAGAATACCAGGTGGGTTTATTAAACGGGAAGGACGGCCAACGGAAAAAGCTATTTTAATTTCCAGATTGATAGATAGGCCTATTCGGCCGCTTTTCCCTGATGGTTTTCGTAATGATGTACAGATAGTCGCCATGCCTCTGTCAGTAGATCCAGATTATCCGCCTGATGTATTTGCAATGCTTGGATCTTCAATAGCATTATCAATATCGGATCTGCCCTTTATGGGACCCACCGGTTCTGTTGTTGTAGGGTTGGTTGATGGTGAGTTTGTCATTAATCCTATATCCGCCCAACGAGAGAAAAGTTTGATGAGCGTAGTGGTCTCCGGTACTAAGGATGCCGTTATGATGGTGGAGGCAGAGGCACAGGAGATACCTGAAGATCAAATGTTGGAAGCTATAATGTTTGGACATGAGTATATAAAGCAGCTTGTAGAGTTCCAAGAAAGAATAGTAGAAGAAGTAGGTAAGGAAAAGCTGGAATTCCCTGTAGAAGAAATAGATTTAGACTTGGAAACCAAGGTTAGAGAATATGCTACGGAAAAAATAAGACAAGCTGTTAAGGCCGTTGAAAAACAGGTACGGGAGGACAATCTGGAAACTACAGAAAAGGAAATCCACGAACACTTTGCTGAAGAATACCCTGAACAGGAAAAGGCTATTGACGACATCTTAGAAAAAATTAAGCGAGAAGTAGTTAGGGGAATGATACTAAATGAGAGTGTCAGGCCTGATGGTAGAGGTCTTTCAGAGATAAGACCAATTTATTGTGAAGCAGGATTATTACCCAGAACCCATGGATCTGGATTCTTTAAAAGGGGTCAAACCCATATCCTTACAGTCTGTACTTTGGGGCCCATGGCTGATGTGCAGATACTCGACGGCCTTTGGGAGGAAGAATCAAAGCGTTATATGCATCACTACAACTTCCCCCCTTACAGTGTGGGAGAAACAAGACCTATGAGAGGACCGGGACGAAGGGAGATCGGTCATGGAGCTCTGGCCGAAAGAGCCTTGGAACCTATAATTCCCAATGAGGAAGAATTCCCCTACGCTATCCGTTTAGTCTCAGAAGTAATGAGTTCAAATGGTTCGTCCTCTATGGGAAGTGTTTGCGGGAGCACTTTGGCGCTAATGGATGCCGGGGTTCCAATAAAAGCTCCAGTTTCAGGAATAGCAATGGGGCTTATTAAGGACGACGAGACAGGTCGAGTAGCAATATTGTCGGATATACAGGGAATAGAAGATTTCTTAGGGGATATGGATTTTAAGGTGGCGGGTACATCAAAAGGAATAACTGCCATACAGATGGATATTAAGATTAAAGGAATAGACAGAGAGATTTTGAGTAAAGCCTTGGAAGCAGCTAAAGAAGGCCGCATGTTCATAATGCAAAAAATGCTGGATTGCATAGCAGAACCCAGAAAGGAACTATCTCCATATGCCCCGAAAATTATTACTACAACGATAGACCCGGATAAGATTAGGGATGTAATTGGTCCTGGTGGCAAGGTCATCAATGGTATCATTGCAGAAACTGGGGTCAAGATAGACATTGAAGATGATGGTCATGTATTTATATATTCACCGAATCAAGAAGATGCCAAAAAGGCTCTTAAGATGATCGAAGACATTACCAAAGAAGCTGAAGTTGGAGAAATTTACAATGGTAAAGTAATGCGAATAATGAATTTTGGTGCTTTTGTAGAGATTCTACCTGGGAAGGAAGGCTTAGTCCATATTTCCAAGCTAGCACATGAGCGGGTTGGAAAAGTAGAAGACGTTGTTAAGGTTGGAGATCATATAACGGTTAAGGTTACCGATATTGATGAACAGGGCAGAATTAATCTGTCCAGAAAGGATGTTTTACCTCCTCCAGAAAAAAGCAAAGATCAATCCACAAATCAAAGACAGGATAGAGGTAAAGACCGATCCTTTAGGAAAAATCGACGTAGGGACTAGAGTTAAAACATAAACTTTTACAAGTTTATGTTTTTTCTCGTATATCTTATTACCAGATAACATTCATAAACTAAACAAGCTATTGAAAGGGTGGCTAGCTAAATATTGACTTTAGCTGCAACCCTTTGAATATAATGCAAAATTGATTTAGGCATGAACCATAAATAAACGAATAGTAGAGATCTATAACTTTTGCTTTCAGATGAATACGCCAGGTAGAAGACAAAGAAACCTACATTACACGGAGGACAATGGTTAGATGTACAAAAGAAAAAAATTAGGCAATGGAATAGAGGTAGTAATGGAGAAGATCCCCCATTTCAGATCTGTATCCATTGGATTATGGTTTAGATCAGGTTCTATTTACGAGGCCGAAAGCCAAAATGGACTATCACATTTCATCGAACATATGTTGTTTAAGGGTACAGAAAAGCGTTCAGCTAAGGATATAGCTCAAACTCTAGATGCTGTAGGTGGGCAATTAAATGCCTTTACGGCCAAGGAATGTACATGTTTCTATTCTAAGGTGTTGGATGAACACCTGGAATTGGCTTTGGAGCTCCTCAGTGATATGGTCTTTAATTCCACTTTTCTTGAACAAGAGATTGAAAAGGAAAAGGGTGTAGTACTGGAGGAAATCTCTATGTACGAAGATTCACCGGATGATGTTGTCCATGAATTGCTTTCAGCTAATTTTTTTAAGTCACATCCTTTGGGTTTTCCAATCTTAGGAACACGCAAGAATATTGAAGGCTTTACTAGAGAAAAGATAATAAATTATTTTAAACGTTTCTATGTACCACAGAATCTGGTGATATCCATCGCTGGCAATTATAATGAGGAATTGCTATACCAGCTTCTGGATAAATATTTTGGGAATTGGATGGAGTTAAAACATAATTATAATGAGCCACCGTTATTTACTCCAGGTAAAGGTATATTCTATAAATATAGGGATATTGAACAGACCCATTTATGTATCGGTTATCCCGGTGTTGTTTTGGGTGATGAAAATTTATATGCCTTGATGGTTTTTAATAATATATTTGGTGGAGGTATGAGCTCCAGACTTTTCCAAAAAGTTAGGGAAGAGTACGGGTTAGCCTATTCCGTATTTTCATTTCCATCTAGTTATGTCCATGGAGGACTATTTACTATTTATGCAGGTTTGAGACCAAGTCAGATTGAACAAGCCATGTCCCTTATTTTACAGGAAATAAGAAATATCAAGAATAGAGATATAACCCATGAGGAACTTTCTATGGCACGGGAGCAATTAAAGGGTAATTATATACTGGGTCTTGAAAGTACCAATAGTCGGATGACCGCTATAGGTAGAAGTCAACTTCTATTGGGTAGGACTATGACACCTGATGAGGTTCTATTAAGAATAGACAATGTTTCCATGGACAGTATATATGAGATAGTGGATAAGATGTTTTTATCGGAGAGTACAGCTATCGCTGTGGTCTCCAGGGAGGATCCAACTGAGACTCTTAGTAATTTATTCTAAGTCCAGTTACAATATGCTATATATGATTACCCTAACAGGAGGTGGATTACCTCCTGTTTTTTTGCACTTAACACACTTTTACCTCATAATATGATATTAAAAAAGTTTAACAATAATAACCCAATTATGCGGCAATACATCATATTTGCAATGGTATGTACCAAATTTATACAAGATGATTTATTAAAAATTCAGTATTGAGGCGAGGATTATCAGGAGGATTAAAATGGATAAAAAATTAACCTTCACGGTCATCGGTGGTGATAGGCGGCAGCTTGAATCCATATATTTGCTTCTGGATATGGGGCATAGGGTCAAGGTTTTTGGTTTTGATAATTTGCTCGATGGCAGGGCAACCCTATTTAGGAGAATACATGAGGAACTGTTCAATTGCCATGTACTATTATTGCCTATACCCTATCAGGATGGAAAGGGCAATATAAATATTAAGGAATCTGATCAGAAGATTACACTAGGAGAAGTAATGAAATTTATTGAAAAATATAAGCCCCTAGTAGTTCTTGGAAAACCGGATAGAACATTTAAAGATCTGGCAAAGGAAAAAGGAATTGATTATTTGGACTTGACCAATGAAGAAGCTTTTGCTGTATTAAACTCAATACCGACGGCGGAAGGGGCCATTTGGAGAGCTATGGATGAAACAGACTTTACCATCCATGGATCAAACATCTTAGTTTTAGGCTACGGAAGAATAGGTAAGTCCTTGTCTAGAATGCTTAAAGGCATAGGTGCCAAAGTGACTGTAGTAGCGCGTAGAAGAGACGATCTAGCATGGATTATAGAAAACGGATATACAGCAGTCCATCTCAAGGATCTGGAAGATATCCTGCCTTCGCAAAATATCATATTTAATACCATACCCCATTTAATTATGGACAGAAAAAAATTGCTAAGGGTAGATAAAAGAGCCGTTATTATTGATCTATCATCATATCCGGGCGGTGTTGATTTTAACGCAGCCAGGGAACTGAATCTAAAAGCTAGTTTAGATTTGGGTCTGCCAGGTAAAGTAGCACCTAAAACTGCTGCTGAAATAATTATTAAAGTAATGATGGATAGCCTCCAAGAGAGGATGACATAGATTTGAATGGAGGTGTTGATGTGGATTTTAGGGGATTAAGGGTTGGTTTTTGTATATGTGGATCCTTTTGTACGTTTGATCTGGTCATACCGGAAATTAAGAAATTAGTAGCCCAAGGGGCAGATGTAACTCCTATTCTGTCAGATGCAGCTTATCATTGGGATACCAGATTCTACCCCGCTAAGGAGTTTAGGTCTGTCATAGAGGGTATTACGGGCAAGAAAATAATAAATAGTGTTAAAGAGGCTGAGCCTATAGGTCCTATGAAGACAATGGATGTAGTAGTTGTTGCACCTTGTACTGGCAATACCATGAGTAAATTAGCTAATGGAATTACCGATGGTGCGGTTACCATGGCATGCAAGGCACACCTAAGAAATCAAAGGCCAATAGTCATAGCTATATCTACCAACGACGGTTTAGGTGTTAATGCTAAAAATCTTGGAAAACTTCTAAATATGAAAAATGTTTACTTTGTACCATTTGGGCAAGATGATCCGATAAAAAAATCCAAATCTCTGGTCGCTAAGCTTGACAGGCTTTTACCGACAATAGAGTGGGCTATGGAAGGCAAGCAGATACAGCCACTACTAGTTTAGTTAAATGGCTCATAAATTAAGAGTTTACTATCGCACAAACTTTATTGATTTTTATCTTATTTGGCTATATTATTAATGTGATAGTTTGTTTATCCCAGAAATCATATTAGCCTATCCCCGTGATCATTTCTGTGACTGAGGTCGGCGGGCTGTGTCTACTGGGAATTAGTTATAATAAGATATCAATTGATAAGCGTTATAGAATTGAGAATAACTGGTATTTAACGGCTTCATCCATAAATGAAGCCGAATCTTCTCTATAGGTGAAAACAGCTCGATTCGCAGTCTATTATAGATCGGAGGAATAACATGAAAATAGTTGTTCAAAAATTTGGTGGTACTTCGCTATCCACTCCCGAGATACTTGAGAGGGCAGTGCAAAAAGTAATTAACGCCAAAAGAGGCGGATTCCAACCGGTAGTTGTGGTTTCTGCGATAGGTAGAAAAGGTGATCCCTATGCTACCGATACATTGATTAATATGAATATGGATATTTGCAAGGACATACATCCCAGGGAAATGGATTTGCTTATGTCTTGCGGGGAGATAATCTCTGCCGTTATATTTACTAATACCCTAAAAAGCAGGGGTTATGAGGCTAGAGCATTTACAGGAGGACAGGCTGGAATTTTGACAGATCAGAATTTTTCCCAAGCTGATATCTTGGAAATTAAGCCCACCAGAATCATAGAATCCATTGAGAGTGGTAGAATTCCTGTTGTGGCTGGTTTTCAAGGGATAACAGAACAAGGTGATATAACTACCTTGGGAAGGGGCGGCAGTGATATTACGGCAGTTGCATTAGGTGAGGCGATTGGGGCTTTTTCTGTAGAGATCTATTCAGATGTAGATGGCATAATGACCGCTGATCCCAAAATTGTTCCAAATGCCAGCGTTTTATCGCAAATAAGTTATTCAGATATTCTAGAACTGGCTAGTAAAGGTGCAAAGGTTATTCATCCACGTGCTATTGAATATGCTATAAGGGGCAATATTCCAGTTTTTATTAAGAGTACCTGCAAATGCACTCCCGGCACCTTAATATCTTTAGGACAGGAGAGGTCCTTTGGTTTGGATAAAAAAATTTCCAAACGCGTTGTTACTGGAATTGCACATATAACTGGCAGGGTACAGATTACCATCTACGAGGATGATCCCATACTCAATAATCATTTACTGACCCAATTAGCTGGCAATAATATCAGTATTGATATCATTAATATATTCCCTGATAAAATGATATTTACAATAGATGATGAAAAAAAGCAGGATGCCAAGGATATAATAGAAAAAATTGGATGCGATTATTCCATGATAGAGAACTGCAGTAAGATATCCGCTGTAGGCAGTAAGATGAGAGGAGTACCGGGTGTAATGTCTACAATAGTGGGGGCATTGACCAGAAACAATATCCAAATACTTCAGACTGCAGATTCCCACACTACTATATCATGTTTGGTTAAAGGAGAGGATACTGCCAAGGCCGTAATCGCCCTCCATGAAGAATTCCAATTATATAAGACAGAAATGAGTCCTTAATGGACTTTTTTTTTGTAATAGTGATACAATAAAGAAGAATATTAACTTTTGCCTAAAACTATATGTGACCAGTGTTAAATATGGTAATAATACATTCTGGGCATAAATAATTTGCTGTAGATAGGGGAAAGTGTTATGTATATATCAAAAAATGGTGATAATAACAATACTAAGGAGAAACCTCAAGGCTCTAATTCTCCAGTGGAAAATCTAAAAGAATTCGGCTCCGTAGCTATACCGGAGCCTCCATCAAACATACACTGCCTTACAATCATCGGTCAGATAGAAGGCCATATGGTCCTTCCTCCTCAAAATAAAACTACAAAATATGAGCATGTGATTCCTCAGTTGGTTGCTATAGAGGAAAGTAAAGTAATAGAGGGGATTCTATTAATATTGAATACTGTAGGTGGAGATGTGGAAGCTGGCTTAGCCATAGCTGAGCTTATCAGTACCATGTCCAAGCCTTCTGTTTCATTGGTATTGGGGGGTGGCCATAGTATTGGAGTTCCGCTGTCGGTATGTACTGATTACTCTTTTATAGCATCCACAGCTACTATGACAATACACCCAATACGAATGACTGGTGTGATAATAGGTGTTCCACAGACATACGACTACTTCAATAAAATGCAAGAAAGGGTCGTCAATTTTGTTATTAGGCATTGTAATATAACAAGAGATAGGTTCAAAGAACTGATGCTTCGAACCGGTGAGCTAGCCAACGATGTGGGTACTGTCCTGATAGGAGAGGAGGCAGTTGAAAATGGTCTAATAGATGAGATAGGCGGTTTGGAGAATGCGGTTAGTAAGCTAAAGGAGTTAATAAAGCTTAGGAAGGAGAAGGACAGCTTATGACCTATCTCTTATACACATCTNCGAGCACACAGACTAAGGCGAATATCGTATGGCGTCTTCTGCTTGAAAAAAAAAAAAAGAACACAGCTCTCTTATA
>DGDX01000030.1:0-2310 GCA_002385665.1 Firmicutes bacterium UBA3941
GATACTTATATCATTTTCCCTTGCCAGCCTTGCCAGGTCCTCATACTCGGCTTTACTTTTTGTCAAATCGAATCCGGTGCCGATCTTAACGGACACCTGCCCATAACTTGTATCTATCGTCTCCATGGTACGATCCAGCGTATAACGCTTATAGCGGCTGACACGGACTCCAAAAGTAGTGGTATGCTTTAGCATAAGGCCTGCTATCTTCTTCTCATCCTCCGACCTGCACAGGCATACCAGTATATGGCCGGGGCGACTTTTTTTCATCTGCACAGGGACTATATATGCATCCAAGGCTCCACTTTTCATTAGGACTTGCAGGGCAAAACCCAATTCTTCACCTGTCATATCGTCGAGATTGCATTCAACCTTTATAATATCAGCGTCCTGCCCCTTGGTCTCTCCCAGGAAAATGCGTACACAGTTGGCCGCAGGGAAGTCCTTTTTGCCCATACCGTAACCGATGGATTCAGTAGCCATTACAGGCCTGTCCCCAAAGTCATCTGCGAAGTATTTCAATAATGCTGCACCGGTAGGAGTACAGAGCTCTCCCTCAATCCTGCCTCCGTAGGTTGGCACACCCTTCAACAGGTATGCCGTCGCAGGTGCGGGTACCGGTAATATGCCATGAGCACATTTCACCTGACCGCTGCCGACATGTATAGGGGAAACTATTACCCTTTGCGGGGCCAACTCCTCCATCAGGAGGCATACACCCACTATGTCAGCCACTGCATCCATCATGCCTACCTCATGGAAATGAACGGCTTCCACCGGCTTGCCATGAGCCTTGCTTTCGGCTTCCGCGATTAAGCCATATACAGCCAGCACATCCCCCTTGACCTTGTCAGACAGGGGCAGATCATTGACGATGTCCTCAATTTCCGCCATTCCGACGTGTTCATGGTCATGAGTATGATGGTGGTCATGAACATGATGGTGTCTATGGTCGTCGTGAACATGTTCGTGATGATGCATGTCCATGTGATGGTGGTCATGCCCGTCGTGAATATGTTCATGGGCATGTTTGTCCCCATGGCTATGTCCGTGATGGTGATAACCATGGTCATGGTGATGATGTCCATGCCCCATGGGAATATCCAGGCTTTCCTCTTCCTTTCCCCGGACCATTACTCTTATGTGAGTACCGGTGATTCCACACTTAACGGATGTTTCCCTTGAAACTGTAACACCGGGAATCCCCAGCTGATTCATCCTTTTAATAAAGCCGTCCGGATTCGGAAGTAACTCCAGGAGCGCAGCCATCAACATATCACCGGCCGCCCCCATATTGCACTCTATATACATGGTTTTCATTTTATACCCTCCATCTGATTAATACGGCTTGCGAGAAATCCCGCCCCAAAGCCATTGTCAATATTCACTACCGACACACCGGATGCGCAGGAATTGAGCATGGAAAGGAGTGCAGCAATCCCTCCAAGGTTCGCCCCATAGCCGACACTGGTTGGTACAGCTATTACAGGACAGCTGACAAGGCCTCCGATTACACTGGGCAGGGCTCCCTCCATACCGGCGACGGCAATAATCACCCTTGCACTTGTCAGTACATCCAAACGGGAAAGCAATCGGTGGAGACCGGCTACACCCACATCGTACAGACGGGTAACCTTATTCCCCAATACCTCTGCTGTAAGTGCAGCTTCTTCACAGACAGCCATATCGCTTGTGCCTCCGCTGGCTACCACGATAGAGCCTACCTTCTTCCTTTCTGTATCGCGATTGACTATACCAAACCTGGGAACTGGATGATATTCAAGGTCACAATGATTTGCTAAAACTTCAGCAGACTCAGGTGCGAGGCGGCTTATGATGATGTCATTTGCGCCGTTTTCCAGCATCCTTGATACAATACCACAAATCTGCTCAGTGGTTTTCCCGGCCCCATAAATCACTTCCGGTACCCCCTGACGTATACCCCGATGGTTGTCTATCATCGCATAGCCCAAATCATCGAAGGGGGCCGTTTTCAACTTCTTCAAAGCTTCCTCAGGCGTAATAATGCCTTTACTGACAGAGTCCAGCATTTCAAGTACTTCTTTTTGGTCCATTAAAGCATTTCTCCTTTACCCTTATCTCGGTTTTAAATCCAGCAACACATCGCTAAACCAGGGTGACAGCGCCTCCACCAGTTCGCTGTGCTGCTGTGCCGCTTTTAATATTTGATCTTTAGGCAGTTGAAGTTTTGCGGCATTGCCCAGTACCCGTGCACGAAAATCGGTAAATCCCATCTCAAATAGTTTGTTTTCCGCCTGCTCTACCTTATAAAGGATTTCATTATCCAGA
>DGDX01000030.1:2454-18771 GCA_002385665.1 Firmicutes bacterium UBA3941
CCCGCCTCTCTCAAGGGAGAGATCACTTTCAATTCGGTAAGCGCCCGCATCCCCGGTCTGTCACCGGCATCATCGCTTGCGTTACTACCATCCATGAGCAAGGCGTAGCCGTCGGCTTTGGCCTCTTCAAGTATCCTGGAAAAAATCACCCTTTTACAATGATAGCACCGATCGGCGGGGTTTTCTTTTACCGCTTTGTTTGAAAGTGCATCAATAGTAATTACTTTTATATCGGCACCTACCTGCTTTGCAACTTTCTTTGCATCATCCAGCTCAAATTGGGGCTGGAACTGGGATTTTGCGTAGTAACCACGTATATCTACACCGCAGGTTTTGGCGGCATACAATAAATAGCTGGAATCCACTCCACCCGAAAATCCCAGAGCAGCTTTTGGAATCCTTTTTAGTATATCCACAAGGGCTTTTGGTACGGCAGGAAATTCTTTTTCAAAACTCAAATCATAACACTCCTTTCAATATAACATACACATATTTACCCTGTTATCTAACTAACCTCTTCTGCTAGTTCATATTCTTAGGTAATGAGCTATTGTTAAGCGGATGGCCTCATTGTTACAGAGTGGTAAATAGCCATTACCGGCATATGATTGACTGGCACAACGCGTTAGCATAAATATACTGTAATAGCAACACGATAGAAAAACGGCTTAATCCTTATAAAATCATATGGCATATAACGTAAATTCTATATTATGTCATATATTTCTCCTGTTCCCGTTCAATATGGTTTATATCTCGCAGATCTACAACACGGGTACATATTCGCCCTGCAAGAGCCGGATTATGAGTAACAACCACCAGGCCAATTCCCCGCCGGTCAACCTCTGAAAGCAAATAACGCCATATCTGTGCCTGGGTAATAGCATCAAGCATAGTGCTTATCTCATCGGCAATCAAAAACCTGGTATCGGCGCAAAGGGCACGAGCTACACAAAATCGCTGTAACTCCCCGCCTGAAAGCTCCCGTGGATAACGGGTTAGCCATTCAGGTTCGATTCCCATAGCTGTCAGAACTTCAGGACGCAGCTGTCCAGCCTCTTCCAAAACCTTTTGCATTTTCCAACGCGGATTAACAGCATTTTCCGGGTGCTGAGAGATAAGCTGTACCGGCAAAGCCCCTTTTGGGGCAAGGGGTTTCCCGTCCAGAAGCACCTGCCCTTTTGTAGGCTGTTCATGGCCGGCCAGAATCTTTACAAAGGTGGTTTTTCCGTAGCCACTGGGTGACACCACACCTACACGTTCCCCCTCTCTCACTGAAAAGGATACATCCTGCAAGATAAAGGGGGTCTTGGCCGTGTATCTAAAGTAGATATTATTCGCTTCAAGTTGCATGTACACACCTTACCTTTCCGCCCCGCAGTTTTCTCATGTGTGGGTTTCCTGCTTCGCATTCAGGAGTTTTCAATGGGCATCTCGGCGCAAAAAGGCAACCATCCGGCAGATTCCCCGCATATGGCTGGAAACCGTCTATGGGTATGAAATCATTCTGTGGAAGCGCATGCCACAAGGCTTTAGTATAAGGGTGGCGAAGTGCACCCGGCCCCTTTATAAAATCAGCTACAGGTGATTCCTCCACCGTTGTACCTGCATAGAAGACAGCGATTTTATCGGCAAACTGCAAAGCAAGATCTATATCGTGGGTAATAAGTATTATACCCTTTCCTATATCGGCAAGCTCCCTCAGGATTGACAGCGCTTCAAGCGCCTGATCCAGGTGCATGCCGGGAGTCGGCTCATCGGCAATTACCAGCTCGGCATCAGTGATTATGGCCGTTGAAAAGAGCACACGCCGCGCCATACCTCCTGAAAGCTGAAAGGGGTATAGCTTTTCTGCCTGCCTTGTCAAATTGAGTCGTTGGAAAACTTTTCTTTGCCTTCTCATACGTTCTGGGCTTTTGTCAGTCCCCCGGGCCTGTTTACCTACCTGCATCAGTGGATCTAAATAAGTTACGGACTGGGGTATAAGCGCTATTTCGCTCCCTCTAAGCTTCCTTTGATTCTGTTCATCGAGTGGCTTTCCCTTATAGAACATCCTTCCGCTAACTGTAGCATTTTGCGGCAGCAGGCCCAGCACAGCGTGGGCCAACAGGCTTTTTCCACTGCCGGAGGAACCTACAACGGCCAAAATCTCCCCGCTATTTACTGTTATCGCCAGATCTTGTATAACCTTTAAATCCCTCTGTCCAAATGCCCTGTCATACATCCTGAAAGATACCGAAAGGTTATCCACTTCAAGCAAGGGCAGGTTGCTATGGCACATAAGATCTCCTCCTATTCATGTGCACTATATGGGTCAAGGAGCATTTTCAAATTCTCGCCCAACTTATCAAATAAGATCACGATTAAGACCAGGGTGATGCCGGGAAAGAATGCCAGCCACCACATGCCCCCGGTGAGATACTTCATGCTCTCAGCAAGTATAATCCCGATAGCGGGCTGTTCCGGTGGCAAGCCGTAACCTAAAAACGACAGGGAAGATTCGTGTAGTATGGCATGTGGAAAGAGCAATACCAGTCCTACAACAAATTGCGGCAGGACATGGGGTAGAATATGGTGTAGCAAAATCCAACCCAAGGACTTACCCAGGCGACGGGATATTGTAATGTATTGCTGACTTCGAATTTGAAGAACCTCAGCCCGTACCAACCTGGCAAGACTGGTCCAATGGGTGACCGCTATACCTGTTAAGAGACCTGTAAGGCCACGTCCGCATGCAAATGAAATGAGAATGAGCAGCACAAGGTGAGGTACGCCCATCATAAGATCAATTAACCAGACTATAACGTTGTCCACCCATCTGTTACCGATAGCAGCTGCGACTCCGATGATGGTAGCGAGGACAGCACTAACTGCCGACGCAATGGTTCCTACCATAATAGAAATGGATAAGCCTTTGACAGTCCGAAGCAACATGTTTCTACCCAGCCAGTCGGTGCCGAAGGGATATTCCCAGGAAGGCTTAAGCCCCTTGCGGGAAAAATCTACGCTCATTGCATCATCGCCGATAAAAAAACCCGCTATAAAAACGCCTATGATAATGCCAAGTAAAATAACAGATATTATCACTGTTTTAACTCGACGATTAAAACTAAACATTTGTCCCGAGGTTTTAATCGCCAATTGCTTGTCCATGGGGTCGCTCCTCTCCTATACGTGGATCCACCACGCCATAGATGATATTGGCAATAAAATTGCCTAAAAAAACAAAAAGAGTACTAAATAGGGTTATCCCCAATAAAAGCGGTACATCCGAGTTCAGCCCGGCGGCAGAGACTGCCGAGCCAAGTCCCGGATATGAAAATACATTTTCAGCAAGGACGCTGCCACCAAAGAGCTCTGCAAAGGAGGCAAACTGTAAGGTAATGGCAGGTAGTAATATGTTCCTAAAGCCGTGACGCTTCATGATTGTCCAGGTATCATTGCCCCTGGCCCGAGCAAACAAGACATAATCGCTCTCCAATACATCTATCAGCTTTTGACGGGTGTGCAAGGCTACGTTGGCAAAGGAAATAAAGCTCAGTGTAAGGGCCGGTAATACAAGATGATAAAGCCGTTGCCAGATGGACACATCAGTATCTGCAATTCCGATAGGGCTTGAAAAACCAATGGGAAACCAACCAAGCCAGACGGAAAATATCAAAAGGAACACCAGACCCAGCCAGAAGGTGGGTACAGAACAGAGCACAAGGCAGATACGCTTTATGATGCTATCCACCCATTTCCCCTGACATATTCCCATAACACAGCCAAGGACGAAGCCAATTATTCCCGATAGTATCCAGGATGTCATCATCAGAGCAAAGGTGTTAATAAATCTCTCGGAGATAATGCGGGCTACCGGTTGGCGGTAGAGTAGGGATACTCCCATATCGCCGCGCAGAATTGCTGACAACCAGTTCAGGTATCTCTCTGTAGGTGGAGCGTTCAACCCCCAATATTCCGAAATAGTCTCCCGCTGTTCCATGCTCACAGCCCCGGCCCCCATTACATATTGCTGCACCGGATCTATCGGCGAGAGGCTGACCAGTACAAATGCCACAATAGATGTAGCAAGGAGCAGGGTCATAACCCGGAAAAGGTATTTGCCAATGACTTTGCTGATATTGATTAGCCTTTTCCCCTTCATTTCCATCTCCAATCACGTAAGTTTTGTACCAGGGTCCAGCTTGCACCGTGTGCATGAAGCTGCTGATCACCAATATCCAGGCCATCTGCAACATAATAGATATGCTGAATATTTACAAGCCACACCCAGGGACATTCTCCCCGCATGGAAGTTCCTGTTATGCCGTCCCACTGTGCAAGTTTCCAATTTTCATAAGCTTCTTCCCTTGTGGCGGCATGCAATGCAGCATCTAAGTATCCATCAACTGTGGCGTTATCAAAGCCTTCGGGGTTGTAGTAATCATCCCTCAGCTTGTTTTTTGAATGAAAGAGCAAGTAGCTGGTGTAGGGATTGGTGGAACCCCAACCCATAAGTACGGCATCGCTGAACATCCGCTTGGATATCTCATCCCAACTTAAACCCTCAACAATTATGTTGATCCCAATTTTCTTTACCTGTTCAGCCGCCGCCATGGCTATGGCCTGACGTACAGAGTCCCCACTTGGATAGATGCATTTGAATTCTGCCTTCAGGCCGTTCTTTTCGACAAAGCCGTCTCCATCAACATCCTCCCATCCATCCTCAGCCAAAAGTTTCTTTGCTTTTTCTATATCGGTTTCAATCTTAACGTCCGGATTATTCCAGGGCATACCATCATTTTCACTATAGGCGGGAGTGGCAAAACCATTTAAAGCATCCCTGGCAATCTGCTCCCGATCGATACAATAGGCTATAGCCTTACGGATAGAAATATTACTTGTCACATCGTTGCCTGCAGGATATCCGCTTTCACTGGTTGCACCTGCCGGTATTGTCGGAAGGGTGAATCCACGATTGTCAAGAGTTGTCACCGCTTCGATACGCATACCGTCAATATCCTGAGTAGCATGGGTTGCACTGGTAAGGGCAACATCCACCAGTCCAGCCTTGGCTGCAGCAAATGCGGCATCCTCGTCCATAAATACCAGAACAGCTTTTTTAATTGCCGGTACGTTTCCGTAATAATCCTCATTGGCTTCCAGTATTACCTGTTCCCCCTTATTCCACTGGACAAGCTTCCAAGGCCCGCTCCCGATAGGCTCATTGGCGTAATTATCCGAATAGGCATGCTCAGGTACTATACCCGTAGTCGCAATGGTATTGATAAATGTAGAATTTGGGGCATTGAGAGTAAAGGTAACTTCATAATCACCTGTAGCTTCGCAGCTCACCATATATGTAAGGTCAAGAGAAGATTGGCTATTTTTTGCTGTGTTAAAGGTAAAAGCTATGTCTGAAGCCTTTACGGGCTCACCATCGGTATAATAGGCATCATCCCGAATAGTAAATACCCATTTAGTCCCATCTTCGCTGATGTTGTAATCGGTGGCCAGGTCATTTACTATGCGCATATCCTGAGTGTACTCCACCAAGGTACTTTGAATCAGCGGCGTGGTGCCGTGCCCCCAACCTGTAGTAGGGTCAAATCCATTTTCCGGTTCACTCTGTATAGCTATTATTACCTCATTTTTCGGGTCATTGTTATCACCAATCGAAGGATCGAATTGATTGTTTTCCATATTTCCACTACAGCCGGATAGGACCGCTATAAACAATGCTATTGTCAAGATAACTGCACTTAGTTTTTTCATTATGCCCCTCCCCCATTAAGAAAACTGCAAAATCAGTAAAAATACTGTATAGACGCCTAAACCTATTAATAAACACAAAAAAAGAAAGCATCCCCAAATGACGAGCCTTCTGACCTACCTGAAACTTCATGTTTCTATTATATGATCATGTTGAAATATACCTGCTATAGCAAACTATTTATATGTTAGTTCCCAGTGATACACTAATCTGCTTCATACAGATTTTTTATTGATAATACCACGATAGTTCTTCTTTGTCAATTTACTGAAATGACATATATGGACATACTCTTTTTAATAACAAATAGGAACGTCCCCCCTTGACCCATCCTAACTTCATGTGATTTGAAGGATTTTGCCGAATATTATCGAATATATTACTTTGAGTTTGATTCTATTGGATAGTGATTCCATATTTTGTGCAATAGCCATAGCAATTTCATCCGTTGTCATAATGGCCAAAGGAGGAGCATATGAGCAAATTTGAACTATGGTTGGATGAAAGCGGAGATTTTGAAAGAGACAGCCTTGGCAAGGATTCCCCCTCCCTGGTAGGCGGTGTTTTGGTTCCACAAAATACACTCGATGAAAGAAAGGCACAGAGGATTTTGGATGGTAAGCCCATACATAGTACGGAGATAAGGGGTTCAGAGTATGGTGAAAAAGCCCTACCTGTATTGCAGAAAATAGTGGACAGCGGGGCCTCTCTGGTTATTTTTGAGAATAAGGAAAGGCTTGAAATTGTAGATGGGGACACTACCTATTTAAATATTCTGGCTGAAGGTGTAATGCAGCTTTTTCAGCAATTGATGACTGAATATCAAGATGTACATATTGATATTTATGCCGCCAATAGAAGGAGCATGGCAAAAGATAGCAGAGATTTTCTAATTACTGATAGGGAGTACACTAAAAGGCTGGAGGAAAAAATTAGCCTGATAACGGCCCGAAAATCCTTAAAGAAGGAGCATTTTAGTTGGACCTTCCGTCGGGGTTCTGCAAATAGGGATTTCCGATTGATGTTAGGGGATGTGGTATGTCATTCCTGGTTCCGCAAAGCTTCCAGAAAGTTTAACAGTGAACAAAAGTCACAACTGGCCCAACTGTACCAGCCTAAATATATATTTTCCGTTATTGAGCATTCCACTCTATCATCTATAAAAGATGCCATAATAGAAGGGGATCTGGGCAAAGCCCTGTTTGAAATCATTACATCCGATGAATATATACGATTTAAAGATCGTTTTTTCGATACAATCTTCAATCATTTAAAATCCTACAATTACGAGACCCGGAAGATTCAACTGCTGGATATTACCAATAAAGTCAAGACATTAATAAGTATAGACAGGGATTTATCCCGCTCTAAAAGGATTTTGATGCGAATCGAAGAGGACGTACTACCTGAAATGAGGATTAGAAATATAGGAGTTGACACCTTTGCCTTTGATATCTATTTTCTTATGCTGACTGTAGCAACACATCAGGGGGATATCATAGGCGCCGGTGAAATCATAGACAAATGTCAAAAGGCCCTCTTAGAGATAGATGAGATGTGGAATCGTGTGAGCTATTATTTTGATTACAGCATCCGCAAGGGTATCCATCTAATGAATATATATGATTATCAAGGTGTAATTTCAGCTATGAACAGGCTAGAAAATCTACTGGATGAGACCCTCGGGCTTTTTGAGCTAGCAGATGGGCTAAATGAAATATGCGATAGTGTCCAATCCAATGCTAAGGGTAAGGTGATGGGTACACGCCTCCAGGCATATACTTTTTTGGGTAGAACCGATCCTAAAAACCTGGAGAAGGCAAGGGCAGATTCGGATCTCGCCATCAAAGAGTTTACCGCCGACAGCGATAAAAAAAGGCAATACCAATATAGGTGTCAGATTGAAAATGAAGCGGAAAACTACAAGGAAGCCCTGCTCTGGCTGGGTAAGTCCTTTGATATATTAGGTAACACGGCGGATATGGATAAATTCTTGAATGATTTAGCTGCCAGCATATATGATTCTAATACATCGGATTTTTCCTTTGGAGCTATGCATTTCACCAATATAATGGCAGAGACTGCCCTTCACGGTAAAAATGATTTGGCAAGTTCCTTGTATAACGCCTGGACAAAAGCACAACTGGAGAAGCATCCTATTTTATTAACAGAAGCTAAACAACATCCCTTCCAAATCATCTACAGGAATTTGGGTCGGACTCTAATACATTTGGGAAGTGAAAAAGCTGCTTTAGAAAAGTACGATAAGGCCTTTGAAATATGCCTTGAAAATCGTCACAACCTGACCCTTTATTCCATTGGATTGGGTATTTTAGCAGAAAAGGTGGCCATGCTTTACCGGTTTGGCAATTCAAAGGAGGCAAACCGCCAAATGCAGAGCCTGAAAAGGACTTATGCGAGATTTATGGAAGAAAGATTGCCGTCGGAAATGAAAGAATATTTCAGGTACTGGGAACAGGTTAATATCTCCGAAAACCTGGACGATGAACAATGTGGACGTCTGTTACTGAGGCTTGCAAGACAGATACCATATTAATACGGCTTTTACTATTCCATATCCATATGAACGATATATCCAATTTTAATAGAAAGGTTATAAGAAGTTGAAAAATCTCAAACTTAAATGTAGGGAGATAGAGAAAAGCTGCGACTTTTTGACAAACGAGCTGACCCTTGCTGCAAATTCCATATTTGACGATCCAAAGAATACTCTAACCAAGGCCCGAATTGTACTGGAGATGATAGTTTACCAGTTATATAGGATAGAGTTAAAGGGGGAACCCTTGGGGAAAAAGGGTGGGCGAAAATCCTTAGGCGATATTCTTATGGACAAGGAATTCCAAAGCATAATAGATGAACGCATGTGTAGTCGTATGTTTTTAGTAAAAAACTTTGGAAATATGGGCCCACACCCGAAAAAGGAGGATACGTTAATTAACGCAAAGGATGCATGGTTGGTCTTGGACACCATCGCAGATATAACTATCTGGTATATGGAAAAATACCAAGGAAAACATGGATTTAGCCAATCTATAGAGGGAAGGATACAAGACTATTCAGAGGTATACAACCTTGAAAGTATCGAATTGTTACAGAAAGAAATCTTAGATTTAGATATAGATGATGTAGATAATGCGGATGAGGTAGACCGTGTAATAGACAGGGATATAATACTTTCACCTAACTTGGAAGATACTGTACAACATGACATCTTATTAAAGAACTTCCCAATCTTGGAAAAGTATCAGAAGCTGGCCCAGGTAAACATCACCAATGAAATAAAGTTAAATAAAATCTCCTATGCCGAAATCGAAAAGGTTGTGAATATCTATATTAATATGCCCTATTACGAAGACGCCAAGTCCGTCCTTTATAGCCATCATTTACTGATACTGAAGAGTAATAAGAAATCGGGACGCTTCACATCTGCAATACACCTATTGCAGAATGTTGGAGTTGAACAAATTGTAGAGATTTGCGTTTCCGATATTGTACCTGAGCCTGGCCTATTAAATTATTTAGATTTCTCCCCTAATACGGGATACATATTACAAAATTATTCCTTTTCAGTGGACAGCCCTATAATAGAGGAGCTTGCATATCGAATGAAGGGTATGAATTCGTATCTCGTATTTACAACGTCGGATAATGATATAAGCGAGGGGTTATTGGATGCTTATTGTGTCCCTTGCCCTATGCCTAAAGATAGATTTGGAATGCTTATCAATAATATATGGTATCAAGCAAGAACACAACAGGAATTCGAAACAATTAAAGATATTATTGATAACCCGGATTTTAGGAGATTTACCTACCATAACCTCCTATACCCATATGAGATAGATTATATTATTAAAAAGGCTACTACATATAAGGATTGGTATCACATAGAGGATTACTTTCCATCGGGGGTTCAGCTGCAGATAAAAAAGTGGTTCCAGGAACAGCATACCTTGGATGATACTTGTCTATTCATTGCTTTGGCCTTGTTCAATAAGTCAGGATACAGCCTTGTTATAGAAGCCGCTAATCACTTAAAAAATTTCATGCTTGAGTATTATCCCGATATTATTGCAACAGGAGGGCTAGACTTAAGCAAAACAAAAGAGCAAATTCTGGATAAAATCAGAGCGAAATCCTTTTTAAGTAGCAGAAACACCGAATATGGGATGATCACCGAGGAGTGTATTGCTTTTAAGAATGAAGAGTATCCTGGCGCTATACTTGAATATATACAATTTCAGGCTCACAACTTGTACAAACCCTTAATTGTTTGGCTAAAGAGCTATTTATCAAATAATCGAAGGAAACTTGGGGATAAAATCCCTGCCATTGTAGCCTATATGGCAAAGAATGATTTTGAAATTATTAAGGATGAATTCATACAAGAATGGGCAGTCTCCAGGGATTATTACCTCCGTCTAATGGTAGCCGGAGTTTTAGATATTCTTTCCAGGGATAAGGATGTAGTAGAAAAAATTCATAGCCTGATTCACCACTGGGCTAGTCTGGGCAATAATCGCTATTTGGGGTGGATAGCTGCTTTTGCCTATGGAAATACTTTGGGGATAAACTACCCAAAAAGTGCTGTAAAAGATTTATATTATATGTTAACCTGCTCCCATTTGAATCTCTACAGGACTATCAGTATTTCATTACAGAAGCTATTTCGGTATGGTTATTTTGATAATCGTTTTTATAGATATGTATTACATACCTTGCTTTTATGGATACAAGATGCGGAAGAACATAGGAAACAAGCACAGGGTATAGATGTCTTTTTAGATCTATGCAGCATTTCCATTAATGCCGGTGACCAATCAGAGAGGATATGGGTAATTATGGATGCAATGAAAAGTAGTCAGCTAAGACAAGATTATCTTACACCCTTGATTGTATATGCCCTGAAAAATGTGCATACCCGAATTAAGACAAAGGATACTTTGAAATCCTGGTTTATACAAGCTGAAAAAAACGAAGAAATAAAAATGATTCTAATAAGGCTTATTCTAGGTGTTTACAACATCAGTGATCCCTACAATAAAATGAGATTATTTAAGCTTATTCAAGAACTAGCACAGGCAAAGGAACCAGGAAACAAAATAGCTGCGGACACCCTGCAATACTTTATATATTGAACAACGCATTGGGCTAGTTAATAATTCATATGATGGTCATAATGTTCATTTCGGCATCGATTTTGAAAAATTAGGGCTTATCCCATATAAAAACCTATCATATTAAGAAGTTTCATTAACCCAACTAGCGGGATAAGTTAATTATGATAATTTAATAGTCTAAGGTTAAAAAAGGAGGATTAGAATGACTAACAATTTAAAACCCATACTGGAAAAGAGACCTTTCAAACGTCTCAGTCTATTTTCGAAAAAGCCTATTACCACCCCTGGTACTGCTATCGTTTACAGAGGTGAGCGAGATTTATATGTAGTTACGACCGAGAGCAATCCATTGACCCGTGGTGAGCTAGCTTCAAATAAGTTCTTGGAGTACTACATAGTGGATATACAAGATAAAATCCTGTCCATAAATAATGAATATCCAAGCAGTTCCATTGTAGATATGTTCGGTGTGGATTTGGAAGCTAAAATTGGAATAAGCGATCCTGTTGCTATAATCAAAAATGGGATCGACGATCTAGGTACGCTTTTCCAACAGGTTGTACATAAGAGGATCAGAAAAATCGCCACGCAATACAGCATCAATGAAAGGGAAATATTTAAGGAAGAACTAAACTCTCCAGAGCTATACCAGGAGTTCTCCAATCAACTTCAAGAGTATGGAGTTACCTTAAAGTATATGGACATTGATGTACAACTAAGTGAAGAAGAATTAGAGCGTCTAAGGTTGGAAAGGGAAGCAGAACTTCTACAGTTGAAAAACCAAATCCGTTTACAAACCGAAACCTCGACTATAGAGACTGACTATGAACTGGAGAGGATCCGGGAAGAGAAGGAGCAGGATCTAAAAAAATTACGCGATAAAGAGGAAAGACAAGCTATGGAGGAAGCTTTGGCATATTGGAGAAATGGTGATTTAAACGGAATGCGCCTGATACTACTTCGTCATGAAGGACTATTAGACCGTCTAAACGCATTAATTGAGCAAATCATGAGAGAAAACAGGGAAAAACGCGCCGAAATGTTGGAATTTATGAAAACGGCTACAGAAATGAATTTAGTGGACAGGGATGAAGCCTTCCACTCAATTATAAATCAATTTGGATCAAAAAAATTAGGCGCAGAACAGTTAATATCCGGGGATTCTAAACCCCATCAATTACCCAAAGTGGATTTAAGTATGTTGGACGAAGATTAACTTTTTTGGGGTGGATGCAGCAATGAACGTAATACAAAACTTTTTGGGAGAAATACTTACATTTAGTTATGCCTATTTAGGCCAAAAGATGACCTACCTGGTATGTTTCGGTATCCTTTTTCATCTAATTATTATGAGTATCTATAGAATACTTCCGGGAATTATGCCCCATTTAAACAATTTGATTTTAAGAATATTTAATCTCGTTTTCACCATTATACTGACAGTACAGGCGGAGATTACCATATATAAGAGAAAAAAAGGTGTTGATCCTTCAATATTGGAGCATAAGATAGGAGACGCCTTTTCTTCGATTCTGATCATTATCAAAACCTTTCAAGATAAGGTTCTTTATTATTCAAGAATCATTAATAGAAAAAAGGCATATAATGGATTCACAATCGCTATCTTAGTCATATGTTTAGCCATATTGTATACTGAACCATCGGCGCTGGGGTTTTATTTTAAGAGTTATCTAAAATACGAACAATGGGCATTAAAAAATATCGGTGTACAAGAAACATTTCTTAATTATAGGTGACTGTAACAAATAAGTGGCAAGTGTGACAGGTGACAAATGAGGATGTTCCTTGTTTGTCACTTTTATATTTTATATACGGATATACTTCACAATTAGGAATAATAAAACCGCTTGAAGATCATCAGTAATGATTTCAAGCGGTTTGTTTGGTGGAGATAAGGGGACTTGAACCCCTGACCTCTTGACTGCCAGTCAAGCGCTCTCCCAACTGAGCTATACCCCCATAGATTATGTCCATTTCTGTCACCAAATGATATTATAACCTATGGAGGTATATTTGTAAAGGGGTATTTTATTGCTATATTCTATCAATAGGCCCTGGCGAAATATACCATATGCTTGGCTTCCTCACCGCAACAGATGCAATGATCAGCCAGTTTCTCCTGCTCAAAAGGTATACACCTGGCTGTCAAGCTAAACTCATCCTTTATCCGATCCTCACAGCCAACATCTCCGCACCACATGGCCTTTATAAATCCCTTTCGGGTTTCTACGATATCCTTGAACTCATCCATGTCATGGGCAACGTGGGTATTCTCCTCCCTCATGGTAAGAGCCTTGTCATACAGTCCCTTATGGATTTCCTCTAGCATATTGTGAATCGTGTCCGTAAGCTCTTCTACGGGTACAAAGGTTTTCTCATGATTGTCCCTCCGAACCAGGACGACTTGATTCTTTTCCACATCCCTGGGCCCGATTTCCAAACGAATGGGCACACCCTTCATTTCCCATTCGTTGAATTTCCATCCGGCACTCTGTGTGTCCCTATCATCCAATTCAACCCTGAAGCCCGCAGCCTTTAAACCTTCATATATAGCCTCTGCTTTATCCAATACCCCTTCTTTATGAAAAGCAATGGGTACCATAATAACCTGTATCGGGGCTACTTTTGGTGGTAGCACCAATCCCCTTTCATCACCATGGACCATTATTATAGCGCCTATCAGCCTGGTGGTAACTCCCCAGGAAGTCTGCCAAACATGCTTGCGCTGCCCGTCCCTGTCCAAATATCCGATATCAAATACCTTGGCAAAATGTTGGCCCAGGTTATGGGAAGTTCCAGCCTGAAGGGCCTGGCCGTCCTGCATCAAGGCTTCTATGGTATAGGTACTCATGGCACCGGCAAACTTTTCCTTCTCTGTCTTTTTCCCTGCTACCATGGGGATTGCCAGTACATTCTCTGAAAACTCCCTATATACGTTTAGCATTTTCATGGTTTCCTCTTGGGCTTCTTCCTCTGTAGCATGGGCTGTATGACCTTCCTGCCATAGGAATTCCAATGTCCTTAAAAACGGCCTGGTTGTTTTTTCCCAACGCACTACATTGCACCATTGATTATATAGAACCGGAAGATCCCTGTAGGATTGAATCCATTTTGCATACATAGAGCAGATAATGGTCTCGGAAGTAGGGCGGACCGCCAACCGTTCCGTCAGTTCCTCGCCCCCGCCATGGGTTACCCAAGCCACCTCCGGGGCAAATCCCTCCACATGGTCTACCTCTTTTTGAAGCAGACTCTCTGGGATAAATAGGGGAAAATAAGCATTCTTATGTCCTGTGGCTTTAAACCTATTGTCCAATTCCCGCTGGATGTTTTCCCAAATTCCGTATCCATACGGTTTTATCACCATGGACCCCCTAACAGGAGAATAATCAACTAAATCGGTTTTTAAGATGATATCGGTATACCATTTAGAAAAATCCTCTTCCCTGGATGTAATATGGGCAACGAATTCTTGCTTATTCTTGCTCATCAAGTTTACCTCCCTAATATTTCCATATAAAACAAAAATCCTCCATCCCTAAAGGACGGAGGTTATCCGCGGTACCACCTTATTTAGCTTTCGCTCACTCAAATGGATAACGGCGTAACGCCGATAGGGAATACTGGTTTTCATCCCTATAGCTCCAGGGCGGGTTCGGCATTTACTGCCTACTATTCCCCTTCATCACATTAATATTTAATTTTATTACAGTCAATTTTCTAAACATATTGATAAGACCGATCGACCATATCATTTTACCATTTATAAGACTGTTCTACAAGATGTCAGACTAAATTTTTCTTATTTATTACTTACTGCTATCAGGTTTTTGTATAATTGTATAGTATTCAACCAATAGCTTATCCAATTTTTTGCTGGCCAACAGGAGTTCCGATCCCTTTATACCTTTTTCAATAAGGCCATTTAAATGTGCCCTCAACTCCTCGATGTTTTCGTTAAGTTTATCCATTTGTCCCATAATCTCACCCTTGCCTTAAAAGTATGTACATAACCATAAACATCCCTGCCCATAATCATGTGTAGAGAGAATAACAAAAACACTATATATAGTATACGACATGTTTTGGTAATATCCTTCTTTTTTAATCATATTTGTGTTGAATTTAGAGATAATTTATAGAATGCTAGTAGATATACCCGGTTTTTTGGATTTTTAAACGTCCATATATCATCAGTATTGTCTTTCTTGCAGTTTTTTTACCAGGACTTTGAGAGAATCCCTTGCCGGTATTTTAGGCAAAGCTTTTAAGTTGTTAATAGCTCTTCGGATATAGCGATCTGCCAGCGCCTTGGAATAATCCAATCCCCCGCTTTGATGTACCCTTTCCCTGACATGGTCCAGCACCGCCGGAGTAAATTCCCTTCTATCTACTATCTCGCGGATTTCATCCCTAAAATCAGGCTGCTTTAAAGCATATATTATAGGCAGAGTAATTACCCCGTTTCCAAAGTCCGTCATTGGTGACTTGCCCATAGTCTGAAGATCCCCGCTGAAATCTAAGAGGTCATCGATAATCTGGAAGACCATGCCCAGATTTTTTCCAAACTTCCAAAGATTCCATACAACCTCCGGAGCGCATTTGGATTCTTCAGCTCCGATTCGGCAGCTTAGGGAAAACAATAGGGCTGTCTTCCTACCTATACGTTTCAGGTAATCATTCACAGTGATATCTAGATTATAGCAGGTCTGGTACTGATCAATTTCACCCTCGCATATAGCTTTCATCACATCAGACAATTTATGCATGTTTTCAAATTCCACATTTTGAGTAATTAATGAAAATGCCCGAGTCAATAGAAAATCCCCGGTAAACACCGCCATGTCTTTTCCCCATTTTGCCTGTATGGTGGGTACACCACGACGAATGTCCGCATCGTCGATAATATCGTCATGTACCAGGGTAGCCATGTGCAAGATCTCGATACCCGCTGCCAGGGGCATAAGCTTTTTTCTGTCATATTCTCCAAACTGGCCTGATATCAATACCAAAGCCGGTCTTATCCTTTTGCCCCCTGCATCCAACAGTTCCTTTAGTCCTTTGGCCAGCACTGCCTGCCTGGTCCTTAGGGCACCTCGGATATACTTTTCTACCTCAGTCAACTCCCTGTAGACATCAGTGCATTTTCTCCAAAAACTCATCCTTAGCTATCCTCCCAACAACCATATCCCTTCATGACCCAATCTCCACCTTGTTTTTTAAGTATCCCAGTATATATCGAGCAACCAATCCGTTAAAATAGCCCGTAACCACCGCAGCTACCATTAGTATGGGTAAATAAGTATACAGGATGCCTATTGTATTAAAGATCCATGAGGCGGCAAGTAGTTGACCTATATTATGAAATACTGCCCCTGCAGTACTTATACCCATAAATGA
>DGDX01000087.1 GCA_002385665.1 Firmicutes bacterium UBA3941
ACATAGGCTTCGGAAAACTCTTCCCCGTATTCATTTCTGGTTGATGACACACCTCTGGTGTATAGCATCATCATATCACCCTGCATGAAATCGAAATGATTCTGCTGGAAATTAACGTTTTCCATATTAGCTAGAACAAAGCTTTTGACCTCGTTCACTTCTTCGAAGTTGGTGCCTGCCCGCTTAATAAGAGTATTGGGCTGACCGGCATTGACATAATCCATTTCACCAGTCTTCAGATCTACAATACCTACAAATGCCGATACAGTTAAGCCCTCGGTATTATTCTGGCTAAGCTGGTTATTGGTTTCCAGCACTATCCGGTAAGGCGGGTAACCCAGGCGAGCAAAGCTGCGGATATTGGCTGCCGCCAGTATGGCAAATAACATAGCCGGGACACCTTGGCCTGAGGCTTCGCCCACCACAATGCAAAGACGGTTTTGATCGATGAGGAAGAAATCATAAAAATGTCCATCCCCGCCCGGGGAGGTTCTGGTGGCATAAATATCAAATTCTGTTCTGTTGGGGAAAGCGGGAAATACCGTGGGGAACATATTGCTCTGGATCTGATTGGCTACGTCCAGCTCTGCCCCAATTCTCTCTTTTTCCGCTGACATAGTGGCCAGATTGATCATATAATCTTTTATTTCGCTGGTCATGTGGTTAAGGCTGGTGACCAGAAGCTCTATTTCATCATTGGTATTGACAGAAATCTCCCGGAAGGATAACTGGGATGGATCTTCTGTCTCATAGCTCTGCTGAACAAAATGATTAGCACTTTCGGCAATACGCTTTATAGGTGAGATAACAGAGCGATTCATAATGGTTATGAATACCCAGAGGAACACTACCAAAAGGACCAAGGTGCCCAATGCAACTGTAATAAGATATGACCGCATATTCTCATGAATTTGGTCCATAGAAACATCCATCGCTACAACGCAGACACCGTTGCCATAGGAATCCAATACCGGCAAGTAACCAGTCATCATGTACCCGTATTCGCTGTCATTAATGTGAAAACGAGTCTGAGTTTTGTTGTTATCATCCCAGAGACAATTGTAGAAAAGCTCAGTGGTTACTTCATCAAAGTCTCCCTCACCACAGGGGTCCCCAAGGGTGTTTATGGTTTCCGGTTCTTCCCGTAGTTCCTTTTCCGTATAGGCATTAAGAACATAGGCCATATTATAGGGGTCATCAGGGTCGGGAAAATAGACCATATATATGAACTCCATCTCGGTCTCTTCTTTGACTGTGTTCAGGTCCGTCTGCGTTTGTTCGTAGATGTCCGACTTTTGTAGAGTGTCAATACAGGTACGCATATCATCTCCGTCAATACTACTAGCTGCCACCTTAATAATCGAATCCACATATACGTGATATCGTTCTAAAACGCTCTCACTATAAGTTTTATATCCTAGCCAACCGATTACAATGCTTAGTATAGTGGTGAAAACTACACAGCAAACCACTATCTTAGTGCTGAGTTTTCTTTGTCCGGCCTCTGCCATAAACTACTCCTCCCCAATAGTGATACCTACGCGCTAGTGCTGGCCTTCGTGCTTTTCCCAGCTCCAAGACGGGTCAGGGCAAATAAGCCGTTCATACCAGTAAAGATAAGCACTAGCTTAACCATACCAGGTAGAAAACCGGCAGAAACAATAGTTGCTAGCACCATGGGCCCTGCTGATTCTCCCAGATTATCCACAAAGTTATAAATACCCATAGAGCGATTCGTACCGTAAGCATTAGCTTCCTTACTACTTGCAAAGTATCCCACTCGGGAAGGTGTTCCAAAGCTATTGGCAACACCAATCATTATTAAGGAAACGATCAGCATGGGAATGGTCATATGCAGTGCGAACATAATCAGAGCAACATAAGTGATAAAGCTGGACAGGTAAATGGTGTTCTCCTTGATCTTTTTACTCAGATAGCTGGTTAATCCCACACTAAGATATACACTGCACAGGGAACTGATCATTATCAACATACATGACTCGTTTTCACCCAAACCCTGCTCATGAGCGAAAATCGGCACGAAGAAATAGATAAAAGCACTCATTACTATGTAAGGAACTTGAACCAAAGCCATGAAACTAAGAACATTTTTATTCATTATAAACTGTTTAAGGGTTAAGGAGCCTTTTTCTGCATCATCCCGATCCTGGACAAATATCATACTCTTGCCCACTCCAAGTATGATAAGTGAAACCAATAGCCAAACCACGGTGGCAGTAAGAAAAACATTACTCTGTCCCAGGTTTTCGGCTAGTGCTGCACCGAACATCATTCCACAGCTGATACCGGACAAGCTAGCCGCACTAAAAATCGAGAATCCATATCCGCTCTCCTGCCCCTTGCTAACATTAGATGAGGCCAAAAACATGTGAATGGCATTAGTTATCATACCCACACCGATACCGTTGAGAGCTAATCCTATGACAATCATAGAATAGTTTTGGGCAACAGCCAAGGTAAGATCGCCGCATAAGGCCAGCAGACCGCTAACTACCGCTACTTTTCTGAAACCGAATGTATTAAGCAATCTTGCACATATAAGTGAAGTAATGGCTAAAAAGATGAGGTTCACCGACATAGGAATGGAAACCACCAGTTCTCTGGGAATTCCTATATCCACACCCACAAATTTTAATATATATACGGGCAGGAAGGAGGTAGCCATGTTAAATGCTACAAAGGTAATGAAAACCAATAAACGTATTATATGAAAGGGAACAGCCGGCTTATTGTTTTGAACCTGTAACACGTACTTACTGCGTAGATCAAAAAACGAGAAAATCTCACTAAAGGCAAACAGGATAACCAAAATGATCATTATCATGGGAATAGCTATTTTCCTTAGCATTTGGTTAACACTGCTGTCGAGTACATCTGAAAGAGTGCCAATCTCTACCACGCCGATTACTTTACCAAATTGATCATATATGGGTGCTTTTACATATATATAAGCTCCTGTCTCACTGACCGTATCACTTAGCAATACCTGGCCAGTGTCGTATACCTGGAAAACCTCCTCAGCCTCATTATCAAACAGTGGAAAATATGCTCCGATGGAGTTGTCGATATATGCTATAGCATAGGCTTGGTCCCCTTCACATTTGAGAATATTGGCGTACATATCATCGCTGTATGCAAAATTTTTATCAATGGTACTGGTCACCGAATTCAGGAGTTTTTTATAATCCTCGTTCATATAGTCTCTGGGACTATTGATGCGTTTCAACGCCTCGATATCGGTAGTGTTGCTGACAATCTGGGCAGACATTTCCAGCTTGTTGAGGATTTCATCCCGGTATATAGTTCTAAAATCGCTCATAAGCTGACTGACAATGATCGCTGTAACGATCAAAGCCGTGGTGGCAACTAAAGCACCGGTCCGCCCAGTTTCACTATACTTGACAGTTAAACTAACTAACAGTATGCGCAATAGTACATATATTGCGGATAGAAGGGCTAATAACAGCAGAAAATCGAATAATACCTCTTGGTAAAGGTATTCCTTGCTTTTCTCAAACTGGCTGCCCTCCAAAACGATCTCCCCGGAAGAATCCAAAACATATGCCTTACCTTCCTTAACAAAACTGATAAGGCCTTTTTCGTTGTTGACAGCCACATTCCAAATAGCTGCTCCTTCTACAACCTGGGAGTACTCATAACCTCGGTCTCTTGAAAAGCGTAAAAGCTGGTTGGAGGCAATATCTGTCACATAAACGTTACCCCGGTTGTCCACTGCCGCTCGATAAAGAGCAATCTTATTATTAGCCTCTTGGTATACATCTTGAACCTGGATAACCACACCATGGGAAGCCTCCAGGAGCATGCCGCGTTTATCTACCGCGTAGACCACTTTAGATGCAGGGTCCACGGCAAAATCTTGTATAAGGGTTATAGCATCCTCATAAGGAAAAGCTGCCAGTTCGGACACCTGGTCATCAACCAGTGATATTGAATTCAGCGTAAAACCCTTTTCATCCGCAGCCACAAAATAAATAAAACCGTCGTATTCAGTCATGGCAAAAAGCCGATGTTTATCACAGTAAATATCATCGTAATACACTTCATGCACATATCTATCAAATTCCCCATCGGGGGTGTAGTACATAAAGCATTCCCCGTCAAGGGAAAAGCCGGTTAAGCTCCACCAAATATCATGGAGATATATACCCCCTTTATCGTCTATATGAATGTTATCAGGAAAATAAAAGGTATCGCCTTTGGGGGCATATCCATTAATTATGCGAGAAACCTGGTGGTTCTGATCAATAACTACAACTCGCGATCTTTCTTTATCGACCACGTAGCTATTGCCACTGTTATCAGTCTTTATAAGCCACGGATTAGATAAAGCAAGGTTCTGGTCAAAAATGATATCGTATTTATACATATTGGCATTTACAAATAGTGCACTGCCTACCAGTACAGCGATTATTATCACGTCTACTACATCTAATCGCTTGCGAATAAACCAATTCCATAATTTTTGTATCAGCTTCATATTGTCCTCCCGCATAAGAAGTATTCCTTGAACTCGAGGGGAGCATTGAAAATTGTATGGGTTCCATCAGCGCTTAAATACTCTGGGAAAAGTATACTGTGAAAAGTAACCTCAGGACTATGTATCTTCATACATTTGCGCATGGAGTCCGCCTCATCAACACTATCTATCTGCAAGACATTGCCGGTTCCATAAACATAGTATGGAAGTGCCAGCATAGTAATGTAATCTATGATCGCTTCAGTTCGCCCTTTGTATTCGGTAACGCGTCCCATACGGGACAATTTGTGGATATACTGCTCCCTCTTATCATAGAACAGACCGCACAATCGAGGATCACGGCTGTGGAGTACCTGACATTCCACCTCTGGGTATTTTAGCTGTAAGTCATCCATCACCGTTAAATACATATCAGTAATGTCCTGGGATATTTCTTCAAAATCCCTAAAAGCTGGCTCTTTAACTTTACTGGCAATTGGTGTTGTTATTCCCTGGAAAAATTTCATATAAGACATATCAGGAATAGGAATTACCACCTGGGCATTCAAAGCCAGGGCGAATTCAAACAGGTATTGCATACTTAGATATTCCTGATAGGTTACACCGCCCTTAAAGTTGGTAAGGTTCAATTCCACGATGTCCTGGTGTCTAGTACTTAAATAAGCCTCTAGGTCCATTTCCGCCAACTTACCTTTGTCATAATTTTTACCTGTGCTAAAATCAAACTGAACTACTTCACCATTCCCGTGAACAACATCAATAACCACCTCATGAGCTCCAAAAAGACAGGGACCCCCAACAATACCAAGTGGTACACCTTTTTCTACAGCTACTGATAAGTCCCGTATACCGCGTACGAACAGAGGCATATCCCTCAGCTTGGGAGTATTGACGTCTCGGATCTGAGGCAGCAGAGTAGCTGTCTCAGCAAAACTTGAACAGTAAAATGAATCCTTGTATTCCAGATAGGTATGACCAAGGCTAAATTCTTTTTTGATTTCCTCAGTAGATTGCTTAAAATACTTGGATTCAAGAACAGACTTGGTTTCTTGCAGCATTTTTTTCTGTTTGCGCAACTCCATTTTCTCCGCTATGAGCTTCTCATCGCTGGTGTCTTTAATGCCTTTAATTTCTTTCAACCGGTCTTCAATTTGTTTGAGCTGTAAGCATACCGTATGGTATTCTTTTGATTGTTTCTTTTCCTGAACAAGGCAGTGCAGTCGGTTCAATACCTCAAAATCCCTCACATCCTCCCCATCACTCTTGACCTTGAAAAAGTCCCCAATGTGCATGGGAAAATCCAGAACATTATCCTCCGTTCGGCCATAAATGGTGTCCTGGAGAGGAACCCCCCTATCCTGCAATATTCCCCTTAAAGTTATCAGCATAACAAACATCTCCCCCGGTGTTACTCACCAAATTTCCAAGTATGTCCTCTGGGCAAAGCCCTCTTCTCCGTTGGCACATTTATCGCAAAGATAGACATACTCCTTGGCCGCCAGGTCCTGTCTGTCTGCTTTTAGAACTTCGACGAAATGCAAACGTGCTTGATCGTATTTTCTTTCAGCAAATAGTTCCACGCCTTTTTCGAACATTAGCTTAGTTTTGCGCTTCCTATTTCTAACCTCAAGAGTATCGCCATTATAAACATCATAAATTTTTTCATACTTTTGGAGTTTGGTTAGGTAAATGTACCCTAGAGTCCTACTGCTAAACCGCTTGGAGAAGTCATCTATAAGTTCTGCAAAACTTGCGGTAATCAAAATTCTGGAATAATACTTGCCAGCAATTGATTGCAGGTATTTTGCCAGACCAGTATACTCGGAGATGGTAAGTGTGGAATAGCTTTTCCCATCACCTACCACACCAATCATGACGGATCCAAAGCATACGCCTACGGCAAAGCTGCTAAAGTCAAAATCGGGATCATTAAGGGTGTTTATTTCCTGACACATAGAAATGGCACTGACAAGTGCACTTCTGTAATCCTGGCTGAAAAGAGCGGTAACTCCCGCATCCGAAAAGCTGTCTGCCTCGCCACTGTTACTTTCAATAACCGGTAGCAATTTGGATAGTAAAGTGTTGATGTACCGGAAGATATCCTTTGCCTCCAAGGACAAAACAATATCCGAGAAATCCGTCATATTGATATTGGCGTATAACACAGCCGCCAAAATACTCTTCTGACGATTGAGGATTTCGTTATTTTCAGTTTTACTGGCTGCAGGAACAGGCTTAGGAGCAGGAATACTCTCCTTTTCAGGACCGTTGGGTGCCATATAGCCCAGCCGTATTGACCAATTATAAAAAGTCTCTGCAATTTTCCCTTTGATGTTCATAGATCCACCACATCCAAACAACAAATTTGCCACCAAAACGCAATTCGCGGATTACGGAACCTGAATATTGGTTGTGCCGGGATTGGTGATCTGTATAACACCGCCCCAGTTGCACATTAGTTTGCTAGAGTTATTCAATGCCGGGTAATTGCCCACCAAAACCGTTGGACTACCTGGAGCCCACGGAGCAGTGGTAACGGGTATACATGGCATGGGTGTTAAAACACCTAAAGCTGCTGATGTTGCCGCTGCCACTTGCGGGTTTGACATAGATGTACACATACCAAATGGCATGATATTAACCATAGGGATATTGTCCATAATTGTAGCTATGGGCATGGAGGTCGTCACCCGGTTTGTCGGCAACACGTTAAGCGTAGACGGAGCCATGCCAAAGCTACACATCATCATAGCTCCACCACATACACAAAAACCCATATCAGTTCATCTCCTATCGTAAATCGATTTTGTTTACCCTGCCTGATATTAGTTCAAGCTCAACGGAAGTCGATTTTTCTCCAACCACCTCACATACGTAGAGGTTTTTCTCTTTATAGGTATTGGCAATGGGCAAAAAGAAATTGCCATTATGGTCTGTCACCGTTTCGTACACAGAAAACAAGGAAGTACCAATTTTCTTATAGTTGGCAGATAACTCCTCTGCCAGTAAATACATTTTGTTTTCTTTATCAGCCACACCAGTAATGCGTATCAATTCCTGATTTTGACCATCACTATCGGTAATACAAAGAAGCTTGCCCTCCATATCCACATCGTCGGGGTGAAAAATGGATATTACCCGGTTGTCAGTCTCTACTCCTCCTTTCTGATAATCATACAGAAGCTTGTAGGCATGGGCTGTATCAAGGCAAAAAATTCTGATCACACTACCAGGAGGAGCTTGTCCTTCAATACAGGTAGTGTTAGGGGGAATTGGATAAGAGCGATTAGGAATCATTCGCAACTTCAAAAAGGTGTACTGTTCATCGTCTTTATTCAACTGGCACTGAACACTGCGCGGGTTATACTGTCCGCCCACTGCATGTACAGTGACTAGTGACTTATCCAGGTTAACAAAAACATGATGACCATCCGGTTTCCTGATAGGTGGAGCCTCACCTTCTATGTAGATACGAACATTACTTCCCAGAATTGGTTTGTCGGTGAAATCATCAATAGCCAAAACCACCAGGGATACCTTCCGGGTAAAACCATCTATTATATAATAAGTACCGTAATTCATAAACACTCCTCCACAACTACGATTCTCTTACGGTGAAGCCTGCATTAACAACCCGAGTAACCTCTTTCACCCGTTCGGATTCGATTTCCACCGGGTATACCTTATAAAACAGAGATAGTCTATAGGGTACATTGGGTACATTCCATAGCTTCATTTTTTCATCATGCTCTAAGTGCAAAAGTTCAATCTTAGGGGCAAACTGTGAACTGGTGAGGTCACTGCCCAATTGCTCAGCCGTAAAAATGGGATGGTCTTTCAAGACTTGCAATACTTTGCCTAGTATTTTTTGGTCTTCTGCCGAACGGAATTTTATATCACTGCTGGAATAAGCGGTAATCATATAATATAGGTCATAAAAAGTCGAGGGGTATTTTAGTTGTTTTAATCCCTTGGGCTGCATATCTGTAATGACAATGGTTTGATTTTCTCGTATATCATAGAGGTTTATTCCCAGAACAATGTCTCCCCGATCGCTGGGAGTACATAAACCAATGCTTTCCGTGTTGACGATTATTCCCGGTACCAAATGGTCACGAAGCAACTGAACAATGGCATTTCCTATATCGGCTATAATAGTATAGCTAGCCATAATAACCCTCCCAAACCACTTAATCTAGTCAGCTATTAATTTTGCAGGTTACCAACACTGGCCACACCTCGTCGGACCTTATACCTGGCATAATCTATTTAGCTTCCGCCAAGTGAGAAGGTTCCTCATCAAGTTTTCTTTTTTCGTACTCACCCATATAAAAATTACCTTCATATATAAGCACTTGGTTATCGTCGTACAGTTTACCCTTACCTTGATATTTGCCCATATAAAACTCTCCATCATAAATAAGGATTCCCGTGGTAGAATCAAAGAGCTTACCTAAACCTGAGTATTCACCTTCTTCAAATCCCCCATCGAAAATGAGATTACCGGTGACAGGGTCATAAAGCTTGCCCTCTCCTGAATACTGGCCATCAGCAAATTGGCCTTTATAAACAATATTTCCTGTTAGTGGGTCATAGAGTATGCCCTGGCCTGAATACTGGCCATCCTCAAACTCACCTTCATAGACCAAACATTTTAAGACAGAGTCATAAAGCTTTCCCTTACCCCCATATTTGCCACCCTTAAACTCACCTTCATAGAGAAGGTTTCCGGTCTTGGGATCATAGAGTTTGCCTGGACCTTCGTATAAACCGTCTACCAATTCACCTTCGTAAAGGGTATTACCTTTTTCATCACTGAGTATGCTGCTACCTCCCGTGAATTCCCCATCTTCAAAGGTGCCTTCATGGAGCAAATTTCCTGTCAACGGGTCAAACAACTTACCTTCACCTGAATATAGACCTTCGGCAAATTCACCATCATAAATCAAATTCCCTGTTAAGGGGTCATATAGCTTGCCTTTACCTGAATACAGGCCTTCTGCAAACTCACCTTCATAGACAACATTTCCCGTCTCTGGATCATAGAGTATGCCTTTACCTTCGTATAAACCCTCTGCCAGTTTACCTTCATAAATGATATTATCTTCATCGTCAAAGACTATCCCGGTGCCTTCTACAAATTTGTCATCTTCAAACATGCCTTTCGCTATTACTATCCCATTTTTATACAATTTGCCGGTACCATTTTTCATGCCATTAGCAAAAGAACCTGTGTATAAAATCTCGCCGTCCCTGTCATATAGTGTACCTGACCCATTGGGCATTCCCTCCGTGAAGTTGCCTACATACTTTTTCACACCCGACTCATAATAAAGGGTCCCCTCTCCACTGTACAATCCCTGTCTCTTATACACATCT
>DGDX01000077.1:0-9866 GCA_002385665.1 Firmicutes bacterium UBA3941
ATATAATACTATGTCTTTTCCGGAAGAAATGTACGTTGTGCTATTCTATGGTATATACAACATAGCGACAGGAAAGTTGACTTATTCTTCTGCAGGAATGAACACCTATCCATTGATTCTCAGTGCCCAGGGAGAGGTATCCTACATTAAATTGGATGGCTTTCCTATCTGTAAGTTTGGTAAGTACTTCAAGCCTGATTATGAGACTAAGACATTATCGCTATCACCAGGCGATACCATGATATTCTACAGCGATGGTTTAGGTGAAATAGACCGAAAGCGACCTAATGTATTGTCAACAGAGCATATCATGGAATACCTAAGAGGCATGAAGGGCTACTCAGCCCAGGAAGTTTGTCAGGGCTTGTCCGATGCCTATCATACTCTATTGGGTGATAATGAAATGCTGGATGATGTAACAATATTGGTTATTAAAACACCATGATGTGACCAGTTGTAGACAAAACGGTGCCGGTTGATAGATTTCAATCGGCACCGTTTTTGTCTGCAGTATCTTTAGACAGCAATTGGGCCATTTTCATAATGAGTTCCAAGGATTTTGCTTGATCTTGATTTAATATCGTGCTTAAGGCCTTGGATATGTTTGCGGACTTATTAGCCCCCGTTTCCCCAATATCCTGGTTTTCACCTGAATCATGAAGGGAATGGTTTTGCTTCGTCTCATCCTTAGCTTCGGATCCATCCGTAATAGACCCGGTTCCCTGTATGGCAGCTGTAGATAGCTGGGCCAGTTCTATTGTACCTAACAGTTTCAACACGCTGCTAACCTGGTCGATGTATTGAAGTTGCTCCGCCGGGACCAATATCTTAAGGATATCCAATATCTCCATTGCTCTGGATATACTTGGGGCAGTAGAATCTTGTATTCTTATACGATCATGTTCCTTAAATTTCTTTATGCTATCTATCAGTTTTTCCAAAGTTTTGTTGACGTAGAGTATTCTATTGATTTGAGTTTGGTTTTCTAACGAGATATATGGCTGTAATGACTTTATAATTCCGATGGCCCTTTCCTTATAGTTTGTTATGGGCATTGAGGTAGCGGTTATACGTGGGGTTCGATATGTACCATCTATTAAGCCCTGGAGATTGGCCCTTATTTCAGCCAAGCCTACGATAAAATTTGCTCCATCCTGGTACTTGGGATCCAAGTATGGATAGATAGAGGTTAATATATCCACAACAGCATTGGTACCGTCAACGTGACTTTTCTCACTGTCATATGTTTTTATTGCACCGGACTTGGCTTTCTGTATGTAAGGGGATACTAATAGGATAAGCAATATTATTGGTAGTAGGTTAGTATGGGCTGGTTCAGCATAGGTAAATCCGGGGGGAATCTTTTTTGGGGGCTCGGATTTAACTACCTCATCTATAGGCAAATTAGCTGTATCACCAGGTTTTAATCTTGGGTTCACATTACTGGCATAATGTGGGGGAATATAACGATCCATGGGGGTACCTCCTTGAATATTGGCTTTTATTATTTAAGTACACAATTTACATCTATGCTGGACACCTATACTTCTATGTACCATTTTATGCTGTGGCAAATAAAATGTGCATTTAGGGTATCATTGAATTTGTTGATGAATAGGATGGTAAGGAGATACTATATTTTGATGAAAGGCGGTATTTATATGGATATAAATAAGGATAGCCTGGAAGTAATGGCCGGTCTCTTTAATAGTCTGGAAGGTAAGTCTGAAGATGAAATGATTTCAGAGGTAGCTAGGATGATCAGAGCTGGGCAGGGAGGTATTACGGTAGGCAAAGCCAGACAGATGATTCAAACTATTCTCCCAATGGCGGATAGAAATCAGAAAAGAAAACTGGAAAAACTTCTAAGGAGTCTATAGCAACTAAAACCCGCTAGCCTTATATGCTGCGGGTTTTAATTTTGTAGCTAATCTCACCGATAGCCCTGACACATGCCTTGACCTCATCCAGGGTATTGAAATCCCCAGGACTAAACCTAACGGTGCCTTGTTCCTTAGTGCCAATGGTCTTATGGGCAAGAGGGGCACAATGGAGGCTGCCCCGAGTAGCAATGCCATATTCTTGGCTTAATATGTTGACTATCTCTCTGGAGTCTCTGTCCCATACATTGATGGATATAATACCCGACCTATGTTTCATATCTTTAGGGCCATATACTCTAACCCCCTTTATCTGGGAGAGAGCATTAATAAACAGTTTTTCCATATTGACTACATGGGATATTATTTTACCCTGGCCTTTGCTTAGGATATACCTAATGCCCGCACCCAAGCCCGCAATACCTGGTGTATTTAGGGTACCTGATTCATAACGATCGGGCAAAAACATAGGCTGATATAAGCTCTCGGATTGACTACCGGTTCCGCCCTCACGGATTTGTCTCAGCTCGACTCCTTCCCTAACGTATAGTATTCCTGTTCCTTGAGGTCCTAAAAGTCCCTTGTGCCCGGGCATAGCTACTAAATCAACGGGTAGTTTTGATATGTCTATTGGTATAATACCGCCTGTTTGTGCAGCATCCAATAGAAAATAGATGCCAGAGTCTTTGGCTATTTTTCCGATGGATTCAATTGGCATTACGGTACCGGTTACATTGGAAGCATGAGTAGCTATTATTAGGCGCGTATTACTGCGGATGCTTCTTTTTATGTCTGCAGGGTCTATAAGTCCCTCGGAATCCGCAGGGACGATTGTGGTTCCAATTCCCTGATCGGCCAAATGCATCAAAGGCCTAATTACAGAGTTATGCTCCATTGAGGTGGTGATCACATGATCTCCCTTATTTAGTATGCCTTTGATAGCCAGGTTTAAACTATCCGTAGTATTATATGTAAATATCATTCTAAAGGGGTCCTGGACATTAAATAGCTGACAGAGCATTTCTCTGGTATACAGTAGAATGTTAGCCGCCTCTATTGCCATAGTGTGACTGGAACGGCCAGGGTTAGCACCATAATACTTCATGGTCCTTAATACGGTATCATATACAATATCAGGCTTAGGCCAGCTTGTAGCAGCATTATCCATATAGATCATTTTCATCTTTCCATCTCCCAGTGTAACATAAATAAAAGTACATAAATATATTACTAATAGGGCGGCTTTAACCCGGAGAGTATCGCGGTTAAGCTCTGTTTGCCTTGTTTAACGTTTAGCAAATAAATCATATTTTCAGGGGGTAACAAATGCCAACAGTAGAAGATTTTAATTTTATATCCTTTAGTTCTCGTCAGCATGCCTTATATTTTGCACAACTATTAAAAAATGCCGGATATAGCTCTCAAATAATTTCCACGCCTAAAGGGGTAGCTCTGGGCTGTGGACTATCTCTTAAATTCTCGCCCCATTTAACCGGTGCTATTATGGAATTATATAAACGCAACCCAATACCTATAATTGGTTTTTTTTCAATCAGGCGGGTAGGGGGTTACAGCCAGCTCCAGAGGATACCGATGGTATGAGGACATCTAGTGCAGTATGGATTCAAAAATCCTTATCAGAGGATTCTTGTTTTGTGATTTTTTAATCTTTACCTTGAAATCTTCCAAATCCTCTAGTATGAGCTCCCATTGGCGTTTGGTTTCCATAGAACGTCTATGGAGCTCATCGGCTTCCCTCGCTAAGACTAGATGATCCCTGTAAACGGCCTGAGCTTTATTTATCCATTCAAGGGCATGTTCATATATGCTTAGTTCTTCCGGAGGATTTGGGGATATGTCATTATTAACTATTGGTTCATCTGAGAGCATAAGCCATTTTTGCAAATCCGAATGGTATTTCATATGCAGTACCCTGGATTTTCCTTCGAAATTTTCCCGGTAGGATAAGTAGATATCCTTGCCATATATTTTGTAGCTGTATGGAGTTGGTTCTGGATTACCGGTATAGTCCGAAATCCTATTATGTACCCAGTTCTGTCCATCCCAACAATAGTGGTATAGGGTCCAAATTTCCGTCTCCCACGGATTACCAAGGGCGAAGATGATGTGAATTTTATTATCCAAGACAAGGATGGCTGGGTATCTGATATCATATTCTTTTATATTGTATTCACCAAGGCCTTGTTCTGACCACATATTACCGTCAAAATGCATATAGGTTATCCTGCCTTCCAGGGATAAACATATAAAGTGTAAGCCGCCATTTTCGTCTATACAAACCCCAAACTCATTTTTCACGTTTGCAGATATAAGGTGGGGGTTCCCCCAACCCATATTTTCTTTCAGGGTCCTGTAGCAAATATTGTTCTGGTTGTCTGAAAAGATAGCCCACATTTTCTCGTCATTAAACCTCACTATTCTACGTGTAATTTGATGGGGACCCATCCATTTCACCTTCTTTCCAGGTTTTATTAAAATAGTCGGCCAGTTAAATCACTTAAGCACAAAGTGGCATGGAATATCAGCATAAAGCACTACTGATTGTTTAAAACTTTAAAAATACTCCTTGATCAAGACCTTAGGAGATTGTCTTGTAATAAGTTAGTAATCTGATATATTATTTATATAGAGTACTAGACAAGTTTATAACTAAAATACGTAACTTTACCTGGGCTAATGATGTGATTAGGTAAACCAGATATTGATAGTATGAGGAACTATTGCTTAAACGATATAATAGGAGCGGATAACTTAAATGAAAAGCAAAGCAGGAAATATAGAGAAGATATTAGAGTTGTTGGAAGAAAGGTATAGCGGGGCAGGTCCTGAACTCCGCCATGAAAACCCCTTTCAGTTATTAATAGCAACTATTCTTTCTGCGCAATGCACTGACAGGCAGGTAAATAGGGTAACTCCCGTCCTGTTTAAGAAGTACCCTAAAGTGGAAGATTTTGCGGCTTTGGATCCCCAAGAATTAGAACCTATCATTAAAAGCTGTGGTTTTTATAAAACGAAAAGCAGGAACATAGTGGCAACGTGTAGACTGCTTATAGAAAAGTATGACGGGAAAGTTCCCAGGGATATCGAGACCCTCCAAACCCTACCCGGCGTTGGCAGAAAAACAGCAAATGTGGTTGCCAGCAACGCCTTTGGAGTGGATGCTATTGCTGTGGACACTCATGTCTTCAGAGTGTCAAATAGGTTAGGATTGGCTGATGCGAAAAATGTACTGGAAACAGAAAAACAGCTTATGGAGAATATCCCCAAGGAAAAGTGGACAGCAGCCCATCACTGGCTTATTCATCATGGAAGGCAGATATGCAATGCCAGAAATCCAAAGTGCGATATTTGTTTTCTGAGTCCCTATTGCCCTTATTATAACGACAAGTTGTAATTTGTCTGGAAATGACAGCCAGCAATACCTAAGCACTCGTGTCTTCGACCTTCTTTGTCCCTATATAGGTTTTGCCTTTTACGGGTCTATAGAAATGGGTGTCAAAGAGCTCTTCCTTAATTAGTTTGTGGTTTTGAAATGTTTGCCTGTATACCCGCACTTTGTAGCCTTTTCTGGATTCTGTATGAACATACTCTTCTCCTTCATATTCAACATACTTACCCTCATAATCCTTAATTATTTCAGGAGCCGGGGCAGGGATGGTTTCATATACTTTGGAATAAAATTCGTATCTTTGCCCATCGGGTAGGGGCTCGCCATAGACTTCAAAATATATCCGCTTGTTGGCATAGTAAGCTCTAATATATATAGGGCTATTTCTGTTGTTTCGAAATTTCAAATCGATTACAGGCTCAGGCGGAGGTAAGTTTACTGTTGTATCAAGTCCCATATCAATATATGATGATGGGATGGAGTGACGGGTCCTCTCTACAACATCGAGGCCGGCCCTAATAACAGTGTTATATAGAGTGGTTGAAGTCTGGGATACTCCACCTCCCAGAACATTGACAAAGCGCTTATTCTGAATCATAGGCGCATACCTGTATCCCTTATCTGCGGTGCGCTCCCCGGTTGTCTCGTTAAAGGATATGGTCTGTCCCGGGGATACGACCAAGCCGTTAAAAGCTAGGGCGGCTGTTACAACATTCTTTGTCCGGTCCTCAGAGCTTTTGGACAAATCGGTACCGAAGGATGCTATTTTTTCCAGTTTACCTTCGAAGTCCCTGGCCAAAACTTTAGGAGGCAGCTCTTTGGGGGACAAGACTATAGGGCTAGCTACGTTTCCGCTGTCCAACATATCCCTGATTTGGTCAATTACAATATCAACATCCAAATAAAGGCCATTCTTTTCGGGGCTTATAATAAACATTTCCTTATCTTCTGGATTAAACGTTACGGTTGCATCTACTGCATCCCGGTTTATTTCTGAAGCTATTTCGTCAATTTCATCCTTAAGACTATCCACATTATAGGTTAGTTCCGTGTTGAAGATACGTCCCTGGCCTCTCAATTTTTGGACTGCCAGGAAGCGGTCTAAAAAGGTTCCTTCCCTTGCGATACTATAAGCTTCTTCTACCTTCTCTTCTATATCTATATAAGTTTGGATATCTTCATATCCAAAGGTCCAGAATTTGGATTTGTAAATAAGCTTTATGTTTAGGTTGTCCAACCGTGATTGATTTTTTTCCCTTAACAATCTCTCAGCAGATTCCTTAGTTAAGCCATCCATAGATAAGCCGTCTATTGTTATACCTTCATAAATAGTATTGGAATTTAAAAGCCTATCCACATAAATCCTTATCCCTATACCCGAGATAAATACAAGGACGAGAAGGAAAACAAATGCGGTAGTAAGTTTTCTTCTTTTTATATTCGTTCTTTTACGTCGTGTTCTCATAGTAGTATTCTTTCCCCTTATGCGAATTATTTAACAGCTTATGTTAATGCAGATCACCACATCGATCATTAGTTATGTATACCAACTACTTTGGACAATTAAACACTCATAATTATTGCTATGATTTTTAAAGGAAATATGTTAAAATTAATACAGCTTGTGTTGAAAAGTATATTGCAGAATTTGTATTATTTCATATGTTTACCAAAGCTGAAGTAGGATTGTCAAATCAATGAATATTTGCCTGAGGCTAGGCGATGAGGAGTTGTAAAGTTTGAAGATTTATGGCCTGGTTGGACCCAGCGGTACAGGCAAGAGTTATAAAGCATCCAATCTTGCTTATGAACGGGGCATTTTATATATTATTGATGATGGATTGTTCATTAAGGGTAGCAAGGTAATTGCTGGTATCTCCGCAAAGAAGGAGGCTACTATGGTAGCCGCTGTGCGAAGAGCATTGTTCATGGATAAGAAGCATGCAACAAGTGTTAAGGAGGCCATAGAAATTACCAGACCCAATGCAATATTAATTCTGGGTACCTCTGTTAATATGATCCATAGAATCGTAAGCAATCTTGGATTACCACCGGCTGAAGAAATAATAAAAATTAAGGATGTCTCCACAGAGGAGGAGATACAAGCTGCCCGTATTTCCAGGAGGGAACAGGGTATGCATGTTATACCGGTTCCTACCCTTGAAATACGTAAGGACTTTTCAGGATATCTACTTCACCCTTTGCGAATTCTTAGATTTACTGAGAGGGGAAAGAAAATAGAGACCCTGGAAAAAACGGTTATGCGACCTACATACAGCTACATGGGGAAATTTTATATAGCGGATTTGGCGTTGGAATCCATAGCGTCATACAATGCTTGCAAGATAGAAGGGGTATATAGGGTAACTAAGGTCACTTCAACAAGCCATGCAGGCGGTGTAGTAATAAATATGGAAATTACCGTGGCTTATGGTTGCAAAATTCACGAAATCGTTAATAAAATCCAAGATGACATATCCAAGGATATAGTACACTTAACGGGGATCAATGTCCTCCAGGTAAATGTAACAGTTAAAAGTATTGTAATAGAAAAAGCAAAAACTTACCATTGATTTATGGATTGACAATACACATATTTAACCATATAGCGGATTAATATTAACTCAGCATAGGAGGTATTAGACATGTTTGAAATAATGGAGAAAAGGACGTTAGGCCCGGGGATTGTATTAATGAAGGTAAAGGCACCTTTGATCGCCGGTAAGGCCATGCCCGGACAATTTATAATGTTAAGGGTCAGTGAGGAAGGTGAACGGATACCCTTGACTATCGCAGATTATGACAGGGTAGAGGGAAGTATAACAATCATCTTTCAAGAAGTCGGTTACACGACCAGGGAACTGGCCAAGCTGGATGCAGGGGACTTCATAAGGGACTTTGCCGGCCCTTTAGGCAAACCGTCCGAATTGGATGTACAAGGTCGGGTTCTTTGTGTTGGCGGTGGTGTTGGTATAGCCCCCCTATTTCCTCAAATAAAATATTTGAGTAACCGAGGTAATGATGTGGATGTAATAATAGGAGCCAGAAACTCCGACTATCTTATCTTAGTTGATGAAATTAGGGATCTATCTACCAATCTTTATTTGGCAACTGATGATGGATCCTTGGGTCACAAAGGCTTTGTAACGGATATAGTTAAACGTTTATTGGAAGATGGTAACAGATACGACCTGGTCATAGCGGTAGGCCCACTAGTAATGATGAAAGCAGTTTCATCCTTGACTAAAGAATATAAGATTCCTACAACTGTAAGTATGAATCCTATAATGGTGGACGGCACGGGAATGTGCGGTGGATGCAGAGTTACAGTGGGAGGCAAGGTCTACTATGCCTGTGTGGATGGGCCCGATTTTGACGGACATTTGGTGGACTTTGATGAGGCCATACGACGTCAGCAAATGTACAGGGAAGAAGAAAAAGAGGCAGAGCATAACTGCAGAATACTATCAAAAATATAATTTATGTATTGAATAGACCTGATATATCAAAATTGTTTAGTAGATTGTTATTAACGTAACGTATATAGATTTTTTTAGGGGGAAAGAATTATGAGTTTAGATCTTAAAAGGGTACCCATGGCGGAACAGGAGCCCGGAGTCAGAAAGCATAACTTTGACGAAGTTTCTTTAGGATATACCTTAGAGGAGGCCATTCAAGAGGCGAAGAGATGCATACAATGCAAGAGACCCCGGTGTGTTTCTGGATGTCCGGTTAATATACGCATACCCGAATTCATAGATCAAATAGCTAAAGGGAACATTGACAGGGCCGCGGAAATAATTAAGGAAACCAATAATCTACCAGCTATTTGTGGTCGTGTTTGCCCCCAGGAGGAGCAATGCGAAGCCAAATGTATTTTGGGAGTGAAAGGTGACCCAATAGCCATAGGTAGATTGGAAAGATTTGCCGCTGACTATGCTCTGGAAAAGGAAAGGAAGAACCAGGTACCGGTCTCAAACGGTATAAAGGTTGCAATAGTAGGAAGTGGGCCTGCAGGGTTAACGGCTGCTGCGGATTTAGCCAAATATGGATATGAAGTCCATATCTTTGAAGCTTTTCATGAACCCGGAGGTGTGCTTATCTATGGAATACCTGAGTTTAGGTTGCCCGAGTCCCTGGTAAGAAAGGAAATAGAAGGGATAAAAGACTTAGGTGTTAAAATCCATACTAATATAATTATTGGAAAGACTATAACTATAGATGAACTGTTGGAACAAGGTTTCAAGGCTGTTTTTATTGGAAGTGGTGCCGGATTGCCGAAGTTTATGAATATACCCGGCGAAAACTTGAACGGAGTGTATTCAGCCAATGAATATCTAACCAGAATCAACCTGATGAAAGCATATGATTTCCCCAACAACCATACACCTATAAAGGTGGGACATAGAGTATCTGTGGTAGGCGGAGGAAATGTAGCTATGGATGCAGCAAGGAGCGCATTGAGGTTAGGCGCAGAGGAGGTACGAATAGTTTACCGCCGATCAGAGAAGGAGATGCCAGCCAGGTTGGAGGAAATACACCATGCCAAGAAAGAAGGTATCATCTTTGATACTTTG
>DGDX01000077.1:10237-10405 GCA_002385665.1 Firmicutes bacterium UBA3941
ATTATGGCTATCGGGACCAGCCCTAACCCTCTTATAGTATCTACAACTCCGGACCTTAAGGCCCATAGTTGGGGAGGTATAATAGTGGATGAGGAGACAGGTGAAACCAGTAAAGAGGGGGTTTATGCCGGAGGAGATGCGGTTACAGGCTGTCTCTTATACACATCT
>DGDX01000123.1 GCA_002385665.1 Firmicutes bacterium UBA3941
AGATGTGTATAAGAGACAGAGTTAGGATTTAGGATCGATGAGAAGTATATTAATAGCTCTAATACTTCCTATTGTCCATGCTATTTGGTATAGGGGCAGTTTTTCATTGTTTTATTTATAAAAAGGGTACCATCATAAAATAGCCGATTAATAGAAGTTTCAAAGATACGATTTGTGGCTATTATACCTGATTTATTTCATATTGTATTTTTGAAGCTTCCTAAGTGTTTATCCTGAAAAGTATGGTTAAGCATATCCACACTATCAAGGTAACGGGACTGTTAATTATATAAGGGATTAGATAGTTTGCTTAGCTCATTTCATGGATAAATATAAAATAAATTATAAGGTGGTGCAAAGTGGGGTTATTTACTAAGATTTATAACGGACTCATAAATAGGTATGATGGCAGACGTCTGCGGTCCATTAGTCCCTTCGTTAAGATAATACCCTATATCATGCCAAAAAGGACCGATGCTCATGTTTTTAGCAAAGTGGTTATAGAGACCGATAGTATTAACTCATACATTCGGGAAAAACAGTTGAGCGGAATGAGGCTCACCTATCTGCATGTCTTTATAGCTGTTTTCGTACGTGTTATAGCTCAGAGACCTCAGCTTAACAGGTTTGTTATGAACAACCGCTATTTTGCAAGAAATAGGATATGGATATCCATGGCCATCAAAAGGACCCTTAAGGATGAAGGCGAGGAAACTACGGTAAAGTTCAGCTTTACCGGTAAAGAAAACATTTTTGAAATAGCTCAGGTTATAGATAAGGTCATTGGAGAGAATAGGCAGGTAGGAACCGATAATGAAACTGACAAGCTAGCCGGTATTATAATGTCCTTACCAAATATTATAGTCAAAATTCTGATGGGGGCAATCAGGCAGATGGACAAATGGAATATGTTACCGGGGGCACTTATAGAGGCCAGTCCCTTTCATACAACCCTGTTTTTGACATATCTAAAGTCCATCAAACTGGATTATGTGTATCATCATATCTACGATTTTGGAAATACCGGTATATTTATCTCACTGGGTAGGGAAAAACGAATGGCAATGGCAGAAAAGGACAAGGCAGTAGTTAAACGGGTATGTGTCCTGGGTATAGCCATAGACGAAAGGATCTGTGACGGGTTGTATTTTGCCAATTCAATTAAGCTGGTCCATAGATATTTGGCTAATCCCTATCTATTGGAAGAGGGGCTGGAGAAGATAGTTGAAGATGTAGTATAAACCAACGGGAGAGGCAAACCAAAACCTGGTTTGCCTCTTTTTTGTTTCTGGGCAATCAAAAATTACCATAGGACAAGCATCGGGTTTTCTTGCATATAACCTATAAAATTGATAAGATAGTGAGTGTACTAAATAAAGATACTATTGGTTCTTAATATAGGTTGGATTATGAATGCGGGCTTTGAACAGGTTTATCTATTAGGGAATGCATCGGTTCAGGAAGTGTCCAATACTCTAGAAGTGTATGTATATAACTATGCACTGAAATACTTCCGCTATTCCTTTGGTACAGCAATCGGAATCTTCAATTCCATCGCAGCATTCTTACTTATAACTGTGTCTAACTTTGTTTCCAAGAAAATAGATGGAGAGGGCGTATTATGATTAATGTAAAAGGGGGCGGTAGTATGAAGGTAAGAAGGAGTGCCTTAAGCAGAATAACTGCGGAAGATGTGATATTTGATACAATAAACTATTTTCTTTTGATTTTCCTATGCGTTGCGACCCTATATCCTTTTTTAAATACTTTGGCCATATCCTTAAACGATGCGACTGACGCAATTCGAGGGAATATATACCTCTGGCCTAGAGAGTTTTCCTGGCGCAACTATGAGATGATTTTAAAGGAGAACACCAATATCGGTAGGGCCCTATTCATTTCGGCGGCCAGAGCAGTTGTAGGAGCCGGAACCAGTGTATTTGCCTGTCTGATGATAGCCTATACCTTGAGCCGAAGGGAGTTTGTACTTCGAAAGTTTTTTATTAAATTTCTTGTTCTTACCATGTACTTTAGCGGCGGTATGATCCCTGTCTACCTTTTGATGAGGTCCTTAGGTCTAATAAACAACTTTCTAGTATATATACTGCCGGGAATGGTAGGTGCCTATAACGTCATGGTCATGAGAAGTTATATAGAGGGTATTCCTGAAAGTCTCGTGGAGGCCGCTAAAATTGATGGAGCCAGCGAGTATCGAATATTATTTACTATTATCATGCCTTTAAGCTTGCCGGTTATTGCCACCATTATATTATTCGTAGCCGTGGGTCAGTGGAACTCTTGGATTGATACCATGCTCTACTGTTCCAGCAGACAGGAACTCAGCACTCTACAGTTTGAGCTACAAAAGCTTCTATCCTCCACCCGGACTATGACATCGGCAACAGCAGACTCGGCAGAAGCCTTGGGGCTATTGGAAAAAGGAATAGTTACACCTAATTCACTTCGGGCGGCTATGACTATTATAGCAACAGTGCCTATACTATTCTCTTACCCCTTCCTACAGAAATATTTTGTTCAGGGTTTAACCTTGGGCGGAGTAAAAGGATAAACGGGATCACCTGTTATGAAGGAATTAATGCGAATCCCGAACCTGTCCAGAAAACCACCTTCCCAAGTAATAATGGGATTGCTGGCACACAGGTTTCGGGAGTTTTTTATTTCTAGCTGTAATTTCAAAAATCCATTTTTCTCAAATAATAATGCAACTTCCCTATAAACTCCAATCCTTGAATGTTTAAGGCTTTAGTGTTAGAATTAGATATCAAAATATGAGACTGGCTAATTCCTCCAGCGGCTGCTGTACTGGGGCATATCCGGCTGGGGAATATTTAAAAAATGGAGTGTATAATATGGGGCTATTTAAAAAGATATTCGGTGATAGTAACTCTAGGGAAATAAAGCGGCTAGAAAAAATAGTGGATGAAATAGAAGCATTAGAGCCTGCCATGAAGGCTTTGTCTGATGTACAGCTTCGGGCTAAGACCGATGAATTCAAGGCGCGACTAAAACAAGGCGAGACCCTTGACGATATCCTTGTTGAGGCCTTTGCGGTGGTGAGGGAGGCCTCAGTTAGAACCCTGGGGATGAGACACTTTAGGGTTCAGCTTATTGGCGGTATAGTGCTTCATCAGGGGCGAATAGCCGAGATGAAGACCGGTGAGGGTAAGACCTTGGTGGCTACCCTGCCCGCTTATTTAAATGCCCTTACTGGTAAAGGGGTGCATATTGTTACTGTAAACGATTATCTGGCCCAGAGGGACAGCGAATGGATGGGGAAGATCTATAAGTTTCTGGGGCTATCGGTGGGGCTGATAATTCACGATATGAAGTCCAGCAGGCGCAGGGAAAGCTACAATGCGGACATAACTTACGGAACCAACAACGAGTTTGGATTTGATTATCTTCGGGACAATATGGTGATATACAAGGAAGAGATGGTTCAGAGGGAGCTGAACTTTGCCATAGTGGACGAGGTTGACTCCATCTTAGTGGACGAGGCACGGACCCCGCTAATCATTTCCGGTGCCGGAGAAAAGTCCACGGATATGTATCACAAGGCTGACCGTTTTGTGATTAGACTAAAGAACGAAATAGACTTTGAAATAGATGAAAAGGCCAAAACTATCAATCTAACTGAAGAAGGGGTAGCCAAAGCCGAAGCATATTTTAAGGTGGAGGATTGGTCAAACCTAGATCCAACCGGAGAAAATCCGGAACTGGCATACTTGCCCCATCATGTAAATCAAGCCTTAAAAGCCCGCTATCTTATGAAAAGGGATACAGACTATGTAGTTAAGGACGATCAGGTCATTATAGTCGATGAATTTACCGGCAGGCTTATGACAGGACGAAGGTATAGCGACGGACTACATCAGGCTATAGAGGCTAAAGAAGGGGTTAATGTCAGGCGTGAGAGTAAGACCCTGGCTACCATAACGTTCCAGAATTATTTCAGGATGTATAAAAAGTTATCCGGGATGACGGGAACAGCCAAAACCGAAGAGGATGAGTTTAAAACCATATACGGGTTAGACGTTGTAGTTATACCTACCAATGAGGAGATGATCCGCCAGGACTACAACGATGTAATCTATTTGAACCAAAAGGCGAAATTTAATGCAGTAGTAGAGGAGATAGTTCAGCGTCACTCCCTGGGGCAGCCGGTATTGGTAGGTACGGTGACAATAGAGAATTCTGAGATTCTAAGTGCCATGCTAAAGCGCCGGGGTATCCCACATGAGGTTTTAAATGCCAAGTACCATGAGAAGGAAGCAGAGATAGTTGCACAGGCAGGAAGGTACAAGGCAGTTACCATTGCCACCAATATGGCTGGTAGAGGTACGGATATACTTCTGGGTGGTAATCCTGAATTCATGGCAAAGAAGGAAATGAAAAAACAAGGATACTCCGACGAACTGATAAATCAGGCGACCGGAACACAAAAAACCGATGACCCGGATGTGTCGGCTGCTCGCAAGGTATATAGGGAGCTGTTTAGTAAGTTTGCAGAGGAGACCGAGCTGGAACGTCAAAAGGTTATAGAACTGGGAGGACTACACATCATAGGTACCGAGCGCCATGAGAGCAGGCGTATAGATAATCAGTTGAGGGGTCGAGCCGGACGACAAGGGGATCCAGGATCCTCCAGGTTCTATATCTCCTTAGAGGATGATCTTATGAGACTCTTTGGTTCCGACAGAATCCAGGGAATTGTAAACAGACTTGGATTGGAAGATGATCAGGCCATAGAATATGGACTTTTATCCAAGCAAATTGAAGCAGCTCAAAAGAGGGTTGAAGGCAACAACTTTAACATACGAAAACATGTTCTCCAATACGATGATGTCATGAATACCCAAAGGGAGGTAATATACTCCCAGCGCCGAAAAGTGCTGGAGGGGGAGGATCTTAAGGAGTCCATAATGGATATGGTGGCATCGGTAGTAGATGGCGCTATTGAGATGTATATAGGTGAGCTTTCAAACCCGGAGGATTGGGATATTAAAGGCCTTATTGGACACCTGGAAAGAATCTTTCTGCCAAGAAATGCTGTATATATACCGGAGGACGAGATATACGATCTTGATAAAGAAGTATTAAGGAATAAGATATTAGAAGCCGCTCATAAGGCCTATGCCCTAAAGGAAGAGGAGAATGGCGAGGAGAATATGAGAGAGGCAGAGAGGGTTATCCTCTTAAGGGTTGTAGATCAGAAGTGGATGGACCATATCGATGCCATGGATCAACTACGCCAGGGAATTGGGCTTAGGGCTTATGGCCAAAGGGATCCGGTTATTGAATACCAGATGGAAGGCTTTGAGATGTTTGAGGAAATGATCCGAAGCATCCAGGAAGAGACGGTACGCATTCTCTATAATATTAGGATAGAGGCCAGGGCACCCCAGCGGGAAAGGGTGGCAAAACCGACCAGGGCAAGCCATGGCGACAGCGGGCCCAAAAAACCCGTAGTAAAGGGTAATAAGGTGGGAAGAAATGATCCCTGTCCTTGTGGCAGTGGGCTAAAATATAAAAGATGTTGTGGTGCTTGAGGGTATGGATAACTTCAGGTATCCAATACTAGTTTAGAAGCGAAAGGCGTGATGTATATGTTTGCACTTGAAAATCTCCAGGAAACCCTGGAAAAAATAAACACAGTTTTCACTCAGGTTGGTGATTCACTTTGACATCCCAGGATGTCGGGAAAAAATTAAAGAATACGAGGCACAGATGAACGACCCCTCATTTTGGGAGGACCTGGAAAACTCCCAAAAAGTGAACAGGGAAATTAAGTACCTCAAAAACAAAATCGACAGGTACGAGACCTTAAAGTCCAGAATTGAGGATGTTGACATCCTAATTCAACTGGGTATTGAGGAGGGTGATCCATCCGTTATGGAGGAAGCCCAGACTGAGATAGGCAAGCTTGAAAAGAGTGTGGAGACCTTAAGGCTAGAGACCCTGCTAAGCGGTCCCTATGATCGAAACAACGCCATTATATCCATACACGCAGGGGCGGGCGGTACTGAGGCTATGGATTGGGCATCTATGCTACTCCGCATGTACACCAGGTGGTGCGAGAGCAAGGGCTACCAGGTGGAGACATTGGATTTACTGCCCGGTGAGGAGGCCGGAATAAAAAGTGTAACTCTGGGGATAACCGGGGAGAATGCCTATGGCTATCTAAAGGCTGAAAAAGGGGTCCACAGACTGGTGCGGATTTCCCCTTTCGATTCTTCGGGACGTAGACATACCTCCTTTGCATCCTTGGATGTTATGCCGGAACTGGATAATGATGTGGAGTTGGATATTAGACCTGAAGATTTAAAGATCGACACCTATAGATCCGGTGGTGCCGGGGGACAACATGTTAACAAAACGGAGTCAGCCGTTAGAATTACTCATTTGCCCACGGGTATTGTAGCTCAATGCCAGAATGAGCGCTCCCAAATACAGAATAGAGAAACGGCGATGAAGGTTCTAAAAGCCAGGCTTTTAGAGCTAAAGGAAGCCGAAACCCAGGCAAAGATAGAGCAAATGAAGGGCGAGATGAAGAGAATAGAATGGGGAAGCCAAATAAGATCCTATGTCTTTCATCCATACAGTATGGTTAAGGATCATCGGACCAACCAGGAGACTGGTAATATTCAGGCTGTCATGGATGGGGAATTGGATATATTCATAAATTCTTACCTCCAGATGATGGCATAGAATGGCGACAAAAGGAACTATCCATGTAACCTATTATGGACCAATAGAGTAGATGTTGACTTGGGTTTGGTGGACGTGGATTTAGGGGGATATAATTGAAGAAGACATATAAATATGAGACTCATTTGCATACCAGGGAAGGAAGTGCCTGCGCTTCTGCTACGGGCAGGGAGATGGTCAGGGCACATATAGAAGCGGGATATTCAGGTATGATTGTGACGGATCACTTTTTTAACGGGAATACTGCCGTTCCAAGGAATATCCCCTGGAAGGATAGGGTGGAACTTTTTTGTCTAGGCTATGAAAATGCAGCAGATGAAGCCAAAAATACTGATTTTAGTGTTTTTTTCGGCTGGGAATATGCCTATCGTGGAACAGAATTTTTAACCTATGGACTGGATAAAAAGTTCCTATTAGACCATCCGGATATCCTTGACTGGAGTATAGAGAAGTATTTTGATAAAGTGCATGAGCATGGAGGTTTTTTGTCTCATGCTCATCCTTTCAGGGAGGCCTTTTATATTGATACAGTTAGGTTATACCCGGATTATGTGGATGCGGTTGAGGTGATAAATTCCAGTCACCTGGATCCTAAATTCGATGAAAGGGCCTTAGCCTATGCCAAGAAACACAATTTGCCGATGACCGCCGGTTCCGATTCCCATCACCTAGATAGCTTACCTGGAGGCGGTATGGAGTTTTATGAAAGGCTTAATTCCATTGAGGATTTTGTTCGAGCTGTAAAGGATCAGGCCTATATTCTAATCGAGACATAATATCTAATAAGGAATTTACAGATCCAATCGTTTTATCTATTTAGCATGAAAAGATAAACCCGTTGGCAAAATATGTCCTATATGGTACAATTATCTTAACCTCAAGGGGTTTGGAAAAAGAGGGGGGTATTCTCATGATTGAAACACAATATGTCATCTTTAGATTAGGGGAGGATCTTTATGGAGCGACTATAAAGGATGTACAGGAAATTATCCTTCCCCAAAAGCCCACCAGGGTACCTAATAATCCGGATTTTATAGAGGGGATTATTGATTATCGGGATAGGGTGATACCTGTCCTGGATCTAAAGAAACGTTTTCAATTGGGGGACAGTAAGTATGAAGGTCAGTCCAGGTTTATAGTAGCAAGGGTAAATGATAATGATATAGCCTTTGCTGTGGACGAGGTTACTGAGATACTGAGAGCCCAAAGGGAGGATATCGAAGAGGCCCCCGAGGCAACCCGCATTGGCAAGGAATATATTTACGGGGTAACCCATATAGGTGACCAACTTATAGTTTTGTTGGAGCTTTCCAAGGTCTTATCCGTAGATGAGCGGGATGTGCTCGAATCCATGGATATCGGTTAATTATATTTGTAAAATCAGGCATATAAATTGTTAAGGGATAGCTAATATAAGGGAATATAACACCGCAGCCAATTGGCGCGGTGTTTTTTATAACATAGTCCAATCCCTATATATATCATTTATCCAGGGCAATCTTTAAATAGCATTATCCACCCTATACCCCAATACCTAAAATTATGATATAATCCAATACGGTGTTCCCGGCGCTACATGGGGAGGCAAAAAACCACTTTTGAATGTAGGCTGGGTATTATTTATGGTTATAGGAGAATGTGTAGATGGCAACTAGAATAAAGGACATGACTAAAGGGAAACCCACTAAACTTATATTGACCTTTGCTTTACCCCTAATGCTGGGGAGCGTATTCCAACAAACATATACCATGGTTGATTCCATAATAGTTGGGAGAGTAGTCGGAGTAGAGGCACTGGCAGCTTTGGGGGTATCTGACTGGGTGAACTGGATGATGGTAGGACTGGTAATGGGTTTCGCCCATGGTTTCACAATATTGATATCCCAGCGATTTGGAGCAGAGGACTATGTAGGGCTTAGAAAGACTGTTGCCATGTGCACAATTCTTTCAGGTATTATAGGGATTATACTGGCCGCGATTGGTTTTGGATTTGCCAGGTCTATACTTCAGGCAATACAGACACCGGAGAATATAATAGACTATACTCACCTCTATGTCAGTATTTATTCTTTGGGCTATCCCATGATCATGGCATACAATATGGCATCCTCCATCTTAAGAGGTATGGGAGATAGCAAAACACCCTTATGGGCTATGATTATTTCCTCTATCATTAATATTATACTGGATATTATATTTATTGCGGTATTTCGTTGGGGTGTGGCAGGGGTAGCCATCGCAACAATTATGGCACAGGCATTTTCCTTTCTCTACTGCCTGAATACAATAAGAAAGATTCCTATTTTGCGTATGGAAGCCACAGATTGGAAAATTGATAAGCGTATCATTGGACACCTATTAAGGCTGAGCATACCCATGGCCTCTCAGAATGCCATAATCGGTGCAGGAGGCATGGTAGTACAATATGTCATAAATGGATATGGATTTATAATTGTGGCAGGCTTTACTGCTACTAACAGATTATATGGACTCCTTGAGATGGCGGCCATATCCTTTGGGTTTGCCATTGCTACCTTTGCGGGACAGAATTTAGGCGCAAAGAAATACGAGCGTATCAGGGAAGGCGTAACTTCCTTGGTAAAGGTTGCTGTGGGCACCGCCTGTGCAATCTCCGTGATTATGATAGCATTTGGGCGGAAAGTTTTAATGCTCTATATTACCGGTGATACGCTGGAAGTTGAAGCCGTACTAAATGTAGCTTACAAATATCTATTTATCATGGTTTCTCTATTGTTTATTCTGTACCTGTTACACGTGTATCGTTCTGCTCTACAGGGTATGGGTGATACTGTAATGCCTATGGTCTCGGGGATAGTCGAACTGGTTATGAGAATATCCGCTGTAGCTTTCCTTCCCCTCTTGATTGGTGAAATTGGACTCTACTTTTCAGAAGTAGCCGCCTGGCTCGGTGCTGTAATAGTCCTTATGACCGCATATTATATAAGAATAAACAGATTGCAAAGTATAAGTAATCTAGAAAAAAATAGGACAATACCTATAGAAGTATAGTATAGCTTTCTGTATAAATATAAAAATTTGAAAAAGTACCGTAACAATCCCAGCGATACTTCTTTTTTATGTATTACTTAGTATATATTTGTGCTGGGGCTGTGTCTGTCTAAGAGGACAGACGGTATACAATCATAATATGCTAGTATAGGTCATTGTATGGTAATCTACCATCTGCTATAATGAAATGAAACACATATTTTTATGGATATCTAAAGATATTTTCTATTCACTTTAATATATGCCCTGGAATTATTGGCCCTATAATCACACTCTTGTATGTAACAAAACAACAAAGAGAATCCAGGGTTTTCACAGACAACTAGGACAGGCGTTGGAGGGTCAGACTCTTCAAATCCTCAAGTAGAACATAATCCTTGAACCTCTCAGTCTCAATGGTTCGAGAGTTAAGTGATTATACACAAAAAGGAGTGGTAATCTTGTTAAAAGCTATAGGGCTAAGATGTGAGTATTTGACAAACCCCATAGGGATTGGTGAAACGAAACCAAGATTCGGTTGGATATTGGATTCGGACAAAAGGAATGTAGTTCAGGAGAGCTATCATCTACAGGTGGGTATGGATCAGAATTTTACTGATGTAATTTGGGATACAGGTATAGTCAGGTCTTCAGAATCCGCCCATGTTGAGTACGAAGGGCCTGAACTACAGTCATCGACCAGATATTTTTATAGGGTAAGGATAACCGATAACTACAAGAATGAAAGCCCTTGGAGTGATGCAGCATTCTTTGAAACCGGGATTCTGGATCCCGATATATGGAAGGCGAGGTTTATCAGTCCGGAAGGGGATGATGAAGGAGCCTCATCTAAGGGAAAGCTTGTTAGAAAGGAATTTAAACTGGAGGACGAGATTGAGTTCGCCAGAGTTTACGTCACCGCTTTGGGAATGTACGAACTTTACATTAACGGTAGCAGGGTAGGGGAAGGCCTTTTGACACCGGGTTGGACCGACTATAGAAGAAGGCTCCAATACCAAACCTATGATGTTACCGATCTTCTAAAGGCTGGTGACAATGCCATAGGTGCATCCCTGGGTGTTGGCTGGTATAAAGGGGATTTAGGATGGGGTGGTCGTCGTAATGTATACGGAAATCGGATGGGATTTTTGCTTCAGCTGCTGGTCAGGTATAGCGATGGTCGAGAAGTTATAATAGTTTCTGATGCTGGCTGGAAGGCTTCAGACAGCCCTATAGTATATTCGGAGCTATATCACGGTGAAACCTACGATGCACGGAAAGAACAAGCAGGTTGGAACATGCCAGGGTTTGATGATAAGGACTGGTCCGGCGTATGGGTTATGGATAAGGATTTATCAATTCTTGTACCCCAGGACGGGGTACTGATTGTGAGGCAGGAGACCTTAAGGCCTGTATCCATGTTCAGAACACCAAAAGATGAACTGGTTATAGACTTTGGACAGAATATGAGTGGCTGGGTCAAGTTTAAAGTAGAAGGTAATGCCGGCGACAGGGTAGTTTTAAAGCATGCCGAAGTACTGGATGCAGAAGGAAATTTCTATACGGAAAATCTACGGTCAGCAAAGAATAGAATAGAGTATATCTTAAAGGGTGAGGGTATGGAGACCTTCGAACCCCATTTTACATTCCAGGGATTTAGATATGTCTTAATAGAGGAGTATCCGGGAAATGTTGATATAGAGAATTTCGAGGCTGTGGTAATCCATTCGGATATGGAAAGAGTAGGAGGTTTTTCATGTTCCAATGAATTGGTTAACAAGCTTCATCACAATATTCTATGGGGCCTTAAGGGTAATTTCGTGGATATACCCACTGATTGTCCCCAAAGGGATGAAAGGCTTGGTTGGACCGGAGATGCCCAGGTATTTATGAAGACTGCCTGCTATCTAAAGGATGTAAGGGTATTCTTTAAGAAGTGGTTTAGGGATATAAGGGCAGGTCAATTGGATGATGGGGGTATACCCTATGTTATACCCGATGTCCTCACGGAGATCAATGAGGATGGTTCAGTAGGTGATAATCACTCTGCGACCGGATGGGGTGATGCAGCAGTAATCTGTCCCTGGACACTTTATTTAACCTATGGTGATAAGCGGATACTAGAGGAACAATATGATAGTATGAAAGCTTGGATAGAATATATTAGAGGGAAGGCACAGGACGGAGTCCTTTGGAATACCGGGTTTCATTATGGGGATTGGGTAGCCTTGGATGCCAAGGAGGGCAGCTATTTTGGTGCTACTCCCAACGATCTGACGGCAACGGCTTTTTATGCCTATTCTACAGAGATTCTGGTAAAGACAGCAAGGATATTGGGAAAGGACGAGGATGCAGAGAAGTATTCAAGGCTACACGAGTCTATATTGAAAGCCTATAGGGATGAATTCTTCACCCCCAACGGCAGACTGGCAGCTCCTACACAGACCGCCCATATCCTCTCTCTGATGTTTGGATTGGCACCAGAGGAATATAAGGAACGTACCATAAAGGGACTTATAAAATTATTGGACGATAATGACGGCCATTTACAAACTGGATTTTTAGGCACACCGTATTTCTGTCATGTACTAAGTCAGAACGGCAGACTCAAGGAGGCCTACGATCTATTGCTGAAGGAGGATTATCCATCCTGGCTATATCAGGTAAAGATGGGAGCTACCACAATATGGGAGCATTGGGATGGCATCAAACCGGATGGAACCATGTGGAGTCCGGATATGAACTCCTTTAATCATTATGCTTATGGTTCCATAGGCGATTGGCTCTACGGGGTAGTTGCAGGCTTGAATACAGACCCTGAGAATCCAGGTTTTAAGCGTGCCCTCATGAGACCCCAGCCTGGGGGAGGATTGACCTATGCAAGGGCTGAGTATAAGAGTGTATATGGAAAGATCGCAATAAAATGGGCTATAAAGGATGGGAATATGGTGGTGGATGTTATGGTGCCTCATAATACTACCGCCCATCTGGTTTTGCCCTATGCTGATTCAGAGGCCATTGTTGGGGATAATGTAGAATTCACTTCCTGTCCTGGCGGCTGCCAAGCGGAGATCGGTTCAGGTACTTATAGTTTCACTTATCCTTATAAGGGTGATAATTAATAGGCAAGTAATATATGGATTGAATATCAGGTTGGAGGTTAGGACAGTTGAGTATTTGGGGTATTTTTATCAGTGCATTTTTAATAGGGTTTTCTGGGGCCATGATGCCGGGTCCCTTGCTGGGAGTCACCATTGAAGGAAGCCTAAAAAGGGGATACATAGCGGGTCCCTTGGTGGTCTTAGGCCATGGGATCTTGGAATTCACCCTTGTCTTTGCCATGGCCTTTGGCCTCAGGGAATTCTTTTCAAACCCTATCATAGCGGGGCTAATAGGTATTTTGGGTGGGGGGTTTCTTGCCTGGATGGGTTACGATATGATAAAGTCCAGCCTGAAAAAGACAGTTTCCCTGGAGGATCAGGAGAATGGGGGCATGGGGCATAGGAATCTTATCCTGGCGGGTATAGTCGTAAGCGCCACAAACCCCTATTTTATACTATGGTGGGCTTCCACGGGAATGGAATCCATCCGTCAGGCCTATACTATGGGAGTATTGGGTATCTTGGCCTTTTACTTTGGCCATATCCTATCGGATTTCACATGGTATGTGGCGATTTCCACCGCATTCTCCAAGGGAAAGAAGCTGATGAATGATACAGTTTACAGATGGGTCATTCTATGTTTGGGAGCTTTTATCCTGATATTCTCAGTTAGATTCATAATAGGCGGATGGCAGATGCTTTTCTAATAGTCATTCTAAACCTTGGGGCTTCATTTTATATGTAGCCCCATTATATTAATCTGATTTATTAAACTCATAGATGGAGGTATTATCAAGGTGGAATTATCGCTAAAACCGGATTTTGATAAGACCAAGAAGAGGATTGATGCATTTTGGCACTGTGAGATAGTGGACAGACCCCCCGTCAGCATTATACTACCCAAAGAGAATCCCAGCCCCCTGCCCCATAAGGAATATAAGGATCATAGGGAAAGGTGGCTGGATATAGAGTTTAGGGCTGAACTGTTGGATAGGGAACTGGAAAACAATATCTATTTTGCAGACGGAGTACCTACGGTTTTTCCCAATATGGGTCCTGAGATCTTCAGCGCATGGTGTGGATGTCCGTATCAATTTGGAGAAACAACCACATGGAGTGAGCCCTGTATTATTGAATGGGAGACGGATAGCCAGGACGCAGTCTTTAACCCCGAACACCCCCTATTTAAAGCCACTGTAGAATTTACAAGGTTGTTAATTGAGAGGGGAAAGGACAAATTTATAGTAGGACTTACAGACTTTCATCCTGGTGGGGATCATTTGGCGGCATTGCGGGATCCGGCTAACTTGGCCATAGATTTGATTGAAAATCTGGATTATGTGATCCAAAAGCTTGAAGAATCCTACAAGGAATATTTCCATGTATATGATATCTTTTACAATATGATAAGGGATGCGGACATGCCCATCACTTCCTGGACGCCTTTATTTTATGAGGGCCGGTACTACATACCATCCAATGACTTTTCCTGTATGATAAGCAAGGAAATGTTTGATGAGATTTTCCTGCCGGGTATAATTGAGGAATGCAAGTTCTACGACAGATCCATCTACCATTTGGACGGTCCCGATGCACTTAGACACTTGGATTCAATTTTGGATATTGAGGAGCTGAATGCTGTACAATGGATTTGTGGAGCGGGCAACGAGGGTTATGTAAAATGGATAGATGTATACAAGAAAGTCCAGGACAAGGGTAAGGGAATACAATTACAAATAACCCTGGAGGAATTGCCCCTTGTCTTTGAGACCTTAAAACCTGAAGGAGTTTGGTTTTCCAATATCTATGGTATAGACGATATAGTTACAGCCGAAAGGGTAGTAAAGCGCATTGAAGCATGGAAATAAAATACAAAAGCCAGCAGTCTGGGAAGCCGACCTGTTTTGTGACGTTGTTCCTATAAGAATGTAAGGTTTTGGCTTAGGGGGTTGATATAATGAAAATCTTACATATCGCAGATTTACATATTGGTAAGCGGGTCAATGGATTTAACATGATCGAGGATCAGGAGTACATACTGGATGAAATTTTGAAGTTAACAGAGAGTACAAAGCCCGGAGCTGTTCTAATGGCCGGGGATATCTACGACAAAAGTCAGCCTTCCACTGAGGCTGTAGAATTATTGGACGAATTTCTAACCAGGTTGGCATTACTGGGACAACCTGTGTTTATAATCAGCGGAAATCATGACTCCCCCGAACGATTAAGCTTTGGTAGCCGAATCATGGAGAACAACGGACTCCATATCTCGGGCGTGTTTGATGGTTTTCTCCAAAAGACGACCCTGGAGGACGAATATGGCAAGGTCAACATATATATGCTGCCCTTTATAAAACCCGCCATGGTCAGGCCGTTTTTCGAAGAACCGGTAGAATCCTATGAAGAAGCAATCAAAATGGTGATTTCTGAATCTGGGATCAATACGGATGAAAGAAATATTCTTGTGGCCCATCAATTCGTGGTAAGCGGAATGGCACAACCCCAGATATCGGACTCGGAAACCGTATCCATAGGAGGATTGGATCATGTAGATGCCTCCGTCTTTGATGATTTTGACTATGTCGCCTTGGGACACCTTCATAGGTCTCAGCGAATAGGACGGGATTGTATCCGCTATGCCGGTTCACCCCTTAAATATTCCTTTTCAGAAGCTCGCTATAGAAAATCCGTGACCCTTGTTGAGATGGGTAGAAAGGGAGAGATCCTGATAGATCAAATACCACTTACTCCCCTGCGGGATCTACGGGAAATCAGGGGACCTATCAGGGAGCTGATTCGCATTGGGAATGAGGATCCGAAAGGTTCCATGGATTATATCCATGCTATTATCACCGATGAGGAAGAAATCTATGATGCCTTAGGGCAGCTAAGGCAGGTCTACCCAAATCTAATGGCCTTGGATCTTGAAAATAGCCGTACCCAACAGGTCTATGATTCCGAAGCCCTGGTTGCCAGCAATGTAGCAGAAAAGGATCCCTTGGATTTATTCTCTGAATTCTATCAGATACAGAATAACCAGGAGTTAACCGAGGATGAGATAAGGGTCATGAAGGAAATCTTTCAGCAGGCAGGGGGGATCGGGATATGAAGCCAATAAAGTTGGTAATGAGCGCCTTTTGTTCCTATGCGGATAGAATAGAATTGGATATGACCGCATTCAAGGGTAGGGGACTATTTCTGATTACAGGCGATACGGGATCTGGGAAAACCACTATCTTTGATGCCATAGCCTTTGCCCTGTTCGGGGAGGCCAGCGGCTCTACCCGGGGAGTGGAGACCCTGCGCAGCGATTTTGCGAAGCCCGATACCGAAACCTATGTGGAGTTTACCTTTTTACACAGGGACAAGCAGTATACTGTAACCCGGAATCCCCGCTATGAAAGGCTGAAACGAAGCGGCCAGGGCTTGACTACCGAAAGTGCCAACGCTACCTTGGAGCTTCCAAGTGGGGATATCATCACCGGCCTCAACAATGTTACGGCAAAAATTGAGAGTACACTCGGTATCAATTATCGCCAGTTTAAGCAAATAGCCATGATTGCTCAAGGGGAATTTTTACAGTTATTGCTGGCCAATACTAAGGAACGGGGTGAGATCTTCAGACGGGTATTCAATACAGACCTCTATCAAATAGCCCAGAGCCTGTTAAAGGAGAGAGAACGGGAGACTAAGAAGCGGTGCGATGGTATTGAGCAGAGCATACTCCAATATATTTCGGGGATTTCCACTTCTGAAAGTGAAATAGGACAAAAATTAACAGATAGGATAAGCAATGCCAGTATACACACAGCCGAAGATATCCTTGTTGGGTTGCGGGAGCTTATCTCAGAAGATACCAGTAGTAGGAATGACCTAAAGAGGAAGTCAGATGAGCTGGAACAAAAACTTGCAGGTCAGATCGCCAGAATAACAGAGGGGCAGTATATAAATCAATTCTTTCAGGACCTGAGAGTAGCTGAGCAAAGGGAAAAAGCCTTGGCTGCGAACCGGGAAAAGCATAGTAAAGAAAAGGAAGAATTGGAGATGGCTGAAAAAGCCCTATACACCATCCTTCCTTTAGAGACCGCCTATAGGCGGGAAAAGAAGACCAAAGAGGGGCTTGAGGAGAATATTGCAAAATTGGTCCAGGTTATCGAAGTCCAGGATAAGGAACTTCAATTAACCAGTAAAAACTATAAGGCTGAAATGGACAAGGAGCCGCTTCGTGAAAAGCTCACTTCGTCTATAGATGGTCTTAGAAAGCTGTTGCCGGTCTATGGGAAAGCCGAGGATTTGGAGAAGGACATAAAGGCCTTATCGGTTAGGTATAAGAGACTAAGCGATGAATTGGAAAAGTTGAAACTAAAAAAGAAGGAACTTATTGAGAATAGGGAAGCCTTGGCTGCGGAACTGGAGCAGCTGGGGGATATTGAGATAAGGCTCTCCAATTGTCAGCAGGAGATTAAACAGTTGGAAACAGTTCTAGACCAACTAGTAGAGCTTCAAAACCAGCTGGCTAAATATAAGGCACTCAAAGCAGAGAGCAATAGACTACAAAAGCTGTTTAAAAAGACTCAGGATGAATATACAGCTATCAATATGGATTACCTGGATAAGGAGACTGCCTTCTTCCGCGAACAGGCGGGGATTATGGCGGGCACCCTTGAGGAGGGTAAGCCTTGCCCCGTGTGTGGTTCTACAACACATCCCAATAAGGCAGTACCGACAGCAGATGCCCCCAGTGAAGAAGAGCTTAAAAGTCTCAAGGAGAAAGTAGATATATCCAGGGAAGATATGGAAAGAGCCAGTNNATAAGAGACAGGGGTAAGCCTTGCCCCGTGTGTGGTTCTACAACACATCCCAATAAGGCAGTACCGACAGCAGATGCCCCCAGTGAAGAAGAGCTTAAAAGTCTCAAGGAGAAAGTAGATATATCCAGGGAAGATATGGAAAGAGCCAGTAACCAATCAGCAACGAAGTTGACTGAGGAAAAATTGGCCAAGGAACAATTGCTAAAGGCTGCCGAGGTACACTTTCCAAAGCTGGAGGAGGATTTACAGGAGGAAGCCTTAAAATCCCTGATAGAATCGGCCCTGGACCAAAATAACGAGAAGAAGAAAGAATTAGATGATAGATATTTAAAGTTAAAGGAGCAGCTTGCTCGTAAATCTGATGCAACAAAACAGCTTAAGTTGCTGGAGGAATCCCTCAAGGATTGCGAAGAACTAATGGATAAGCAGGAGGAAGAAAGGAATAACATCAATGCAGCCGTGGCTTCTATGGAGGGGGAACTTAGAACCCTAAAGTCCTCATTGGAATATGAAAGCCATCAGCAGGCGGAAATGACCATTAAGGAATGGGAGAGCCAGCTGGACAAATTGAAAACTACCTTTAATAAAGCCGAACAAGCCTATCACAAGGCTAAGAATGAATTGGATAGCAATCGGACCCTTTTAAAAGATTATCAGGAAAGGCTAAGTGAGACCGAGAAAGCCAAAAATGATGCTTGGAAAGCGTATACGGAAGGCATAATCAAATGCGGTTTTCGGGATGATGTCGATTACCATGAGGCCCTTAAGACCGAATCAGAAATTAGAGCACTTAAGAAATCAATCGACGAGTATACAAGAGAGGTCCTGGCAGTTGAGCAGGATTTAAAAAGGTTTCGTGAGGAAACAAAGGGTAAGGAGGAGCAGGATCTGGAGGGCTTAAAGGCCATACAGAAGGAATTGGAGGAGGCCAAAAGTCAGGTGGGAAAATCCATCCAGGTTCTGGTGACCCGACTGGAGACCAACAAATCCATTTTAACAGCCCTGGAGAAAGCCATAACCAAGGCAATCAGCTATCAGAAGGAATATCTACTATTGGGTAAACTGTCAAGGACGGCCAATGGGGAGCTTGCCGGGAAGCAAAAGCTGGCCTTTGAACAATATGTACAAGCTTCGTACTTTAACCGAATACTCATCGAATCCAATAAAAGGCTTAGGGTTATGACTAACAATAGATACGAGCTCCTTAGGAGGGAGGACGCCACAGATCTTCGGTCTAAGGGACTTGAGATCGATGTGCTGGATCACTATACCGGTCGGGTACGCTCGGTTAAGTCCTTATCCGGCGGAGAATCCTTTAAGGCGTCCCTATCTTTGGCTCTGGGGCTGTCGGATGTGATTCAAAGTTATGCAGGCGGCGTAGAGATCGATACCCTCTTTATCGACGAAGGCTTTGGAGCATTGGATACCGTATCCTTGGAGCAGGCAATACAGACCCTGGTAGGATTGACGGAAGGAAACCGGCTTGTAGGAATTATCTCCCATGTAAGCGAGTTGAAGGAAAGAATTGACCGGCAGATAGTGATTAAAAAGACCCCAAGGGGGAGCACCCTTAGTATCATAGGTGTTTAGCCTCTCCGCGTTTTAGAATAAAAGGGGACGGTTCTCATGTGCACTGCACACTGGAACCATCCCTTTTTGTTCTAGGCGTTTATTTTCGGCTGTTGTCTCCCAACAATTATTTATCAACTGGATCGTACCCAACAACGGTCCATATTCCGTCATCATCCTGTCTAACCAACCTTTTTAGAAATACCTTTGCTATGGGTGTTTTCTCTCCACCTATCTCTACAATAGTCACTTCGTTAGTCTCATAGACAATTTTCATATCCTCGGTGTCTACGGGAAAATCACCTTGGATGCCGTCTGGCGATATTTGAAGTCCTACAAAGGTTTGAACTACGGCAAGGGGGCTTAACTGCCATGGTGAATGCCCTTCATCCACTTGTTTCTGATCCCTTTTTACGACCTCCATATCTACTTCAACCAATACCTGAGGTTTTTGTGGCAAACTATTATCTGTATCTGCTATTTCCTGGGCTTCATCCATTTTGGAAGATTCTACATCTTCAACGGAGGTATCCCGATTTTCTTCCATCTGGTTTTCTTGGACTAATGTCACGTCATCGTTATCTTTCGTTGATAGGGGAGGTTTGCCTAAATCTTTAGCTCTGGTCAAACCATTGGTCAAACCGATTCCACCAATCAAAATGATTGTAGCTACTGCAATTATTGTCCATCTAAACGGTATCTTATTAAACTTCTTAATCATGATTATCCTCCTCTTAAGATCTGATTTATTCGTAGCCAACCCGATAGCTCCGGGATTCCAATAGGGCTTTGACAAAATTTCTAATAAACTAATTATAGTTTTTCCATAATCCTTACGTTTTTCCGGTTCAAGATAAGCCAATACATGGGCATCGCAGGCAATTTCACAGTCACTTCGCATCTTTCGAAAGGCATACCACACTACTGGATTAAACCAATGCAAAGCCTGTATTATTACAATAATCCAATTTATTAATATATCCCTTCGTCTTAAGTGCACCATTTCGTGAAGAAATACATATTCAAGCTCTTCAGGTGACAGTTCCTCCGCCAGATGATGCGATATTAGGATCTTTGGCTTAAAAAATCCGAAGAGGGAAGGGGCTGTTGCCTGAGGACTGTATACAATCCGGGGTAGCCTTTTGGTCCTTGTCCCTTTTCCTAAGCGCTCCAGAATCCCCACCATGTTATCCTCTACGCATTCAGGCATATTATTGATCTTGTAAAGCAGGATAGAATATATTCCAAGATTATAGAGGAGTACCACAAGTACACCTACAGCCCAAATACCTTTGGCGGCGTTAATCCAAAATGGTGCTTGGAAAAAGTTATTTAGATTATCGATGGTATCGGCTTTATTCTCCAGGCCTCCATGCAACGCTTGTCTGGCATCATCTTCTCTCTGGGGGGCCTGTCCTCCATCGTCAATGTTTGATAAGTTAAGGTTATGGCCTACATCAAACTGAGGTTTTGTATATATCTCTATATTTTCTATTACCTGTGGAACCAAATTAAAAATGCTAAAGGATGTTTCAGGGGCGTGGGGGATAACTAGTCTAACTATAAGTAAGAACCAGATATAATAGTGGAAGGCGGCATTGAACTTGTCCTTTAGCAACGCCTTTATAAGGATTATAATCCCAGCCACAACACTTCCCATAAGGGACATAGCGATTACTGATTGAAATAGTTTATGTAGGCTCAAACCTTGTCACCTCCTAAAAATTCCTGGCCTAATCTAGTATGCGTCTTAATTCTTCAATCTCTTCCCGTGACAGTTCTTCACTGTCAACGAAACTAACCAATAACTTTTTTATAGAACCATCGAAGATTTTTTCTAAAAAGAATTTGGTTTCTTCCCTTATGCATTCTTCTTGAGATACCCGAGGATAGTATGCATATGGCGTGGTACTCTTATCAACATTCAGGGCTCCTTTGTCAGCAAGGCGGCCAAGCAAGGTATGAATGGTCTTGGGGCTCCAGGTGGTATAGTTTTGCAATTCATTGATAACTTGACTGGCATTTAAGGGTGACTCCTTCCATAGAACCTTCATAACTTGCCATTCTGCATCAGAAATTTTGGGCAACTCTCTCATCCTTATCACCTTCTTCCTACAACTGTAGTCTGTAATTATATATTACATTTGTAGTCTCGATATGTCAATCCCTATTTTCTAATAATTCCATTTGCCAGAGTCCAATAATTCATGCTATATTCATATTAAGCAAATAAATTGGAGGTACATATGATTATAGAATACAATGGGCATAAGCCAAAGATACATGAAAGCTGCGTTGTAGTAGAAAACGCGACCCTTATCGGACAGGTTACCCTAAAGAAGAATGCCAACATATGGTATGGGGCAGTACTCCGTGGGGACGATCACTATATCTCCATCGGTGAAAACACCAATATACAGGATAATTGCGTCATTCATATCGATCATGATCTTCCCACCATAATTGGGGACTTTGTAACCGTAGGTCACGGTGCCATAGTACACGCTTGCAAGGTTGGAAACAATGTACTGATTGGTATGGGAGCAATAGTGCTAAACGGTGCAGAGATAGGGGATAACGTGATAATTGCAGCGGGCTCTCTGGTGCCTCCGGGCAAGAAGATACCTTCAAATACTTTAGTTATGGGATCCCCGGCTAAAGTCACCCGGGAATTGACTGAGAAGGATATATCGGATATAAGGGATTCTGCAATATATTATGCTGAATTGGCTAACAAATACAGGAAATAATCGCCCTGAGCTGCCATATTCCCAAAAAACCTTGTAATTTCATAGGACTATTAGTATAATAATAGCATAACAGAAAATTTTGAGGTGCGAAATGAGGAAAGTGTTCTTTAGCTGATAAAATCGAATAATTCCTTGAAAGAATGCAATTACCTTGGTATAGGTGTGCTCTTTTTTAGGAAATGCCGGTTAAAGAACACAAAGAGCTAAATAGGATTAGCCTATAACTTTTTTGTATTTCCATTTATTTATATTGGTTATTTAAACTACAGCATGGCTTTATGTGTTTGCTGTAGTTTTTTGTTTTAGTATGGGCTATTAAGTGTTAAAGCCTTCTACTGTCATTTCCTGAATTCAACTATTTTTAGGATAGATACCTTACCTTGGGGTTTAAACTCTCTAAACATTTTTCTTGATTCAATTCTATGTAAATTGCATTCTTTATAGCATAAAAACAGGGAGCTTGGTCTCTTTTAAAGAAAAGATCTAATTCGTAATATGTAGAATATAGGGAGATGATCTAATGAATTTAAGCTTTAACAATCTTTCCAAGGGATACGACGGTAAGATGATTTTTGAAAATATAAGCGGACAAATAGATGATGGGGACAGAATAGGCCTTATTGGTGCTAATGGTGTAGGTAAGACGACCCTGGTAAACATATTAACAGGTAGGGAAGAAAGAGATTCCGGGGAAATTAGATATACGCCCTCCTATATAAACATCCTGTATATAGAACAATATCCCAAATTCGAAAGGGGTATAACCGTATACCAGGATATTATAGGCTTCCTATCCAGGTCAAAGGATTATCAGGATGACTTTAGGGATATGGAAAAAATAGGTGCCATGGCAAGGACAGCATTAAACAAGGTAGGGCTAGGTAGGGAAAAATGGGATCAGGATGTGGAAAACCTTAGTGGAGGAGAAAAAACCAAGCTGATACTGTCCAGGATGCTTGTAACCAAATTTGATTTTCTTATATTGGATGAACCAACCAACCACCTGGATATAGATACCTCCGACTGGTTGGAAGATTTTATTAAAGGCCTGGATAAACCCATGATTATAATATCCCACGATCGCTTTTTCCTGGATAATACGGTAAACAGGATATGGGAATTGGCTGACCAGGGGCTAAAGGCATATGAAGGCAACTACAGCAGCTACAGAGATCAGGAGGATATCCGGCTAAAACATATAGAAAGGGAATATGAAAAACAGCAAACCAGAATCCAGGAATTAAGGGAAATGATAAGCGATAGGGAGAATTGGTATAGAAGTGCCCACAAATCCGCGGGTCAAAATGATTATCTTAGATCAAGGGCCAAAAAGCATGCCAGTTCATTGAAAGCTAAGAGGAGCCAACTGGAACGGTTGGAAGAAGAAAAGATAGAAAAGCCTCGAAAGCAGCTGTCTCCAGCTTTCGAGATCATAAATAAGAATATAATAGGCAGGAAATTTCCCCGATTCCTTATCAGGGGAAAAAACATAAGCAAGAGCTTTGGTCAGAACCAAGTTTTGGACAATATATCCTTTAATGTAGAAAGAAAGGACAAAATAGCGGTGATTGGAGCCAACGGCTCTGGGAAAACCACTTTTTTAAAGACACTGTGTGGTATCCATGATGATTACGTAGGTACCCTGCAGATAAGTCCGTCGGTTAATATGGGCTATTTTTCTCAGGAACTTGAAAATCTAAACTATGGGGCTACAATACTTGAGGACGTATTAACGGTGGGCGGTTCTGTTGGTGATGTTAGACTTCTTTTGGCATGCCTTCTTTTCAGGGGAGATGATGTATTCAAAAGGGTAGGGGATTTAAGTATGGGCGAAAAGGGTAGGGTAGCCTTCGCGAAACTCATCCTATCCGATGCCAACCTATTGGTCCTGGACGAACCTACGAACTATATGGATATTCAGTCCAGGGAAAAGGTGGAGGAAGCCTTAGAGCAGTTTGAGGGTACCATTATATTTGTTTCCCATGACAGATATTTTGTTAAGAGGCTGGCTAATAGGATTTTTGTCATTGAGGACAAAAGGCTTCGCTGCTTTGATAGCAACTACGAGGTCTATCTGGCAAGGACTAGCACTGTCGAATCCCAAGGGACCAAGGAAGATGGACAGAGACAGATGAAAGAGGATATTATGAAACTGGAAACGGAACTGGCATATTTAGGAGGTAAGCTGGACGGGACACTGGATGAGGAAGAGAAGGAAGAATTAAGCAAAAGGTATCTCCAATTGGCCAGGGAATTAAACAGGATGAAGGGTTTATAAATTGTTTAGACAATATTATCCTCTGGTGCTATACTGATATTGTAGAAGTTTATTAATCGATTGCTTATATAAGCTAGACTATCATTTTTCATGTCCTTTACAAACTTACATAGAAGGGTTATTTAATGAAAAAACAAGCAATCGAAATACCGTTTTTACAGAGGAGAAGATTAGTATGAACCTTTCAGAATTGCCTATAGGTGAATTGTTAAATCTCCGTGGATTTGATTGTAGCTGCGGTAAAAAACATAAAACCGCACTCTCCCATCTTGAGATTGGCCCTGGTGCTTTGGATAACTTATTCTTTGTATTAGAAAAATATCAAGTAAAAAAGCCCTTTATAATATGTGATAAAAATACTCTTAAAGCTGCCGGAGAGATAGTATATGATATGTTAAACAGGAAAGGCATGGACTATGAATCCTATGTTTTTCCCCAGGATGAAGTTGAACCTGACGAATACTCTGTTGGTCAGATAATCATGTCCTTTGATCCCTCCTGCGATTTTATAATAGCTGTAGGCAGCGGGGTTATTAATGATATTGCAAAGATCATTGCAAAGGCCTCAAGCCGTGACTATCTCTTAATTGCAACAGCACCATCTATGGATGGGTTTGCATCGAATTCTTCCTCTATGATACAAAATGGTGTGAAGGTTACAATCTATACGGTATGCCCTGTAGCTATAATCGCAGATATAGACATCATGAAAGAGGCACCTATGCTGATGATTCAAGCGGGTTTAGGCGATATGGTAGCTAAGTATGTCAGTATATGCGAATGGAGAATATCTAATATCATAACGGGTGAGTACTATTGTCCGCAGGTTGCAGGTCTTATGAGAGCAGCATTGGAAAAGTGTGTTAATACAGCCTCCAGCTTGATGGATAGGGATCCCCAAGGTATTTTAAGTTTGACAGAAGGGTTGATACTTTCAGGAATAGCCATGAGTTTTGCAGAAGTTTCGCGGCCTGCATCCGGTCTTGAGCATTATTTTTCCCATATATTCGATATGAGCAAGTTGGAAAAGGGAACACCCGGTTCACTACATGGCATACAGGTAGGTATCGGTACGGTTCTCACCTTGCTAGTATATGATAAGATGCGATTTATAAAACCTGATAGGGATAGAGCAATTGCCCATGTAGAGGCATTTGATTATAAACAATGGGAAAGCAGAATGAAGCGAATATTTGGTAAGAATGCAGAGGCCCTTATTGAATTGGAAGGGAAAGAAGGTAAGAACGATAAGGATAATCATTCAAAAAGGCTGGAAGCTATACTTGGGAATTGGAGCAAGATAAAGGAGATAATAGAACAGGAGCTTCCTTCCTCCAAGTATGTAGAGAACCTTTTAAAGGATATTGGTGCACCGATCAGACCAAGGGATATTGGTATCAAGGATGATCTTACTAAAGATGCATTTTTGGGCTCCAGAGAAGTGCGGGATAAATATATAGCCACCAGCCTATTGTGGGATTTAGGCCTCTTGGATCAATATGCTGAAGAACTGGTTAGGGAGATAAGGACTATATAACAAGATCACCTGCCGATAAATGAAATAGTAGATCTTTAAACCTTAAGTTTTCACCCCGAATCGTCGATATAATAGGTAAGATAAGTAGTTAAGATTTTAATTAATACCTGATAAAATCAGGGTATAGGGGTGAAAATTTAATGAATGTTAAATTTAATCAATCATATATTTTAAGGTCAACTATTCCACAAATACAGAATACAGTAAAGGATAAACAAGACCTGGACAAGGGAAAATCCAATGACATTAATCGTGAAATAGTGGATGAATATATACCCAGTAAAAATCAAAAAGAAGTTGTATATACAAACCATGCAAAAAGATATAATGCTGAGCTTATTGCCAGGCTAAAGAGAGAAAGCGAGGAAGCTCACAGCCAGCTAAGGGAATTAGTAAGAAAACTTCTGGAAAGGCAGGGCTTAACCTATAGGGATGCCCTAAACCCAAAAACCCAAATAGAGGTTGATGATGCTGCCCGGCTGGAGGCCGAAAGGGCGATAGGAGATGGGGGATTATTAAGCCCCGAAAAGGTCAGCCAGCGTATAGTGGACTTTGCCATTGCCCTCTCGGGTGGGGATAGAAGTAAGATAGCCACGATTAAGGAAGCAATCGACAAGGGCTTTCGCGAGGCCGCTAAGGCATTAGGTGGGACCTTGCCGGAAATTTCCTACAAAACTTATGACCTAATAATAGAAAAATTAGACAGATGGGTAAATGAATAATAATATGAAACAGCCAATTCATAAAACTGTATAGAATGTGGTATTTACGGCATTAGGATTGGAATAGATAATATTATGGAAGTATTAAAAGATAGGAGGTATTTAGTATATGGCCGATGAAGATTATATTTTGGTAACGGAAACGCAAAATGAAAACAGTATGCACATTGATAAAGTGGATACTATAGACGCCCTAAGGATAATGAATAATGAGGATAAAAAGGTGGCGTATGCAGTCGAGAAGTCCCTGGATGATATAGCGCTAGCTGTTGATAAAATCGTGGAAAGAATGCAAAAAGGCGGGAGGCTCCTATACTTTGGTGCAGGCACAAGCGGTAGATTAGCCATACTGGACGCTGCAGAATGTCCTCCTACCTTTGGTACAGACCCTGAAATGGTTCAAGGGATTATGGCAGGGGGAAAAGATGCCCTGTCCATTGCTAAAGAGGACATGGAAGACCATAAAACAGAAGGCATCTTGGAGGCAGAAAAAAACAGAATAACAGAGAAGGACTCAGTAATAGGCTTATCTGCAAGCGGACAAGCTCCCTATATTATAGGGGTTGTCGAAGAAGCCAAGCGACGGGGCGCCCTTACTATATCCATAACTTGCAATGAAAAGTCGCCAATGGATGATATAGTAGATGTAAAAATAAATACAGTGGTAGGTCCTGAGGTCCTAATGGGCTCTACAAGGCTAAAAGCAGGCACAGCCCAAAAAATGATACTTAACATGATATCTACTACAGTGATGATAAAACTCGGTAAAGTATATAAAAACTTAATGGTAGATTTAAAGCCAAAGAACAGGAAGCTTGTGGAAAGAGCTAAGAGAATCATAATGCTTGGAACAGGAGTCTCCTATGAAGAAGCCGAAAGATATTTTGAACTTAGCAAAAGAAATCCCAAGCTTGCAATAGTAATGATAGAAACCAAGTCAGATTTTGATAGGGCACAAAAACTGCTGGAGGAGGCAGGAGGGTTTGTATCAAAGGCTATAAGTATCGCCGGTGGGACGGAGGATCTAACACGTTAAAAGAAGTAAGGCTGAAATTTTGCATTTTTAGCAAGAAAAAATATATTGAACCAGTTAGTCAAAATATAATAATTTTATAGATCAAGACAGCTCAAGGAAAAGAGTTGGTTCAGTTGATAATTAGTGCCAGCAGAAGAACTGATATACCTGCATTTTTTAGTGATTGGTTCTTTAATAGGATAGCTGACGGCTATGTTCTGGTGAGAAATCCTATGAATAGCCACCAGATAAGCAGGGTGTCCTTATCTCCTGAGGTGGTTGATTGTATTGTTTTTTGGACAAAAAACCCCGAGAGGATGATACCCGGACTGGACTTGCTAAAGGAATATTTGTATTATTTTCATTTCACACTAAACCCATATGATTCTACAGTTGAGCAAAACGTGCCCAATAAAGAAACCTTAATAGATACCTTTCTAAGATTATCTGAAAAATTAGGAGAGAATCGTGTAATTTGGAGATACGATCCGATAATTATAAGCCATGAATTTGATTTGGAATACCATCTTGAACATTTCGATTATTTGGCATCAAGGCTTCATAAGCATACAAAAAAGTGTATAATAAGCTTTGTCGATTTTTATGCAAGGGCTAAGAAGAAGCTAAATGCAATGGATGCCAAAGAACTTAGTAATATAGAAATAAAGTCCATAGCTTCAAAACTGTCATCCATAGCCAAGGGCTACTCCCTTAAGCTAGAAACTTGTGCTGAGGTCATTGACTTGGAGAAGTATGGAATAGGTCATTCCAGATGCATAGATTCAGAACTGATAGGAGAGTTATTAGGTAGCAAAATAGATGTAGCAAAGGATAAGAACCAAAGGGCGGCCTGCGGCTGCGCAGCCAGCATTGACATAGGCGTTTATAATTCATGCAGCCATAATTGTGCCTATTGTTATGCCAATTATAACAAAGGTGTTATGAAGAAAAACATCGATGCTTATGATGTAAACTCGCCCCTACTGTGCAGTAAGGTAGGGCCGGAAGATAAGATTTATGAAAGAAAAATCCAATCCTACGTCATAAGGCAGCTGGACATGTTTAAATTATAACCTAATGTCATAATGCAATTTGTTCGATGGAGTTAACAATATTTATGATATAATTGTCCCGAGGTGGTCACATGTTTTTTATTATGGGGATAGCGTCTAAAACAGATAAACTTGATTTTAATCAAAATGTAATCTGTCCAAATTGTGGGCGTTATGGGCGGTATGAAGCATTCATGGAATATACAAGTCTTAGTTTGTTTTTCATACCAGTCTTTAAATGGGGTAAAAAATATTACGTGAAAACCAGTTGCTGTGGAAGTACATATTCAATCAACCGGGAACTTGGGAGGAAAATAGAAAGAAATGAAGATGTAACTCTGGAGGAACAGGATTTGCATATTATCAGACCAGGTTATGATCATCGAATTAAGAGGTGTTTGAACTGTGGCTTTGAAACGATAGAAGATTATAGATATTGCCCTAAATGCTCGACTATCCTGGAATAATCCTGGCTATGATATATTGTCATATCAATTATGAGTGAGATTTTCTTAACATAAAAATAGACAAATAAAGCGGCAGGTGAAGATAATGAATCATAATAATATCTGGGTGTTATACGGTGATGATCCAAAATCTATGGTACTGGAAATTCTCAATAAAGTGCAGCCTGAAAAGAATTTGGACAAGGATTCAAACATTGGTATAAAACCAAACTTGGTTGTCGCCAAGCCATCTACAAGCGGAGCAACAACATCACCGGAACTGGTTGAAGGGATCATAGAATATTTTCAGTCAAAGGGTTATATGAACATATCTATCCTGGAAGGCTCCTGGATTGGTGATAGGACATCGAGGGCTTTCAGGATATGCGGTTATGAGGATATTTCAGATAGATACAATGTACCACTGATAGACCTACAAAAGGATGGTTCCATAGAAAAGGAAGTAGACGGCTTAAGGCTGAATATATGCAGAAGTATCTCACAAATAGATTATCTTATCAATGTACCGGTATTAAAGGGGCATTGTCAGACCAATATAACCTGTGCACTTAAAAACTTAAAGGGGTGCATTCCCAACTCCGAAAAAAGACGGTTTCATACCATGGGTCTTCATAAACCTATTGCTTATTTAAGCAAGGCCATTCGGCAGGATCTCATAGTCGTAGATGGCATTATGGGGGATCTGAATTTTGAGGAAGGCGGAAATCCTGTCAGGATGAATCGGGTTTTGGTGGGCACAGACCCTGTTATGATGGACAGCTATGCTGCTGATCTGCTGGGCTTTGATTTGGAGGATGTTCCATATATTAAAATGGCTGAGGATATAGGAGCCGGTAAAACCGATTGGTCAGGCTCTGTAATAGAGCTAAATAGTAACGAAGGCATAAAAATCAATACGGACAAGGGCAGGGTAAGACAATTCACCAGGTATATCGAGGAAAGGGATGCATGTTCAGCCTGCTATGGAAGCCTTATTCATGCACTGGATAGGATGCAGGGAAGTGGACAACTTAATAGGGTCAAATCGAAGTTCTACATAGGACAGCATTATAAAGGCAAAATATTGGATACCGGAACTGGTATAGGAAACTGTGCAAGGGGATGTCCTGATTATGTCCCCGGCTGCCCGCCAACGGCAAGGGATATACTCCGACATTTTCAAAAAAATTAATGGAATAAGAATGGCGTTCGGATGATTTTCAAATTTATTCCTACAAAAAAGAATAACCCCCCAAATATTAGCCATTCAACATATTTTCCAATCACCAAGTATAAGGTTTTAGCCGTATTTAGATTAATCAAATAATCCAACGTACCTATATGGCCATATCCTAGTTCCCCCAGGATACGGCCATTATCATCTATAATTTGAGAGATACCATCCTCATTGGCTACTGCAATGGGTACCCCATACTCTACAGCCTCAATTATGGGGTAGTATCTATGGATATTATGGTATATTTCCCCAAATCCACTATCGTTAAATGGGGCTAATATTAGTTCCGCTCCATTGCTTTTTAGTTTTCTAATTGTCCCTGCATTAATATCATAGCAAATTGATATTCCTAACCTGCCAAATTTAGTTTCATGAATCCCATAGTCTTTTCCCCTAGAATAAAACTTTGTCTCTTTAAACGGGACCAGATTTCTCTTTCGACTTATTCCCTTTATATTACCTTCCTCCATAAGCAAGGTGGATATAAACCTTTCCTTCTTTTCCTTTGTCAAACTGTTTCCTTCTGTAACAGTAAAAACTAAGATACCCCCTAATTTTTTCGAAATATCCATGAACCTCTCCCTATGTTCTTTATCTATTTTATTGCTCGTATCATAGATACCCAGTTCAGTTTCGGGAAATACGACTATATCTGCGGTTTCTTTACTAGCGAGATTTATATAATATGCCAGCTTATTTTCTATGTAATCTTCATATAACATATTATCTCCTGGGAGATTATAACTTCCCTGAACTACTGCAACCCGCAGTGTTTTATCATAATGTACTTTGCTTTTTGATATTGCTAAATCAAATATATTAGGTATGACAATTAATAACCCACATACTACCAAAACTATAGATGGGATTTTCGCAGATTTAGGGTCTGTTATAATTACCACTAAACTTGATAATATTAGCGTAATAATGGCTAAGAGCAAATGTCGACCTACGAGAGATGCTCCCCTTATAGTAAAATAATGGGTTGATATGGGAGACAAAAGGGGAATCATATGGATATTCCTTAATAACGGGATATTTCCAAACGCAAAATCGAATAAAAAGAAAAATATAGGGATTACACAAAAAATGTATCGTGTTCCTTCCCACTTTATTAAGGTTTTATACGAAATCCTTCCAAATAGCTCACCTAATAAGACAGCTAATAAAATGCCTATGTAATGCGGAAAGATATATTTCCATATGCCAAATCCCAACATAAGAAAATACGGTGTTAAAAAAGAATATAATCCAGCGCGGGTAATATATCCCTTTATAACAAGAAATGAAGCTAGAAGAATTCCCAAATAATAAAGAGTTCCCAATGAAGGTCGGATATTTCCCCCTATCAGCATTATCCCTGCTATTAGATATAAAATCGAAATACCTAGATGACTATAAAAGTTTGTTTGAATATTACTACCCATTAGAGCTAGCTTTACTCCACAAAATAATCAATCATATTTTCCATCCATAAAAACGGAACTAAAGGGATATATTGCAAAAGATATCAAAGTCGCCTTCAAACGCTTACCCAATGCTTAAAATCCTATAATCAGAATAGCTTCTATAAATGCCGACAGGACTAACATAGCTATACTTACTGCAGCCAAAATTCTTTCAGTAAAGTTAATACTAATTTCATTTAGCTTACTTATGCTAGACCATTCTTTTGCAGGGAAAGTTTCAGATATGTACAATGATTTTGTAAGAGTAACCCCGCATATTAATGCATAAGACGTAGTTTCCCATAAACCTACCTTTAGATATTGTATATTGGCTTCTAGTACACTGGGAAAGGGGTATTCAAAAGAATTAGTTCCTGCTGTCCAACCGATCATGATTCCTTGGAATAATAATATTAATATCCCGGGCGTAACTATACCAAACCTTACAAATATGTTACCCAAAGCAATAAGGAAAAAGAGTAGTAGATTATTAACAATAATAATGAAAAAAGTTTTGAATAGACTGTCTTCCGTAGAAACTGTATGGATTATATCAGCACCTCTGTTCCAAGCATCAAGGTTAAAATAATACGCAATGCCAAAGGTTATCCATAAAACAATCTGAAATAATACCCAGATCACGACACTTCTTTTCAATGGCCCCATCTCATATAGTGTTATTTTCGGTTTTGGGTTTTTATACATATTCATACCCCCAAATTATTCAAATACGAAATATTTTTCCCATGTTTAATTGGAATTGCCCATTTGGTGCTTTACTGCATTTTAGATAAAATAAAAAATCGGGTATTATATAAATATCCATACTCAAAGATCCTATTTTATTATTTACAGTATAACAAGTATAGGAAAATAATGCAATAATTTTGGAGTTATGCTATTTATAGTATGACGATTATGAATATATGTAGCTAAAATATGCTATAATGTTTTTATGCAATTAGAAAAGAAGCCGCCACGGGACTGATCTTAACATAGGATTATGTTCTAGTTGTATATACTGATACGGTGAAATATTTATGGAAGGTAAGGCTGGGAGCTTGTATCCATCTCCAGAATTTATTTGTAGGGCTGAGACAAGGGATAAATATGGCAGTTGGAGGTAATTTGATGAGCTTATGGTTATGTAGGGCTGGAAGACAAGGAGAATATGAAAGCAAGTTTTTAACTGATAAAAGAATATATTTGACTTGGGATCAACTTGATATCGACTTAAATGATGTTGATTCCCAAGACAATCTGTATGAGATCTTGATTGAGAAATATGATTTGGACAAAAAAAACACAGCTATCAACTGGGCATCCCAGATATGGGCCGGGGCATTTAAGATGAAAATAGGGGATTGGGTGATATTGCCTAGCAAACTAAACAGGACATTACATTTTGGAAAAATTGTAGGGAATTATGTGTATGATAAATCCCAAGGATCCCCCTACTACCACTATAGGGCTGTAGATTGGTTTGCTCAGGATATTCCAAGGGATAGGTTTGATCAGGATATTCTATACTCGTTGGGAGCTGCTATGACCATCTGTAGAATACACAGAAATAATGCAGAAGCCAGAATTAAAAGCATGGCTGAAAACAATTGGTATGTTGTTAGATCTAGGCCAGTTGTTGAGCAAATGGAGGAGGTAGATGAGGAAACAGCAATAGACCTGGAAGAGTATATAGCCGATCAAATCTCAGAAAGAATAATTCAGAGGTTTAAAGGCTATAGGATGGAAGAATTAATAAACGAAATATTGAAGGCTAAAGGATTTACAACGTTTAAAAGCCCAGAAGGACCAGACTATGGAGTAGACATTTTAGCATCATCGGGTATGCTGGGTTTTGGTTCGCCTAAGATATGCGTACAGGTAAAGACGGAAGCTAATCCTATCGGTAGACCCGTTTTGGATCAGTTAATTGGTACCATGAGCAACTATAATGCTGATTATGGCTTGTTGGTCTCATGGAGTGGTTTTAAGTCATCTGTTACAAGTGAAATATCAAAACAGTTTTTTAAAGTTAGGCTGTGGAGCTCAAAAGATATTATACAGGAGATCTTTAATAATTATGAAAAGCTCAGCGATGAAATCAAGGCTGAAATTCCGCTTAAGAGGGTCTGGATGCTGAGCCTGGAAGAGCAGGAAGGCTGAGATATCAGTACTATCGTGTTATACAGTAAAGAATCTTAGAATTAGGAACACGTATATTTATACAGTCGACAAAATCATGGTTACCCTTGACAATAAAATCAGAATTTGATAAATTAACAGGCAATACTATAAAAAGCCATGATGGGGAAAAAGCATTGTAATCTCCTTTCAGAGAGCTGTTGGTTGCTGGAAAACAGTAGGAATTACAAAGGCGAGCTCGCCCTGGAGCAGTTTTGCCGAAAGTAGTTATTTTTTTATAGCTATTAGTAGGCAAGACCGGATTTATCCGCCGTTATACGGGTGTGTAGGTGTCTTTCTTGACCCTATCATTGAGTGGATATATAAATATCAATTAGAGTGGTACCACGGAAGTTAAGGCTTTCGTCTCTAGCATAATGCTGAAGACGAGAGCCTTTTTAAGTTTATACATTTTTAGAAATATAATAGTGGAAGTTTCAAAATATATTTCAGTATATTTGAAATCCCTTTAGGAGATGAAAAACTAGGAGGAAAGAGCATGAAACTAGCATTTTCAACCCTTGGATGTCCGGATTTTAGCTGGCCGGAAATCTATTCAATGGCCAGCGACTTTGGCTTTGACGGGATAGAGATAAGGGGTCTGGGCAAGGATATTTTTGCTGTTGAGGCCCAGCCTTTTACAGAAGAACAACTTCCTAAAACCATAAATAAGTTATCAGAACTTGGGATTGAGATTCCCTGTCTATCATCAGGTTGTTGTCTTAAGTTTGCTGAGAAGGCAGAGGAGAATCATGAGGAGATAGTTAAATATATCCTGTTGGCATCTAGGCTGGGTACTCCCTATGTCCGTATTCTTGCGGATCTCAAACCCCATCCTACCGGTGAAGTAGACGATGGGGTAGTCCTGGCTGCTCTGGAACGTCTTATTCCTGTTGCAGAGGAGAATGAGGTAACCTTATTAATAGAAACCAATGGCGTTTACGCAGATACAACCCGCCTGTGTAGTCTGCTTAATGAAATATCCAGCGATGCCGTAGCAGCCCTATGGGATATAAATCATCCCTACCACTTTGCCGGAGAAACACCGGGGCAGACTGTTCAAAACCTGGGAGCTTACATTAAATATGTACATACCAAGGATTCAGTGATGGAGGATGGTATAGTTAAGTATAGAATGATGGGAGAGGGCGAGATACCCATGGATAAAGTTATGATGGCCTTGCGCTCTATAAACTATGAGGGCTATCTCTCCTTAGAATGGGTAAAACGTTGGTCTTCAGACCTGGCTGAAGCCGGGGTCGTCTTCCCTAATTATGCCGCCTATATGAGTAGATATATAGAAAAAGGCTCTATAAAGGGCCACCTATATGACAATAATGCCGGGACCGGTAAATATATTTGGCAGAAGGATACTTTGATTGATCTGACCTTTCCTCAGTTATTGGATCGGGTTGTAGACGAATTCCCAAATCAATATGCTTTTCGATATACAACAATGGATTATACCCGAACCTATAAGGAGTTTAGGGATGATGTGGATGCTTTTGCCCGTTCATTGATTGCAATAGGTGTAAAACACGGGGACAAAGTGGCTATCTGGGCAACCAATGTGCCTCAGTGGTTTATTGCCTTTTGGGCTACAACCAAGATTGGCGCTATTTTGGTCACAGTCAACACCGCCTATAAGACTTATGAGATGGAATACCTGCTAAGGCAATCGGACACCCATACCTTGATAATGATTGATGGATATAAGGATTCCGATTACATCGCAATTATCAAAGAATTATGTCCAGAATTGGAAGAGTCGGAGGCAGGAAAGCCCTTGCATATAAGGAAGTTCCCCTTCCTTAGAAATATTATTACTATTGATTCTAAACAAAAGGGATGTTTGACCTGGGAGGAAGCCCTGGCCTTAGGCGAAAAAGTGCCCTTGGAAGAGGTTTATAGAAGGGCCCAATCCTTGAATCGGCATGATGTCTGTAACATGCAGTACACCTCCGGAACTACGGGCTTTCCCAAAGGAGTAATGCTTACCCATTACAATGTGGTTAACAACGGCAAAAATATCGGCGATAATATGGATCTGTCAACTGCGGACCGAATGATGATCCAGGTACCCATGTTCCATTGCTTTGGTATGGTTCTTGCTATGACAGCTGCCGTTACCCATGGAACTACTATGTCGCCCTTACCATACTTTTCACCCAGATTGGCACTAAGGTGTATTACAGAGGAGAAGATCACCTGTTTCCATGGCGTACCTACTATGTTTATCGCCTTATTAGAGCATGAGGATTTTCATAAAACGGACTTTTCTCATGTGAGAACCGGTATTATGGCCGGCAGTCCTTGTCCTGAAAAGGTCATGCAGGATGTGGTAGATAAAATGAATATGACTGAGATCACTATTGTCTATGGTCAGACTGAATCTTCTCCCGGTTGTACTCAAAGTCGGGTGGATGATAGTGTTGAGCTTCGGGTAAGCACCGTGGGCCGAGCCCTGCCCGGAATCGAATGTAAAATAATTGATCCTAAGACAGGGGAAGATCTGCCTGACAATGTAGATGGCGAATTCGTAGTTAGGGGTTACAATATAATGAAGGGCTATTACAAAATGCCAGAGGCTACCGCCGCTGTAATAGATCAGGATGGCTGGCTTCATACCGGTGATCTGGCCCGTAGGGATGAAAATGGTTACTACAAAATTACCGGCCGGATCAAGGACATGATAATTCGGGGCGGAGAAAACATATATCCAAAGGAGATCGAGGACTTCATCTATACTCATCCCAAGGTTAAGGATGTTCAGGTAATCGGGGTTCCCGATGAGCAGTATGGAGAAGAAATCATGGCCTGCGTAATCCTAAAAGACGGCGAGGAGCTGACGGAGGATGAACTAAAGGATTATGTTCGGTCTTCCATGGCCAAGCACAAGACCCCTCGCTATGTTGAATTTGTAAAGGAATTCCCAATGAATGCCGCAGGTAAGATTATGAAGTATAAACTCCGAGAACAGGCGACTGAAAAACTAAATCTGAGGAATAGTAATCATATAGTCATAGTTTGATGAAAATCAATTATACACAACTGGTTATATAAGAAGGAACTGCGATACGGATTTGCAGTTCCTTCTTGTATGGAATGTTTAGGCAAATTTTAAAAGGATTATAAGAAAGTATGTAGAATAATGTATCATTAATCAAGTCTTCCTATAAGGGTAAACAAGAAAACACTGGAATAGGAATTGTAGGCTCTTTGTAAAGGATCTGTCTTAATAAAGGAGAGATTTTGGAGGGATATCAAGATGGCGGTAAAAGCTGTATATGATTATAGGCCAAGGATTCATTTCACTACTCAAAAGGGCTGGATCAACGACCCCAATGGATTGGTGTACCATGACGGCATCTATCATCTTTTTTATCAGCACTATCCCAAGGATACAAAATGGGGCCCCATGCATTGGGGGCACGCCATAAGCCAGGATCTTATAAGGTGGGAGCACCTGCCCATTGCCCTGGAGCCGGATGAACTTGGGCATATATTCTCCGGAAGTGCAGTATACGATAGGGACAATACTACAGGCTTTGCATCTTTTGGTAAACCACCCATAGTAACTATGTTTACCCATAGCGGAGAAACCCAGCAACAGAGTATAGCCTATAGTACGGATGGGGTAAACTTTACTAAATACGCAGGTAACCCGGTTATAAAAAACCCAGGGATAAGAGATTTTAGAGATCCCAAGGTCTTTTATAACCCGGTGCGGGATTCATGGAGCTGTGTAGTAGCGGCGGGAGACCGAGTGCACTTCTATGCATCCCCAAATTTGATTGACTGGATAAAAACAGGAGAGTTCGGACCCGAGGGGAACCTCTGTCCCGGCATATGGGAATGTCCGGATATCTTTCCATTAAAGGCGCCAAACGGTGATGAGGTATGGGTTTTGGTGGTGAGTATGACCATTCCATTGGAGAAGGGCGGTCCAAAAACACAGTATTTTCTCGGCACCTTTGACGGAGATGCCTTTATCTGTACCAGACCCTTTGATGGGATAGAATGGATAGATCCCGGATTTGATAATTATGCCGCCATGTCCTATTACGGAGAGGAACTAAGGGATAGAATTGTTATTGGTTGGGGCGCTAACTGGCAATATGCCGCAGATACGCCAACCGATGAGTATCGAGGTATGATGACCTTAGCCAGAAAGCTCTCTCTTGTAGATACTCCGAAGGGATTGAGGTTGTCATCTGCACCTTTTGGTACACTGGGAGAAATAATGGTTTCCACTGCAGTAATAAAAGGGGAAAAGGCTGTAGAAAGCCAGGTCTTTGGGCTACGGGTGGAAGGACACCGGAACTTTGCGATTACACTTTCAAATGAAGTTGGTGAAGAGCTTGTTTTCGGTGTAAATGAGAATGATAATATTTTTATGGATAGGAGCAAGGCAGGGGATAAGACCTTTAGTGAAATCTTTGCTTCTGATATCTTTAGCAAAGTGGAGAAAGAAAGGTTATTTACAGGGGCCATTACTATGGAAGCTATTTTTGATGTTGCAATGTTGGAGGTATTCGCAGATAGGGGAACCTTCGCCTGCGCACAAGTCGTTTATCCTACGACACCCTATAATAGGATTTCCATAGAAGGGGAAGCAAAAGTTACTTATTACGACGTTAAACTATGACTCGGAAGGAATAGAAGAAACGTGAGGATTATAGAGAGGGCTATTATATTTGCTACAGAAAAACATTCAGGTGCTGTAAGAAAGGGTAATGATATCCCATATATAGTCCATCCCATGGAAGCTTTATCCATAGCAGCCACTATGACTAATGATCCTGAAGTTCTGGCAGCAACGGTTTTGCATGATGTGGTGGAAGACACTGCTGTTACCATAGACCAGATAGAGGAGGGATTTGGTAAACGGGTTGCCGACTTGGTGGCCTGGGCCAGCGAGGACAAAATGTCCCATATCCCTCCCCAGGAATCCTGGAAGGCGAGAAAGGATGCGACAATAAAAGCCTTGGGAGATGCATCCCTTGATGAGAAGATCATCATGTTGGCTGACAAATTATCAAATATGCGGGGTCTTTACCATGGCTTAATCCATAAAGGGGATGAAATCTGGAGACAGTTTAACCAAAAGGACAAAAGGATGCACGAATGGTACTATAGGGCCATTTTAGGGGCCCTTACCCCCTTATCGAATAGTATTGCCTATCAAGAATTCTCTTACCTGATTGACAAGGTCTTCAATGGGTAGCATCACCTGTCTCTTTCTCCAAATGTGGAAGGCTAAAGGCCATAATAGCGGCCACTATGCCGAATAAGCCGGTTATCCAAAATCCCCAAGATAGGTTTAAAAAGTCACTGATAAATCCAACTATTATAGGGCCTAAAAACATTCCAAGGCCATAGATTGCCTGAAAGAACCCCATAGCGGTAGCTTTTTTATCGTTGCTTACAGCTTGGATGCTGGTACTCATCAGGATCGAAAAGACAGCACCTCTTGCAAATCCTCCCGCAATTTGGGACAGGTATAGAAGATTAATGCTATTGATAGAGGGTATAAGGCCGGCTGATAAGCCCATGATAATAAAACCAAGTGTGAGGGCTTTACGCTTTCCAAACCGAACCACCGGAGCTGAACCACTGAGGGCGGATGCAAAAATAGCGGGAAATGTCGAAAAAGTTGTTAACAGAGATATTTGGCCTTGGGTTGCCCCCAGATTCTTAGCTGCCAGGGGAGTAAAACCATATACGGTTGCAAAGGTAATGATTTGCAATAATACCGCTAATCCTGAGGCAAACAACAGCTGAGGTTCCTTGCCGACGGCCAGGAGTTCCAGCAATTTAATAGGTTTTTGTTCTGTTTTATTTTCAACTATACCGGTCCCCAACAATAAAGATAGGGTTCCTACTGTAGCTGCCAGGTAGAATGGGGCAACGGGGCTATTAAAGACGCTTATAACTAAACCGCCCAGGAGAAGTGCCGCAATTTGTCCCAGATTATTGAAGGCGTTCAAGTAACCGATAGCCTTAGTGGACTGCTGATCAGTGAAATAGCTTGCGAACAGGACCGTAAATGGAACCCAGGCTGCAGCTGCTGCACCGCTTAGTCCTCGGAAAATCAGCAGCGACCATGGTGTCTTGAAAAAACCCATACCCAGACTGCTTATTACAGAGATTAATATACCCAGCAAAATGAACCTTTTACGTGCATTAATCTTATCCGAGTAGATACCAAGAGGAAGTCTAAGTACCATCTGTACAAAACCATAGGAACTTATAATAAGACCAATCAGCTTATTGGATGCTCCCAAACTCTCTGCATAAATAGGCAGGTTGGGAACAAAGGCATAAAGTGAAAACCAGAAAAGGCTTGTTACCAAATAATAAAGTGGAATTCTGTGAGACCGTGGCTGATTTTGCATAACATCCTCCAAAATATTGATAATTATAACAAGTTTCTACTTTAATCAGTATAATATATACTCAGAAATAATGCCATATAGATTTACTATATATGATCCTGGTCTGGCTTTTATCAGGATAATGATATCTATATGTTTCTTGACTTCAGATACCTGTAAGATTATGCTATAAGTAGCAGGCAGGGGAACAAAAGACTGCAGGGTAATAAGAGGAAGGAGACAGTTATAATGAAAATTTTGACGACCTTTAAACCCAGTAAAGAAGTTATAGCTGAAATGGTAAAACTAGGTGCTTGTGTAACCGTTTTTGCTTCCGAGGAAGAGCTGATTAAATCCAATGAAGTGGAAGAAGCCGATGCTGTTATTGCAAACCACAGGACTTTGCAAATTGATTTTCTGAACAGGTGCAAGAAATTAAGGTGGATTCATGTTCCGCACGTGGGTATTGAGAGGCTGCCTTTACAGTATCTCAAAGAAAGAAACATAATAGTGACTAATGCCCGCGGGACAGCGGGTGTACCCATCTCAGAGCATATCATGACTATGATGCTGATGTTTGCAAGAAAAAGCTTCGCCGCCTATAAAAATCAACTAGCCCGTAGTTGGAAAAGTCCGGGTAATGTTTTTAATCTCTATAATAAAACCGTAGGACTTTTGGGTACTGGAGATGTAGGAAGCGAAACGGCAAAAAGGGCTAAGGCATTTGGTATGAGAACAATTGGCTATAATACAACCGGTGAACCCTTGGAACATTTCGACAAGGTTTATTCCCCCGATGGGCTAAATGAATTCCTGGCTCAATGTGATTTTATTGTGTGTACACTTCCACCGACATCAAAAACAGAACATTTAATAGATGAAGAGCAATTTAAATGTATGAAATCAACGGCTTATATCATTAATATATCGAGAGCAATAATTTTCAACGAGGAAGTACTATACAGCTATCTAAAAGATAAAAAAATAGCTGGTGCAGCCCTGGACGTATTTATGGATGAATTCAGGTTGGGATATTTACCTAAGGATAGTCCTTTCTGGGATCTGGACAATCTCATTATTACGCCCCATATGGCAGGTGCCGGCGATCAGTGGAATTATTTCTCAACCAATATCATAATGCATAACGTACAATGTTTCTGTGAGAACAGATTGGATGATATGATCAATATTAGGGATTATGATAAAGGCTATTAGATTTGATTATGGCAGACCGGCCATGACGGTGTAATTAACCGGCCGGTCTGCTTCTTAATACAGACAGTATACTTAGGTCAGAGAATGTTTGATGTTGTGAACCTATCATCCAACTGTGATATTTTTAATCTAACCGTCATTTATCTTCGGAATAAGCCGTTCTAAACCCTCCTTCATCCCAGGGCACACCGCTTATTAATTCCAGCCTCTTTGTACCATCAGGCTTGACTACTTGGTAAATGGTGGGAGTCTCTTGGCTATTGGCCCAGCTCTCCGGAGTTGGTAATCTTTCGCCCCAGGTTTTCCCCCCGTCTACACTTTTTTTCATGACTATAGGACCCTTGCCATGACCTTTGGGGTAGAATACAAGTATGGTTCCATCATCCAGAAGTATAGAATCAGGATGACCCAGATATTGACTTTCTTCCCTGTCTACAAGATATTGCAAACATTTATTCTGAGACAGATCTACATATCTTATAGATTCTAACTTATTACGGCTCATACCAAATACCTCCTATACCGAGATTGCAGGCAAACCTACTCTTATAGATGGTACGCAAGGCTCTAATTTAAACATACTTTTTATCATATTTGCTTGTCAATAAGCTATAGTAATATCACCTATTTTTATCCGCATATATGGCCATGGCTTTACACATAAATTTTGCCAAGCCTTCGCCGAATTGATCTATATTCTTGGTGAAACGTTCATCCTCTACATACATTTGCCCCAACCCTTTAAATGCATCCAGGGAATAATGATGACCGAAATTTTGGTTTAAAAAGTCGTACCATTCTTTTATGGCCTTTTGTGCATCATCTGATTCCGGCGGAGTGTTTCTAAGTTCTGCCAACCTTTGATAGATAGCGTTCATCTTTTCAACCGTGGTCTTTCTATCGGATTCAGACATGCCGCGAATCCAGGCATTGGATTTTTCAACAACGTCATCACCCCAACGCTGACGGGCTTCCTCTTCATATGGGTTATTGCTGAAATCAAACCCTGCGAATTTCTCTTTATTGGACATTTGAATTTCCCCTTTCATATACTTTATTGTTTTGTCAACAGTCGCAAGCATTTTGTCGATTCTATTGCGTTTCTCAAGGAGCATTTTTCTATGGAGCTGGAGCGCTTCCTGACGATCAAAGGAGGGATTGCCGATGATCTCTTTAATCTTTTTTAATGGGAAGTCGAGCTCCCTAAAAAACAGAATCTGCTGGAGTATTTCAAGATCGCTGTCGGTGTAAATGCGATAACCGGAATCGGTTCTTTTCTCCGGAGTCAACAACCCGATCTGGTCATAGCGATGCAGCGTACGTACACTAATCCCAACTAAATCAGCGACTTCCTTTACTTTTAATCCCATCTCATCACTCCCTGTGGTAGCTATTATAAAGTATAACG
>DGDX01000016.1 GCA_002385665.1 Firmicutes bacterium UBA3941
TTATCAATAGCCCATTACCTGGCTAATGAACTGGCATAAAAGGTCTATATTTTAACGTTAACACCCGGATAGGTTTTGCAGCCTGTCCGGGTGTTTTTATATAAAGGAGAGAGAGGCCTTAACAGGGATTTCTTATATAATTCTTCTAATGATGAAAAACTTATATTATAATATGCTTGACCGACAAAGTAAGGCTTCCGTATTTACAGTTTATTGATGGAGGAGAAAAATGGATCATTATTATAGCGAAAATCCCACGACCGAGCATCGTATAGCCCAGATTGAATACAGCCTGGGTGATATAAATCTGAAATTTACCACTGATTCAGGGGTATTCTCCAAGGATAAGGTGGATTATGGGACAAATGTTCTATTAAGGAGCCTGCCTCCCATAGATGGCAGGATTTTGGATCTGGGGTGCGGGTATGGACCCATAGGAATTACCCTGGCCAGGCTTAATCCAAGTGCAGAGATTACCATGATCGATATAAATCAGAGGGCAGTAGACCTTGCCAAAATCAACATTGAACAAAACGGCGTAAAGAATGCCAGGGTTTTACAGAGCAATGGCTTTGAAAACCTGGAAGGAACCTTCAATGCCATCATCAGCAATCCGCCAATACGCACTGGGAAGAAGGTCATATATTCATTATTTGAAGAGAGTATTCAGTACCTTGAAAATGGAGGAAGCATTTATCTGGTTATACAAAAAAAACAGGGCGCCAAGTCAGCTATGGAAAAGCTGAATGAAATATATGGCAATTGCCGGGCTATAAATAAGAAAGGTGGATATTGGATCCTACATAGTGTTAAAGTTTGACAGATGATCTTAAATAGTATATTTACCGGATGGGCAGAAAACAATAAAGGTGAACATTTTATGAAAGGAGTGTTTTTTGTGGCGCAAATCAACCAGTTGGAGCTCCAAAATATACGGCATCTAATTGGACAACATGAAACAGCTTACAAAAAACTGTCCACCTATGCCCAGCAATGTACCGATCCTCAATTGAAACAGTTTTTTCAGCAATCGGCACAGGAAGCTCAGACCAGCAAGCAGAAATTAATGACATTTTTAAGCTAAAGGAGTGATGATGATGCAGGAAAAGGATATGGTAAATGACGTATTGTCCATGTTAAAAAACAGCATCGCCGGATATGCCCACATAATAGCCGAGGCTGGCAATGAGCAGTTCAGGCAGACCGTTCAGCAGATGCGGGATGGCGACGAAAAATGCCAATATGATTTGTTTAAGATAGCCCAGGCAAAGGGATACTATATGCCTGCCCAGGCAGCCAGCCCCAACGATATTCAAAACGTTAAATCACAGGTTTCGGGCTAAGGCAGGCTAAAGATATATATTCTATGGAATACATGGGAGATAACAGGCCGCAGACGACATAGTTTGCGGCCTTGCGATTTTCCGGACTAAAGGGGTCGTATTTCCAATTATACCTAACCTATCATGTATGAAAGTATTTATCAGGCCGACTGGTATTACAGCAGAAAATATTTATATCACATATTATATTGGACCATCATATTCTGTATTAGAACATGATGGAGGGGGGAAACATATGGCAGGTATGATGGAAACCTTAGGCGGAATTTTCCGTGGTAAGGATGATGATAGCCTACTATTCTTTTTCTTGCTATTGGTGATTATCTTCTGTAACTGCGGGCTGTTCGATGATGGAGATGAACTGTTGTTTTTCTTCCTGTTGCTGATCCTTTTATTCGGTGGTGGATCTTTCTTCCGCGGCTTTGGTACCCAGGGCACCGACGGCTGATAAAGGGATAATGCCAGAACATAGCCCATTTCATTAGCTTTTGGTAGAGAAAGTACAGTATATACCATAATAGGGCAGGAAAGGCTGTAGATATGAAACCATGATGTCTATGGCCTTTTTTTAATGGGCAGGATATATCAATGAGGTCATCCGCTTATCAAAAAGCCATTATCCAGTTAACTAAAATAAATATACGAGAAGTAAAAATTGTGATACAATTTATTTAGTTGCTTTTTAAAGGAATGGATTGATGGAGGTATACATATCATGGTGATCATAGACAGGATACGAAGATTGAGGAAAGAGATGTCAGATAAGGGTATAGATGCTTATATAGTTCCCAGCTCCGATCCACATATGAGCGAATACGTAGCCGCCCATTGGGAAGGGCGAAAATGGCTGTCGGGATTTACAGGTTCGGCAGGAACCCTGGTAATTACCCAGGACTCTTGTGGGCTGTGGACTGACGGCAGGTATTATGTTCAGGCGGAGAAGCAGCTTGAAGGAACGGGTATCCGTCTATTTAAATTTGGGATGGAAGGTGTCAAGAGCTTCACCGAATGGATCGCAGATACCCTGGGTCAGGGAGAATGTGTGGGTATGGATGGTAAGTTATTTTCCGTATCCCAAGTACGTAATATGGAAAAAATATTCTCCAAAAAGGGAATCCTTATAAACAAGGAACACGATCTTTTGATGGGAATATGGAAGGATAGGCCGGCAATTCCAAGGGAGACCGTATTTGTACACGATATGGTCTATGCCGGAAGGACTGCAGCCCAAAAAATTGAGGATGTCAGGGAAATGATGGCCCAAAAGGGTGCCAACTACCACCTTATTTCCAGCCTGGACGATATCGCCTGGCTCTATAATATCAGGGGAGGCGATGTGGCTTATAATCCCGTAGCCATATCCTATGCCCTGATTTCGGAGGAGAAGGCATGGCTGTTTATCAATGAAGACAAGGTCTCGGTGCCTGTCAGGGAACATCTGAGCGATAACGGGGTAGAGATAGAGGACTATGAAAGAATAGAATCCTACCTTTCCCGGCTGGGGCGGGGGGATACAATCCTGTTGGATCCCCAAAGGGTAAATAGCTGGTTGTATGACTCCATCGGCCGGGAAGCCAGGATCGAAGAGGATACCGCAATTACCACCATCCTAAAGGCCGTGAAGAACCAGGTGGAGATTGAAAACCTTAAGAAAGCCCATATTAAAGATGGGGTAGCCATGGTTAAGTTTCTCTGTTGGTTGGATAACAACCTGTCCAAGGAGGAAATCACAGAGATTACTGTAGCGGATAAGTTGGAGGAGTTTAGAAGCCAGCAGGAGAACTACATGGGCCTGAGCTTTCCTACCATAGCCGGGTATGGGGACCATGGTGCCATCGTCCACTATCAGGCCGATGAGGAGTCAGCATATACTCTGAAGCCTCATGGACTGCTACTGATAGATTCGGGCTGTCAATATCTGGAGGGAACTACGGACATTACCAGGACCATTGCCTTAGGACCTACAACTCCTCAGCAAAGAAGTGATTATACCTTGACATTAAAGGGTAATATTAAATTGTCCAGAACTCGATTTCTTAAGGGAGCAACGGGAACCAATCTGGATATCCTTGCCAGGCTCTATCTATGGGAGCATGGCATAGATTACAAGCATGGGACCGGCCATGGAGTAGGGTACTTCTTAAACGTACATGAGGGGCCCCAGAGCATTAGTCCGAGAATCTCTACGGTTAAGCTGGAAGAAGGAATGCTGGTCAGCAACGAACCAGGGGTATACCGTGAAGGAAGCCATGGCATAAGGATAGAGAACCTGCTGTTGGTAGCAGGGGACATAGAGACGGAGTTTGGTGAGTTTCTAAGGTTTGAGCCGGTTACCCTATGTCCTATCGATTTGGCAGCAGTTGAGCCGGATCTGCTGGATGAGGAGGAAAAGAAATGGCTGAACCAATATCATGAAAGGGTTTATAATACCCTTGGCCCACTGTTGGATGAGAAGGAGAGACTGTGGTTGAAGGATAAGACCAGGGCCATATAAGGGGCCCATACACCTATTATTAGGAATTTAAAAAGACTGGAGACAAGTAAATGAGCATGAGAATTGTTGCTGATAGCTGCTGTGATGTGAGCCCGGAAGTTGAAAAGCAAACGGGTATAGAATTAGTACCCCTTACCATCCAAATAGGAGACAAGGAATACAGGGATGACAAGAACCTTGATATTGATGGTTTGATTGAGGATATGAAGAACTCTCCGATAGCACCAAAAACAGCCTGCCCTTCGCCCCAGGACTTTATTGAAAGCTACAAGGGCGACGGAAGTGTATTTGTGGTTACCCTGTCCTCTGCACTCAGCGGAACCTATAGGAGTGCCATGATGGCAAAGGATATATTCCTGGAGGAGGTAGAGAACAAGTTTATCCACGTGTTTGATTCCCTAAGCGCTTCCGTGGGAGAGACCCTGGTCAGCCTCCATATATCGGAGCTGATCAACAAGGGATTGAAGGAAATGGAGATTGTGGAAAAGGTCAACGCCTATATTAAGGATATGAGGACCTTCTTTACCCTCAAAAGCCTTGACAACCTGGTGAAATCAGGTAGAGTAAGCCATTTTGTAGCCAAGGTATCCTCCATTCTCTCGGTAAAGCCCATAATGGCGGAAAATGGGGAAGGCCAGATAGAGGTTCATGAAAAGGTAGTGGGTGCAAAAAGGGTCTTTAAGAGGTTGGTGGAAGTAATAGGTGAACAGGGTCAAAACCTGGAGGACAAAGTATTGGGAATAGCCCATTGCAATGCCTTGGAAAGTGCCCTGGCCTTTAAGGAGGAAGTCCTGAAAAGGTACAATTTTAAGGATATTGTCATAGTCAGAACCGGGGGAATAAGCTCGGTTTACGCAAATGAAGGTGGATTGATCATCGCCTTTTAGCAGATCCTGATGATCTATGAACGATTAGAATTCCCTTAGAGGGATTAACACAGGAGGTAACGGGTGGGGTATGGGGAAATCTTTTAAGAAAAGGCTAAGCTCATGGGTCTATCAGAACGACTTGGAGCTTATAAACAGCCCGACCAGAAGAAATCAGGATTTCTTTATCATTCAGGTTATACTCGCCAACGCCTTTGCTATTCTCACCGGCGGAGAATTTCTTTCGGGGTTTGCCATCTATTTGGGAGCTTCCGACGATCTGGTGGGCTATATACCTTTGATTGGTGGTATAAGTGGCATTTCTCTCATCTTTTTCGGGGTATTGATGGAACGGTTTACCAGGAGAAGGAAGCTGGTTCTAGTTCTAAACTCAATAATAAAGCCGCTTTTGGTTTCAATTATTCTAATACCTTTGCTGATACCCAAACCGGCTCAGGTTTTGGTGCTGTTTATCCTGCTCTTTGCGGTCTATATTTTAAACGCATTTTTAGGGCTGGCCGTGAACAGTTGGTTTGTCAAGGCGATACCAATTAAGCTGAGGGGAAGGTATTTTTCTATCAGGCAGATCTATGCCGTTTTGGTCATGGTCCTGGTCCCCATCATAGCAGGTAGCATATTGGACACTACGCCAAACAGGTATTTGGGGTTCGTAATTCTATTCACTGCTGCATTTGTTTTTGGTATGGGGGAAACCTATGCCTTTTCCAAGGTGGAGGATGCTGAAGTCGAAAGTATGGGGAAGGGCACCAGGGTTCTGGATGTGATCAGAGTCCCGGTAAAGAATAAGGAGTTTATGGGATATGCCATAATAAACATTGTCTTTCATGTGGCCTTGTACCTGTCAGCATCCTATACCCAGGTCTATATGATACGATATTTGGAGCTGTCCTACACTTTTATCACTTCTATGACCATGCTTAATGCGGTTCTTCAGATGTTTGCCTACTCACAGTGGGGGAAAATAGCGGATAGGTATGGAAACGGTTTTGTCATGTATGCATCCTACGGTTTTTATGCCCTGCAGATGGTCTTGTGGGCTCTGGTCACAAAGGGGAGCATGTATGTCTTTATACCCCTGGTCTATGGGATCGGATCCTTTGCCAACTCCGGGTTTATGGTGGGTTCATTTAACTATCGATACGATATCCTGCCGGAGAAGGGGAGATCCTTTTATGATGCCTTCTATTCCGCGGCTATAGGGATTACCCTGTTGATTGCGCCGTGGATCGGGGGCCGGATTAAGGGCTTTATTGCTGGCATACCTTATGTACAGGACAATATTCAGCTGGGTGAATTCCGGATTATCTTTGCCCTGTCTGCCTTGGGGTTGTGGGCCCTCTTCCTCTATATAGTTTTACGAAGGAGGAAGCAAAAACTCAGGGATGACCGGAAATCTAAGGAGCAGAATCCAAAGAGTAGAATCAAAAGAGCAGAACCCAAAGAGCAAAAACTAAAATGAAAAACTAAAGAGAGTAAAATAGATGATAATACAATTAAAGAACATATAAAAAAGCACTGCTGTATGCAGTGCTTTTGTGTGTCCTCTTTAGTAAGAAGGAACTACGTTAACGGCCTGAGGTCCGCGTGGGCTTTGCTCGATCTCGAATTCTACATTCTGGCCTTCTTCCAAGGTTTTGTATCCATCGACCTGAATGGCTGAAAAATGAACAAATACATCTTCACCTTCTTCGCTTACGATGAAACCAAAGCCCTTTTCTGCGTTAAACCATTTTACTGTACCTTTCATAAAACATACACCTCCTTATGCATTTAATGACTCCATTTCGTTTCAATGCATATGAAAGTGTACATTTTAGGTAAAACTTTCGGTAATGCATTTTAAAACAGAAAAATGAATTCATCTCATTATATATTATTATTAATAAAACTGCAAGCTATACCGTAAAATTTTATGGCAATTTTCAGCAATCCGGTAGAAGCCCTAAAACCCGAGGGATAGATGTATATTTTTTACATTTAAGGCTGAAGATAAATAGATGATGGGGGAACAATGCATATGGAGGAGATAGCATTTGAAAATTGTAGGGAAGACCGTCCCGAGAAAGGAAGGTCTTGACAAGGTAACCGGCGCTGCTAAATACAACGACGATATTAGGGAGCCCGTAGCCATAGTAGTCGCCGATACGGAATATCAGGCACAACAGGCAGCGTATCTAATCAATGTAGAATATGAGCCCTTGCCCGTGGTCAGGACTCCTTCCCAGGCTATAGAGGAGGGTGCGCCACTGATCCATGAGAACCTGGGCCATTATGGGAAGGAAATCGATGATGTATACCCTGTGCCCGGCACCAATATAGCAGATCATACCAAGATTCGAAAAGGTAATATGGACAAGGGCTGGGAAGAAAGCGATGTGGTGGTTGAGGGTGAATACTTCATGCCAAAATCAGATCACATAGCCATGGAGACCAGGAATGTTAGGGTGAAGATAGATCCTACGGGTAAGGTACGGGTTTACTCGTCTACGCAAAGCCCCCATGCCATCAAAGCCGAGCTGGCTTTGGCCTTTAACCTGGATGAGGGGGATATAATAGTTACTGCCCCCTTGGTAGGAGGCGGATTTGGTGGTAAGGCACCGGTGAACCTGGAGTTTATAGCTTATATCGCCTCCAGGGCTGTTGGAGGAAGACTGGTAAGGTTAGCTAATACCAGGGAGGAGGATATAGCCACTTCTCCCACCAAGATTGGGATAGAAGCCAAAATAAAGCTTGGGGCCACAAAGGACGGTATATTAAAAGCAGCAGAATTAAGATATCTGGTAGATGCCGGTGCTTATTCGGACACCGCACCCCGTATGGCCAAAACCATGGCCAGTAATGGGACCGGACCTTATAATATAGAGAATGTATGGTGCGATTCCATATGTCTATATACCAATAATACCTATTCAACTTCATTCAGGGGATTCGGTAATATCGCCCATACTTTCTGTATGGAGAGGACCCTGGATAAGCTGGCCAAGGCCCTTAATATGAGCCCCTTTGAACTGCGGCTTAAGAATGCCATCGGCCCCGGTCATACTTCAGCGACCCAGGTTAAGATAACCCGCAGCAGCGTCGGAGATCTGGAAAAATGTCTTCATAGGCTAAATGAACTTATAGACATGGAAAGAAGTTTAAGGGTGGAGGAAGCCAAGGACAAGATTATAGCCAAGGGTATGAGCTGTTTTTGGAAGACCTCCGCATCCAATACCGATGCTATATCCGGTGCAATCCTCACCTTTAACAAGGATGGAAGCATTAACCTTATATGCGGTGTAATGGAGATAGGCTCGGGGGTAAAGACAGGCCTTGCCCAAATCCTGGCCGAAAGAATGAATATGGAGGTAGACAAAATCCATGTTCAGATGGAGGTAAACACCGAATCCAGCCCCAAACACTGGAAAACTGTAGCCAGTATGTCAACCTTTATGGCAGGAAGGGCGGTGTTGGCAGCGGCAGATGATGCAATAAGACAGCTAAAGGATATTGGAGCCATGGTTATGAGGGTTGACCCTTCCCAGCTGGAAGTGGGGGGCCAAAAGGTCTATATGAAATCCGACCCGGACAACTATGTGCAGTTTAAGGATATCGTACATGGATTTAAGCACCAGGGCGGGGGAAATGCTGTAGGCGGTCAGATAATAGGCAAGGGAACGTATATTATGGAGAACCTGACGATCTTAGATCTCGATACCGGAAAGGGGAGAATGGGTCCGGCATGGACGGTTGGCGTCCAGGCTGTGGAGGTGGAATACAATACCAAAGAGCATACCTATAAGCTCCTTAAGGCGGCTACGGTGCTGGATGCCGGCAGGGTTATAAACCCACAGGCGGCCAAGGGAGTGGTCATGGGGGGTATGTCTATGGGGTTGAGCCTGGGGAGCCGTGAAGCCTTTATATACGGCAGGGATGGGGGCATATTAAACAGCAGCCTTCGTACCTACAAGGTGATGAGGTTCGGTGAGCACCCGGATTATCTGGTGGAGTTCATAGAGACTCCCGCACAAAATGGGCCCTATGGAGCCCGGGGGTTTGGTGAACATGGAATACTTGGAATGCCGGCTGCCCTGGCAAATGCCCTATCCCGAGCGACGGGGCTGGAATTGGATCAGGTACCCATTAATCCGGAGCTTATTTGGAAAATGAAGACGGAGGCATTGTCATGATTCCCTTCGATTTTGAATATTATAGACCAGATAGCATCTCGCAGGCTGTTGACCTCTTTATGAGCCTTACTAGACAGGCCAAGAAGCCCATGTACTATGGGGGCGGGACTGAGATCATAAGTATGGCCAGGGCCAACAACATTTACACCGGAGGGGTCATAGACATAAAGGGGATTCCAGAGTGTAATAAGTTTGGCTATGAAGGGACCGATCTTGTTATAGGGGCGGCTACCACCCTCACTAAAATATCCGACTCCAATCTGTTTCCCATGCTGGGAATAACCGTAGCAAGGATTGCGGATCATACCATACAGGGTAAAATCACCCTTGGAGGGAATATTACAGGGACCATAATGTATAGGGAAGCTTCGTTGCCCCTTTTAATTGCTGATTGCAGGCTATCCATTGCAGGACCTGGTGGGACCAGGGAAGCCTTACTAAGCCAGGTGTTTGACAGAAGGATAAGGCTGGAGGAAGGAGAGTTCATAACACATTTTATAATAGACTCCCACATCACAAGTCTGCCTTTTTTCCATAGGAAAGCTACCAAGATAGATAAGATAGATTATCCCTTGATCACCGTTGTAGCCCTTAAAAAGGATAATAGAATACTTGTGGGATTTAGCGGGCTGTGTGATTTTCCATTCAGGTCACTAGAGATGGAGGATAGTCTCAATCAACCCGGGATATCCAAGAAAGACAGGATACAAAATGCCATGGCCTATATTCCGGCTCCCATAGTTGAGGATATACATGGTTCGGCAATGTACCGAAGATTCGTACTTGAAAATATCCTTTCAGATGCCTTGGAACTATAAGAACACAAGGGAACCGTTCCCTGTGTTTTGTCCCCAAGGGTTATAGGAGGAGTACAAATGATACAAATACGCGATATAAGCACTATAGAATTGGATATAAATGGTGAGAAACGGAAGGTTACGGTTAGGGCCGCAGATACATTATTACATACCTTAAGGGAACAGCTGGGCCTCACCGGAGCAAAGGCGGGCTGCGAGAACGGAGATTGTGGCGCATGTACCGTATTGGTAGACGGTTGGCCTATAAAATCCTGTCTCATGCTGGCGGTGGAGGCAGTGGGGCATTCCGTTACTACTATTGAAGGTTTAAAGAATGCCCCGACACAGAAGGCTTTCTTTGAAAATTGGGGATTTCAATGTGGTTATTGTACATCCGGATTTATCATGAACTGTCATGCCTTGGCTACCATACACCCGGGTGCGGATGATGATACTATAGCCGATTGGCTACAATCCAATATTTGCAGATGCACCAGCTATGAAGAGATAGCAAATGCCGTTAAACAGGTGCTGAAAAAGGATATTTAAAGTGTTGGCTCCATAAGACCAGTCTCCCACCCGAAATGTCTGAGACATTCATCCAGGCGGCTTATCATGTATGGGGCTATACCGACTGGCCTAGGACGATAGGTCTGATTTTATCTATAATAGGGGGGGAAGATCAATGGATAATAATGTGGGGGGCTTGAAGGACTTTCTGGACAGAAAAAAGGATCTTATAAGGGTAGTCACCTCTGTAATATTTTGGGGATCCCTTTGGGGCCTGGTTGAGGCTACCATAGGTTATATATTGCATTTAGTACGGCTCCAGGGTTACCGCGGGGTTACCAGCTTCTTTCTCTTTCCCATGGCCTGCTATTATATGAACCAGGTTCGCAGGGAAACAGCCAAGAGGGAACCTATAATTTATATGGCTGTGCTGGCGGCATGTATAAAACTCCTGGATTTTTTTATTCCCGGACATGATCCTATAAGGATAATATATCCTGCTATAGCCATAATTCTAGAGGGTATGGCAGTCTACGGCGCATTTGTATTGGCCGGAAAAAGGGGTAAAGAATTCGGTTACCCAGAGGCCCTGTTTGCCAGCTTGTCTTGGCGGGTGGTCTTCACTGCCATCCAATTTACAACCTTACCACAGACTGGGCTTCCCACGCTTCAATCGGTAATGAAATTCATACTGGTAGACGGCCCGGTAAACAGTTTGATAATCTATCTATATGTCAGATTCATTAAGCGGAGGGAGAAAGCTAAAAAAGGAATAATCAGACGGATAAATCCTATAGCAGCGGTGGTAACCCTGGTATTATCAATACTTAGTAAATGGGTGATTTAGATAATGGAAGTAATTGAGGGAGTGGTCCTGGCGGCGGGACTCTCCAAAAGGACAGGAACCTGTAAAATGCTACTGGATCTAGGAGGGATAACCCTCATCGAAAGGTGTATTAGAGGGATGTTTAATATCTGCTCCAAAGTTATAGTGGTAGGAGGGCATAACTTTGAGAATATCGCCAGGGTTATTGCAAAGTATCAAAAAGTAAGGATGGTATACAATCCAAGCTATAGAGAAGGGATGTTCAGCTCCGTAAAGGAGGGTTTTAAGCATGTCTCTGGGGATAGATTTTTCTTTACCCCTGGGGATTATCCTTTGGTAATGGATGAGACTTATAGGGAGATGCTGCGGGTAGAGGGGGATATAGTTATCCCTCTTTTTAATGGTAAGAAAGGTCACCCCATATTGATCAGAACACATTTGGCAGAAGAATTATTGGCAGAAGGGCGTTATTCAACCTTAAGGGAGTTCATTAAGGACAAGGGCTACACCCCCATCGAGGTAGAAGACTCAGGCATACTTGTGGATATTGACACTATGGAGGACTATAACAGGGTGATGAAATACGTCTCCAAAAGTTCGTTTTCCTATAAACCTATTTCTAATCCCTGACCTCCAAAGTTCAAATCTATATCGAAATTAGGGTTCATCCTGGTTTCTATATGATTTTGCCCGGGATTTGTCAAGCGTCTTATAACCTCCAATATGATAGGATAATTGATTGACAAGGCCATTTGTTCATTATATATTGATTGGGGGTGAATGACTTGGAAGTAAAACATATAGAAAGCGAATACAAGGAATCCATAAAAGATGTTTTAAGCTATTGCTTTGATATGCCGGCGGAATCGACAGAGAGCCTCGTAAACAAGAATTTCAATCCGGAAGATTGGCTTGGCTGTTTTATTGAGGATAAGCTGACAGGACTTATATATATTTCGTCCCATGACATGTATTTTTGCGGGAAAACCGTTCCTTTGGCAGGGATCGGGGTGGTTTCAACCCTTCCGGAATACAGGCATCGCCACTGTGCATCCAGCATCCTTATTAAATCCGTGGAGGTTTTAAGGGACAGGGGATTTGTATTTGCCGCCTTGGCTCCATTTTCCTACCCCTTCTACAGGAAATATGGGTGGGAGCTGGCCTTTCATAATAAGAGGTACACCATCTCCATAAACGAATTAAGGGGTATGGGTGCAGGCAAGGGAGAATTCCGTCCCATGAAGTCCGATGATATTGATAACCTTATAAAGGTACATGGGGACTTCTTTTCAAAATACAATGGCGCGGTGAAAAGGGGCAGAAAGAGATGGGAAGGAAGGATCAACAGGCTTGGAAAGGACCGGACATACGGATATGTGTATAGCCGTCAGGGTAACGGTGTAGCGGGATATATCCTCTACTCCCTAAGGGAAGGGGCATTTGTTATAGAGGAGATGGCCTACGACTCATTGGAAACCAAGCTGGAGATCCTGCGTTTTGTCTACAACCATAGTGCGCAGGTCGACAGGGTGATCTGGGCGGCACCACAGGATGATAATACCGCCTTGCTCCTGGCCAATCCTCCAATAGAACAAACAATCAGACCTCACATGATGATAAGGGTGATAGATGTTAAGAAGGCTCTCGAAGCCTATGCCTACCCTATACTATACAAGGGTTCCTTTACCGTCAAGGTAGATGATAGATGGGCACCATGGAACAGTAAGGTCTTGAAGGTCATCATTGGGGAAGGGACAGCAACGGTAGAGGATGCAGACGACGCCCCCATTGACCTGGAATGCGATATACAAACCTTTTCACAGGTAATATCCGGATATATAGGCATGAAGGAAGTCAAAGACCTGGGCAGGGTTACCGCCCATAATCAGGATATCCTGGAGGACTCGGAGATAATATTTAGGAGGCATGCTACCCATATGACGGAAGGCTTTTAGGGATAACTTCCTATATGTAGGAAAGTCCATTATGACGAAGGCGTTAAGATATTTATATAATCTATGGTGTAATCATACTTAAAAGCAAAGGGGCTGGCACACTGGTATTATTTATCTACCGGTGCTGCAGCCCCTTTAAATATGAATAAAGTGGTTATAGTTGCTCCTTTAATGTCTTGAGCTTCTCGTCGTATTCATCCTGGCTTATTTCACCCCGGGCAAAGCGTTCCCGAAGAATGTTTATCGTATTATCCCGTTCGCCAATGGGCATATATCCCGAACGGGAATTATTTCGAGACAGCCGGATAACCATATAGACTATACCCGCGATTACAAGAGCCCAGAAAAGAAACATAAAAAAGCCGCCCCACCAGCTGTGCATAGGCATCATGCCGGTGAACCACCTTCTACCATGCATATTGGCCGGGTTAAACAGGTTCCACCATCCATAGCACCAGTTCATGGCCATCCTCCTTTACAATAATAATCTGATCCCTTGTACTTCTACCCATATATATAACCCTTTATCCAGAAAATAATCATACGGGATAAAAACTACATCCTAATAAGAAGACAGGCAGCCGGAAATGGTGTACAATGGGGTATAATAATATGGGAGTTGTTATGTAATGCTTATAGGATATTTGAAAGAATTAACCGGAAGGGAAATGGGGGAAGACGAGGTCAAAATGATGAACCCCCTGGTTTTAGCCTATATCGGGGATACCATATACGACCTATTGGTTAGAACATATTTGGTCATGACCAATAATCTTACGGTACACAGCCTTCATAACCGGGCTATCAACTATGTAAGTGCCGGTGCCCAGGCTCATACCTTGGAGGATATCTTTGAACGTTTGACGGATGAGGAGAAAAATATAATCCGCAGGGGGAGAAACACCAGGTCCGGGACCATACCCAAGAATGCAGATATAGGGGAATACAGGTATGCCACGGGCTTTGAGGCCTTGTTGGGGTATTTGTACCTGACGCAGCGTATGGACCGGCTGATGGAAATAGGTAGCTGGATTTTGGAAACCCATAGATAAAAGGTTAAGGAGAAGATGCATTATGAACCGCAAGGATAGAAAAACAGGCCCCGGTTCCAGGCGTAACGAAAAGGTTAGGGGACGAAACATAAGGATCCGGGATGATGCTGTAGATAAAGGAACCATGGGCAATCGGGGTAGCGAAAGGGCAGGTGACCAGGAGGGTCAGGTGGAAGGCCGCAACCCGGTGCTGGAGTTACTACGGTCGGGTAGGACGGTGGAAAAGTTACTGATAGCCAGGGGTGCCAGAGAGGGTTCGATTTTGGAAATCGTCCAAAAGGCGAAGGCGCAAGGAATAGTGGTCCAGGAGGTGGATAGAAGAAGGCTCAACGAACTGTCCATGACCGACGGGGCCCATCAGGGAGTTATAGCCTTTGTAACCCCCTATAGCTACGTTGAGGTGGAGGACATTTTGGAGCTGGCCTCTAAGAGGGGAGAGGAACCATTTCTTATCGTCCTGGATGAGATAACAGACCCGTATAATCTGGGGTCGGTGATAAGGACCGCAGAGTGCTGTGGAGCCCATGGGGTAATCATACCCAAGCGGCGGGCTGCAGGCCTTACTCCAGCCGCTATAAAAGCCTCTGCCGGTGCCGTTGAATTTGTACCGGTTGCCAAGGTTACCAACATCTCCGATACTTTGGATCTGCTAAAGCGGCATGGCCTGTGGGTTGCAGGGGCCGATATGGATGGAGAGACATATACCTCCAAGGATTTGACGGGTCCTATAGCCCTGGTGGTGGGAAGCGAGGGAAGGGGCCTTGGACGGCTGGTCAGGGAAAAGTGCGACTTTCTTGTAAGGATTCCCTTGATGGGGCGGATATCATCTTTGAATGCCTCGGTGGCGGCGGGGGTACTGATGTATGAGGTAAACAGGCAGAGAAGCAAATAATCCTTAATTTTAGGGGATTTGCGGGTCGAAAGAAGGAAAAGATGGCTTGACTTGCCGGGATTATGTAATGTATAATTTGGATAGGCCATGGGCTGGTTACAGTCGTGATATGGCCTGGCATATTCATGGGGGGATTTTGGTGGAGGCAAGTACTGCCAGTAGGAAAACACGGAATTATGATGTTTTATCTGATGAGGATATAGTTATAAAGGCTTTGGATGGCGATTCTTACGCCCTGGATTACATTCTGGAAAAATATAAGAACTTTGTGAGGGCTAAAGCCCGGTCCTATTTCCTAATAGGGGCAGACCGCGAAGATATAGTACAGGAGGGAATGATTGGGCTTTATAAGGCGATTCGAGATTTTCAGCCCAAGAAACTGACATCTTTCCGCGCTTTTGCCGAGCTGTGCATTACCAGACAGATTATAACTGCCATTAAAACAGCCACACGACAAAAGCATATACCCCTCAATTCATATATCTCCTTGAACAAACCCATATATGAAGAGGAGTCCGACAGGACCCTTCTGGACGTAATAACAGGCGCCAGGGTTACAGACCCTGAAGAGCTCATTATCAGGAAAGAGGAGTTTACGGATATAGAGGGCGTGATAGAAAAGCTCCTCAGCGATCTGGAATGGGAGGTCCTTACATCCTATCTTCAGGGAAAAACATACCAGGAGATTGCCCTTGAATTGGACAGGCATGTAAAATCCATAGACAATGCCTTGCAACGGGTAAAGAGGAAGGTAGAGCGGTATCTGGAAGAAAGAGACTAGGAAAGTTTCAAAAAAGCAGTTGACAAAAGTGGAGAAAAGATATAAGATATAACGTGTTCTCGATAACTGTTTGTGAAACAGTAAGTCTCACGGGTATGCCAAACCCCACAAAGGGCAGCAAGACGCAATGACAATATGCGGGTGTAGTTCAATGGTAGAATACCAGCTTCCCAAGCTGGCTACGTGGGTTCGATTCCCATCACCCGCTCCATATTCTAGAAGTTAGGGTTAATTTAATATAGATAAACCATCCGACTCCTAGTAACTAATAAGCCCATGTAGCTCAGCAGGTAGAGCGCCGCCATGGTAAGGCGGAGGTCACCGGTTCAAGTCCGGTCGTGGGCTCCATTTCTATATAAAAAATATGAAACGCCTGGCTATGTGTAATTAGCGGTTACATAAAACAAGTGTTGCCGGGTCACAAAGGAGGAAGAAGGAAAAATGGCAA
>DGDX01000014.1:0-441 GCA_002385665.1 Firmicutes bacterium UBA3941
GGGAGGCCTTGGCACCGACTCCGGCCCCACCACCTATTCCACCGTTCCCCTTATTATCGCTGCCATCACCACTGCCAGAACCTAGCCCGAATGAAACATCCACTACAGGGATTAAGGTAGTATCACCTATTTGTATATGTTCACCGAATATAGTCTTACTCTTAATGAAGTCCTCCAAATTTTTAAATAACAGGTCAATATTCTCTCCAATAATCTTATTGACTGACATGATCATACTTCCTTTCATCTTATTTATTTACTGAATAGGGATAGATTTTATTAACCATTCCCCTAAAAAACAATTTTAACTCCTTCTTGAACCTGGGTAGAACAATTACTCTAATGGATAGATAGAACAAGTATCCGGGAACGATGTATCCTTCTAATATAAAGTTACCTTCCATTATCTCTCCGTCAAACACCGGGACTAAATCTATTTTA
>DGDX01000014.1:586-9979 GCA_002385665.1 Firmicutes bacterium UBA3941
TAAAGCCGTACCTGCCTTTGATCTCAAGCCGCCGAGGTCTTATATGTTTTAGGGTTTCTGTGAATAGATCAGCTATTTGCATTAAGAGTTCCTTGCTGACCTTTGGTCTTTTTTTATAGGTTTTTATGCTTTTGACATCCTTTTTTGTTTTCTCCTCAATATGGGGGTGTTTTTTCTTGTCCATAATTCTTATAGGAATGCCAAGGAACTTTAGATTTAATTCATTAGTCGTCATATCACGCATTCTAAACACCAGGTGTATCCATTTTAGCGAGCCAAAAACCTCAGCCTCTAGAATTAAAACATCTTCCTTTGTACCCGAAAAACCATAATATACGGGCATTACAAGCATGAGCATGAGAATGGATATAAGTAAGAGCATTAGATAGATTAGAATCTGGAAAACCATCATATCTTTGACCTGCCTGTCGCGAATTTTATTCCCCTGACTATAGCGATATTAAACGCCTTGTAGAAAATCTTTGGAGCCTTCTTGATGCTCTTTCCTATATATTTGGTACCGGGAACATATTCTAAAAACTTGGTCGAACCCTTGGCAGCTGTTTTTTGAATGCGGATTAATTCACCCAGGCTGTAGGTATCATCATTCTCAAGTCCAGGGATGCTGTTCAATACCTGATTTCTTATAAGGGAAAGTCCGTTGGGTATATCGACGGATTCATTTATGACATCAATCTCATTAAAAATCAAAGCCATTTGACTATATTCCCTACTGCATGATTCGCATACTTTTAAATGCTCGGTAAGAAGCATATCTTCAACATGTCCTAGGGAACCTTCCAACTTTTCCTGCAGGATATCCTTATCGAGACTACAAAGCATTTTATTCCTCCCAGACTCCATGGGCTATTAACTCCCCTCTCAATATTTTTCGACCCCGAAAGAGTAGGGTCTTTACTGTACCCAATGGAATTGACATAGCTTCGGCTATTTCACTGTAGCTCATACTCTCCACATGCCTTAGAATTATTGCCATCTTCATATCCTTGGGCAGGCCTATGATGGCGGTTTTTAGTATGTTTCTGGTATTTCTTGATAATACTTCATCAACTACACTGGTGTAGGATGGTATGACATCTTCCAAGGTATTTTTATCATCATCAATTTGCATGTTTAGAGATAGAGCATTATCCCTTCTTCGGGTTACAAAGTTAAGGCAGGTATTGACTGTTATTTTTCGAATCCATGGGAGCAGGCTTCGTCCTTCCTTAAACCTGGGCATTCCCTGATATATTTTTAGATATACGTCCTGTAATAGGTCCAGGGAATCTTCCTTGGAATGGGTATACTTGAAGCAAAGGGAATAAATATAGGTTTCGTATTTTTCATACAACAGATTATAGCCTTCCCTCTTATTACTTTTACAAAGCTTTATGATCTTTGCCTCATCAGCCCCCAAACACACCACCCCTTGCCGGCCCTATAATAATAAGTACACGGAAAACCATAAAAAGTTTCAAAAATTTAAAAGAATTATAAGTTATAATATCTTTAATGACCTTGAAAAACAAGGCTAATGGAAAGGTAGGAGATTGTATGATACGCAGACCGTTAAAACGTCAGGAAGTAATAAATGCAATAGAAAGAAAAGGGGAAGGGAAGATACCCTTGGTTTGGCATAAGTGGTGGGGGGATGGATTGGAAGAAAAATATGGTAGTGCTTTAACAGAAATGGCAAAAGACTTTCCCGATGATATATTGTCGGTCATCTATCAGGCTCCGGGAGAAGATGTAAGTCCTACAGAAAACCCGAATTATAGATGGGGTTATAAACCGGATTATAGTGGGGCAGAACGTCACAGCATAGGCAGATCCATAGAACTTTTACCGGACTGGGGTGGGTTGGATCTGTTTTTGGCTGATTTCCCCAACCCCAACGAGCCGGGTACTTTTGATAACGTTAAGGCTATAGTTGAAAAAGATAACGAGAGATATAGATTGGGAGGATGGTGGAGGCTATATCACGAAAGGCTTTGGGGAATCAGGGGAATGGAAAACCTGATGATGGACTACTATGACAATATGGCTGGGTTAAAAATCATATGTCGACATCTTACGGATTATTATAAGGTTATTATAGACCGATTTAAAGAATTGGATTTTGACGGAATCTTTACATCAGACGATTTAGGTCACCAATCCGGGCCTATGATGTCTCCGGAGATATTTGAAGAACTATATTTCCCCTTTTATTGTGAGATTATTAACTATGTACATAGTAAGGGGATGCATTTCTTCCTCCATTCCTGCGGTGATAATACCAAGCTGATGAAGTATTTAATCGAGGCCGGTGTGGATGTCTTTCATCCGGTTCAAAAGGGATGTATGGATGAAGTGGAAACGGCCAATATGTTTGGAGACAGGATATCCTTTCTCGTAGGCGTGGATGTACAGCACTTGCTCCCAAATGGCACTGCCCAGGAAATAAGGGACGGGATAAGGAGGATTATAGAGATATTCCATAAGCCTGAGGGAGGGTTGTTATTAGGCGCAGGAAATGGGATCTTGCCGGATACCCCTATTGAGAACATCAGGGTTATGTTGGAGGAATTATCACGATCACGAAATTAATAAGTTAAATATTGACTATAAGAGAATGACATGTTAAAATATTAACGAAAAGCGTCGAAATAATGGATTTGAAGGTAGATGTTGTAATATTAACAACTTGCTAAGTAACGGCAAGGTACCTGCCGAATGGTATAGTTCGATACTAATTTGTTATGGGCAGTCCTCCTAGGTATCTAAGAATGAAGATATTCATATTGGTTGGTGAATTGATTGTTTAATTTGGATGATTGTATAGCCTTTATAACATGTCAAAGTGGAAAAATTTTTTCCGATGTGCTGGAGAGGAAGTTAGCGGGATATAAGGCTACCAGGTCCCAATGGATTGCAATGCATTATATATATAATTGCCGTAATTTGACTCAACGGGAATTGGCTGACAAGATGTCGGTAAGCCAACCTACGGTGGTTAGATTCCTCCAGAGCTTGGAGTTTAAAGGTTATTTAAAACGTATTAGTGACGATAAGGATAAAAGGGTAAAACAGCTGGAGTTGACAGAGGAAGGTATTAAGGTATATCTTGATATCTTGCCTGTAGTGGAAGAATTTCAAGCCAATACCCTAGCCGGTATCAGTCAGGAGGATCTTAATACAGTAAAAAATACTTTGGATACTATGATTAGGAATGCTCTGGTAAATGTTTAGTTCTTTTCCATTGGACATTAGAATTTTCGTTGGTGTGTATACCTAAAGATGGACTATGCTCTTCATACTTTTAGGAAAATCTAATTTCAGTTGCCATTGAAATAATGTTCCCTAGATTTACAAGAATAGGGATGGGTATGTCAGTAAGTCAACCCATCCCTATTCTATTAGTTTTCTTCGATAACTAAAAAAGTAACTTTACTATATTCATGTGTAATAATATGAACGAGATCGATTGGTAAAATAGTTTAATTAATTTACCGGCACAACAGCGCCTTGGTATTTTTCTTCGATAAACTGCTTTACCTTATCGCTTTTTAAGGCATCAACCAAGGCCTTAAGTTTTTCGCTATTTTCATCGCCTTCCCTGACTGCCACAATATTGGCGTAGGTTTCCGCAGCCAGTGAACTCTGCTCCTCTATGGCCAAGGCATCAGTAGCTGCGTTTAATCCTGCCTGAATGGCATAGTTGCCGTTTATAACCGCCATATCCACATCGGGTAGAGAGCGGGCAAGCTGGGCGGCTTCAATTTCTACAATTTTGATGTTCTTAGGATTTTCTATAATGTCAATGACTGTAGCCTGAAGGCCGGCATCGGGGTTTAACTTGATAAGCCCCTGGGCTTCCAGAAGAAGTAGGGCTCTTGCCTCGTTCGTAGCATCGTTGGGTACAGCTATTTGGGCACCGTCGGGCAGTTCATCAATAGACTGTGTCTTGCCTGGATAGATGCCAAAGGGCTCATAATGGATGGCGGCAATGGATACAAGTTTAGTCTTATTTTCCGCATTGAAATCGTCCAGGTAGGGCTTATGCTGGAAATAGTTGGCGTCCAAATCACCTGAGTCCAAGGTCATATTGGGCTGAAAATAATCGGTGAATTCCTTGATTTCCAGTTCGTATCCCTTGCTCTCCAACTCTTCTTTAGCGACTTCTAAAATTTCCGCATGGGGGGTGGGAGATGCACCCACTATGATCTTTTTGTCGCTGCCGGATTTTGCACAGCCGGCTAATATTGATAGTGCCAATAGTGTACTAAGTAGAATAAGTAAAACTTTTCTCATAGGTCTAACCTCCTAATTTTCGTATTAAATATTATTTAGAACGCGGCGAGGAATTCATTTAAGAATCTCGCCGCGTTCAATTAGCAGATTAACTTAAATTCCATTAAAAGTTGCTATTTCCTCTTATCTCCGATTTTGGCCAGCCTCATCCCAATTTCCTGGAGGACCTGTACAATTATAACCAAAATTGCTACCGATACAATCATGATATCCGTTTCGTATCGGTGAAGCCCGTATCTTATGGCTATATCTCCAAGTCCGCCACCGGCTACTATTCCGGCCATAGCTGAATAGCTGAGAATGGTGGTCACAGCTATGGCGCTGCCCAGGATCAATGATGGCCTTGCCTCCGGAAGCATTACCTTCCAGATTATTTGTGCAGGGGATGCACCCATAGACTCCGCTGCTTCGATGACCCCGCTGTCCACCTCTTTTAAGGAAGATTCCACCAGCCTGGCTATAAAGGGAGCAGCTGCAATGACCAAGGGTACAACAGTTGCATTAGAACCGATAGTTGTACCTACCACAAACCGGGTAATGGGAAACACCAAAATCAATAGGATCAAAAAGGGTACGGACCGCAAAAGATTTATGATGACGCCAAGTACCATATTAAAATACTTTTTCGGGTAGATACCGTCCTTGTCTGTAACTACCAGGGCAATTCCAAGAGGCAGACCCAGGATATAGGCCACAAAAGTTGAAACCAATGTCATATATAGGGTTTCCAAGAACCCCCATCCAATCATGCTTATTATTTGCGGCTCAAACATATCCTTCAACCTCCTCTACCATTAAATTTTTCGCCCTTAGATATTCTATCATCCCATTGGCAATGTCATCATCCTGAGGCAGTTGAATTACAAGCTGTCCAAAGGCCTTTCCGTCAATATTTTTTGTGTCCGCGAATAGAATATTGACCGGTTGTCGGAAATCCAGCACCATACCGGCTATCACCGGCTCAAAGGAGGAATTGCCATCAAAAACGATTCTTATGCACCGAGTGCCGGAAAAATGCCTAATGGATTGATCCTGTGGGAAGACTAATCGTTTAGCTGCGGCTGTCTTCGGGTTGGAAAAGATTTGTTCGACATCACCTACTTCTGCAATACGGCTATGATCAATAATAGCTACCCGATTGCAGATATCCTGGATTACCCGCATCTCATGGGTAATTACAACAATGGTGATGCCAAGACGTTTGTTAATGTCCTTTAAAAGAGTCAGAACTCCTTGGGTAGTCGCCGGGTCCAAAGCACTGGTAGCCTCATCGCACAGGAGTACCTTAGGATTGGTTGCCAATGCCCTGGCGATAGCCACTCTTTGGCATTGTCCTCCGGATAGCTGGGCTGGATAGGAATCAGCCTTCTCTGAAATTCCAACAAGCTCCAACAATTCATGTGCACGCTTCCTGGCTGACTTTTTGTCCACACCAGCTATTTCCAAGGGGAAGCAGATGTTGCCTATTACATCTCTTTGCATGAGCAAATTAAACTGTTGAAAGATCATCCCCATGGATTGGCGTATTTTGTACAGTTCTTTTTTGGTAAGGCGCGATAGATCATTGCCGTCAAAAAAAACCGTGCCTTGGGTGGGCTTTTCCAGGAAGTTGATGCATCGGACCAGGGTGCTTTTACCGGCACCGCTCATACCGATGATCCCAAATATCTCCCCTTCAAGGATTTCTAAGTTTATATTGTCTAGGGCTTGAAATTCTCCATTTGTGCTCTTGAAAGTTTTACTTAAATTTTTTATTTCAATAATTGGATTCTTCATAATCACCCCACCCCCTTACCATTTTTATAAAACTTTACTAGTAGCCACAAAACAACAGTATACACCTTCCGAATCCCAATTGTGAGTCATACGATCAGTGATTGGTTGCCGGAGAATGGATGTGTATATTGATATTTTGCTAAAGTATATGATACATATAGTACCACTATTACGACAAATAAACAAGCATCTGTATTAATCCAATAATATCCCCAGCCCATTTTAATTTAGTATATTATGATAGCTTAGGCAGTAGATAAATGCACTACGGCAGTTAAAGGTATAAATGATGGCTAAGGGTTGTTTATCTTTACATCGAAGGAAGATATAAATCCCACTATAGAATAGGAGCTATAAGGGTGGGGGGAAACCTTGAAGGCCAGTACTTGGGTATGATACAATAGGATGGTGGTGCTTTGAGCGGAAAAAAGCTAAGGCATGGAACAGGATTATCCTGAAAACATATAAGGAGGAGATGTCAAATGAGCGTGATCTTTAAAAGACGAAGTATCAGGGAGTATACCGATAAAATTGTACCGGACGAGCTTATTGAAAAGGTTATAAGGGCCGGTATGGCAGCACCATCGGCGGGTAATCAGCAGCCATGGCATTTTATCGTGATTGATGACAGAGAAACTTTGAACGAGATCCCCAAATTTCATCCCCATTCCAATATGCTAAAGAAGGCAAGCCATGCTATAGTCGTATGCGGCGATCTACCACGGCAAAGGTATGAAGGATATTGGGTGCAGGATTGTTCAGCCGCTACCCAGAATATGTTGCTGATGGCAACTGAATTAGGCTTGGGAGCTGTATGGCTGGGAGTTTATCCTGTTGATGACAGGGTGAAAGCACTTAAGGATTTACTTGACATACCGGAAGAAGTGATTCCGCTATGCATAGTATCCATAGGCTATCCGGCAGAAAACAAGGGACCGGCTGATAGGTTCGATGCTTCAAGAATTCATAAGAACAAGTGGTAATTATAAGGAAAGGAGGTGAAAGATATGGATAAGTCTATTCTGGGAACCAGAATCGTAACCCAGGTTGGAATTCTGGTAAACGATATTGAAAAATCCTGTCAGGATTTTGCCGATTTTCTGGGCGTGGAAAATCCGGGGTATAGCATAACCGATACCATAGACAAAACCCAAGCCGAATACAGGGGAGAACCCTGCAAAGCCAGGGCAAAACTGGCCTTCTTCCCCGTAGGAGAGAACCTAACCATCGAATTAATCGAACCCGACGAGAATCCCAGCGTTTGGAGGGAGGATCTGGACAAAAACGGCGAAGGGTTCCATCATATTGCCTTTGTTATTGATGGTATGAAGGAAAAGGTTATGCTTTTGGAAAGAAACGGCATGCCCCTCATACAGAAGGGCGAATATACAGGTGGTCGTTATGCATACATAGATGCGAGGGAGAAGCTGAAGGTTTTGATCGAGCTTCTGGAAAACGACTAACAATACCAGAAACATGATTGTTTGGGCACATATGCCAGTTTTAATCATGTAACCAAATATTCTATTTATAAGGACCTGCGATCCATATGCCATATGGGCCGCAGGTTCTTATTTTAATCGGATATCCTATCCATAATAGCGAATAATATGTATGATTCAAAAAAATCTATAAGGGTTATTTATACTATAAAGGATATAACTACCTAAGAGAATGGAGGAGAAAGTATGAGCGAACTTATAAATAATAGAGAATATAGGCAAAAGGTGCTTAAGGAATTAATTATGGAGCTACACGATGGGAAACCCGTTGAAGAGGTAAAGGAACGCTTTGCAAAACTAATTGAGGGTGTATCCGTGGCTGAGATCTCTGAAATGGAGCAAAGCCTTATAATGGAAGGGATGCCCATTGAAGAGGTGCAAAGGCTATGTGATGTGCATGCGGCGGTCTTCAAAGGGTCCATCGAGGATATCCATAAGCCCGTTCACATAGATGAAATCCCGGGTCACCCTATGCATACATTTAAATGGGAGAACAGGGAGATAGAAAAGAAACTGGAATCCCAGGTGGAACCTGCTTTGGTAGCCTTTAAGGACTCTGATAGTCAGGAGAATGTCAACGGCTTACTTGAAAATATCGGGAAGCTTTTGGAGATTGATAAGCATTACAGCCGCAAAGAAAATCTGGTGTTCCCACATCTGGAGAATGCCGGGATCACAGCCCCGCCCCAGGTAATGTGGGGAGTAGACGATGAAATTCGTAATAAGCTAAAGGAAGCACATGATCTGCTTAGCAACTACAAGGGGAACAAAGAAGAAGTAGCTCAAAAGGTTGAAGGAGTGGTCGGAGATATAAAGGAGATGATATTCAAAGAAGAAAACATACTGTTTCCTTTATTAACCGAAACCTTGACCGAAGATGAGTGGTTAACCGTCTATAGAGATAGCGACGAGATCGGTTATACCTTTATAACTCCAAGGGCAAAATGGGTACCGGAAAGGGCGGACTATGCTGAGAATACTTCCCAGCCCCATATTGAGTCCGATGTAGTACGATTTGACAGCGGAGTGTTGACGGTACATGAGATCGAGAATCTGCTTAACCATCTACCCATAGATATCACCTTTGTAGATAAAGAGGACAGGGTAAAATATTTTTCACAAAGCAGCGAGAGGATCTTTGCAAGACCCAAGAGTGTAATTGGAAGAACCGTGCAGAACTGCCATCCTCCCGCCAGCATGCATGTAGTAAATCAAATAGTTGAGGATTTTAAAAGCGGAGCCAAGGATCATGAGGACTTTTGGATCAGGATGGGAGAGAAGTATGTCCTAATCAGATATTTTGCCGTAAGAGATGAGAATGGGGAATATTTGGGGACCATGGAGGTTACTCAGGATATCGCACCTTTACAAAAGATCCAAGGGGAGAGAAGGCTCCTGTCCGAATGATTTAAATTTTATAGATATACCACTTACAGGTCCTTAGTTCGTAGCGAATCTCATAAAGCCTTTCTATACCGTGGACCTGGCTTCGACAGGTGAATACTATTATGGGGTTGCCAGCCAGTTTCTCTTCTTTACGGGATATGGTCTGCGCTACCTTGATAACTATATAACTGCCATCGGGTTGTTCCATCCGAAAACGAATTGGGGTGGGCAACCCATCCTGGGTAAACCAGGCAATCATTTCTATAGGTTTCATCAGGACTTTCACAGAAATCACCACAACCGACCGGTATCGCCCCGGATAAACCTCTGATGAGTTTTCCGGGGGATAACCGTTTATATAATCAACCAGGCCCATAACCGTACTCTATATTATGCGGGCTTGGTTGATTTTATTTACATGTCAAGGGGACGT
>DGDX01000014.1:10253-16565 GCA_002385665.1 Firmicutes bacterium UBA3941
TGTCAAGGGGACGTTTCGTTTGTCACCAAAAATCACAATATGCTGGACATCATGGGGTATTCCTCTTCTTGTATTACACCTCCCATCATGTGACCCAGGCCTGTGTAGAGGAAGCATGAGCGCATAATGGAATCACCGCCGTATTGTTCCCTGATCTCATCTACGGCTGTATCTAAGGCCCTTTGCTTTTCGATATCGGCTTCAAAAAAGGAAAGCTGATAGAGATCATCGCTATACAGATCCGATGCCCTTATTCCCAGATGCCGCAGCGGCTGGCCCTCCCATAGCTCATCGAACAATATACAGGCATTTTTATAAATTATATTGGTAGAATTGGTTGGCACATCCAACTTTTTTTGACGGGAAACGGATACAAAATCCCTATCTTTTATGGACACCGACAGAACGCCGGCTGACTTTCCAATATCTCGAAGTCTCATAGACACGGTTTCAGTCAGGGATAATAAGGTCTTGTGTGCAGTTTTTCGGTCTTCGGCATCGAAAGGGAGTGTGGTAGAGTTGCCCAGTCCCTTTATAGGAGGACCTCCACTAACGGGGGAATCTTCTATCCCGTTGGCAAATTTCCAAATAAGCCGGCCATGGCTTTTAAGCCATTGGCTCAACAGCTTTGGGTCAGTTGTAGCTAGCTCACCTATAGTGAATATGCCCTTATTGCGGAGTTTGGAAGTTGTAGCCCGGCCTACCATAAATAATTCCTCTACGGGAAGTGGCCACATCTTTTCCTGTATCTCATCTATAAATAAGGTATGCACCTTATCCGGTTTTTGAAAACCCGATGCCATTTTAGCAAGAAGCTTATTGCTGGAGACACCTATATTGACTGTAAACCCTAACTCCTTCTTAATGCGATCCTTTATCCTATGGGCAGCCTCTATTGGATCTCCCCAGTGGGTACCCATATTGGTATAATCAATAAAGACTTCGTCTATGGAGAATCTCTGTACGGCTGGCGAATATTCTTTTAGGATAGAGACCAGAGCCTTACTGCATTGTATATATATATGATAACGGGGTGGAACAACCATCAGATGGGGGCATTTCAGCTTGGCCGAATACACGGATTCACCGGTCTGGATTTTAAATGGCTTAGTAGGAATGGATTTGGCCAGTATTATGCCATGGCGAGTAGTAGTATCTCCCCCAACTGCCGATGGGATAGTTCGAAGATCCAGGGTAGAGCCATGCTGAAGTCGATAGACTGCTTCCCAGGATAAAAAGGCAGAATTCACATCAATATGAAATATAATGCGATTATTGGTTTCCATGATATTCCTCCTCCAGAGTAATATCATTATACCAGAACATATGTTCGGAGTAAAGAATGGAAATATTAGAAGAGCTTAAATGAAATGGCATGGGTAAGATACAATTTGATACTTGATGGAAAAAGATTTATCCTGAATGTCTTTAAGGGGCGGGATCTTTTATGAAGGGAAGATATAGGCATAATAAAAGAGGGCATCTCCAAATATGAAAAATGGTGATACCCCCTTTATTGGGAACGAAATTTTGCAAGCCTTGCTGCAAACTGCTTAGCATCTGCACCGCATGCAGATACGGTTACCGGATTCCATAATGCCAGGGAAAGGATCCCCAATATACTCTTACCATCGGTTACCGAATTTTTACTTTTTACCTTTACATCACATTTATATTTGGATGCAAGTATGACAAAATCCTGGACATCAACCAACCGGTTAAGGCATATCTGTTTTTCTATACTGTACATAAATTCACCTACCTTTAACGGTAATGCATATGTTTTACCATAGACATCGTATTAGTGTTTCAGATATTGTAAAATTTCTTTGATTTGTATGCTACGAAAAAATCATTGAATTAAGACAAGAACATATGGTCTAATTAATTATGCAATGATGGATCTTTTCGTAACATTCTAGAAAAAGCCTTCTGTGTCTGGGATATTGAAATCTTGGTTTATACAGAGGACCTTGGATATTGATATTATAACACCATATTAAGGGTTACAGGCTAAATATATGTTAAAACAAAAATAATTTTACAATTTGTTTCAAAAAAGACAGTAAATTTGTGCACTATAGATAGTATTTTAAATAGAAAATGCCCTGCCAAACACCATAAAATTAGCAGGGCATATCTTTTTAAATTAAACCCTACATAAGGGGAGAATATCTTCTTCAGTTAAGCCAAGGATGTTGATTGTCCTTTCCATGGCAAATAGGCTATTCATATGGTCTAGAGAATGAGCGTCGCTGCCAAAATGGAACAGGCAGCCGCATTCCTTGGCCAAAAGAAAGGGTCTGATTATGGACTCATCGTGAAATAAGTCGGTCTCCTTTCCGTAGTTGCCGGGGAAGCATCCGGCATTGAGTTCTATGCTTACACCCAATTCTGCAGCCCTTTTAAAGCAATCTCTAAATTCGTCGTCGGATATATGGGATAAAATCTCATCCACATTTTTAAAGCCCAGAGGTATAAATGGGTGGGCGATACCTGTAGCCAGATCCAATTCCAGAACCTCTTTAAAACGGTCAACCATGAGCTTGGCCACATCTTCCGGGGAGGTTATACTTTTATCCCTTACAAAACCCTCCATATGCAGGTGGGATATGGGTATTAGAACAAAGTCCAGCTGCTTGGCGACCTCTTTGGTTATTCCTACCTTGCCGTCTCCACAGTATTCTGTCTCGCAGCCGATGAGAATTTTGACACCTAAGGTGTCCTGTGGGATTTCATCCTTAATTTTCATAATATGGTCAAAATCTTGGGGCTTATACCATTCAGAGGCACCGGGTACATTGCTATCCCAGAAATGGTTTGCAAAGCCTATGAGCTTTAAACCCCTATCCTTTGCCAGTCTTAAATAGTTTTCTACGGTAGCCTTAGGATCGCTTGAACAGGATGATAGATGTGTATGCACGTGAAAATCATGTTCTATTTTCATTACCATACCCCTCTCTTTTTAGGTGTTTTACAACAAACATATTTCTATATCTCAGGTGTCATAAAAAATTACCTTTGATTCATGTGTTGCGAAAATACATTGATTTCATCACATGATCATATGATATACCTGATCTTGTGATGATAGGTATTTTCGCAACTAGATAGTATAATTTTTATATCATAAGTGCAAGCCTAAATTTAATTGCTTTACACCGATTCAATAAATGCATCGGATAAAACCCTAAGGTTTTATTACATTATTTGCAATTATTATATCATAAATAAAGGCAAAACGGTCTTTGGTTATATCCATAGACTAATAATATATGGTTGATTTTAATTATGCCGTTAATATAGAATAAAAGAAACAAAAGAAACCAACTATGGATATGTTTTTCAATTCAACGGATTTGGCTTATAGATGATGACGAAATCAATACCCGGACGAGTAAAGGAGTTTTATGAAAAGGGGGGGAATAAAATGGGCGAAGTAAAGTTGGTAAAACCAACCATGCCCCAAATGGCATGGCAGGATTTGGAGATGGGAATGTTTTGTCATTTCGGGATTAATACCTTTTGCGATCAGGAGTGGGGAGATGGCACCGATGATCCCGCAAAATTTAATCCGAGTCAGTTGGATGCCCGGCAATGGGTTAGAACTGCTAAATCTGCGGGATTTAAATATTTTATACTTACAGCTAAGCATCATGACGGGTTTTGTCTTTGGCCTACGGGAACTACGGATTATTCGGTTAAATCAAGTCCATGGAAGGATGGCAAAGGCGATGTAGTAGGGGAATGTGCCAAAGCCTGTCAAGAGGAAGGAATCCTCTTTGGCCTATACCTATCCCCTTGGGACAGACATGAACCCAGATATTCGGATAAGGAAGCCTACGATGATTTCTACGCTGAACAATTGACTGAACTTCTAACAGGATATGGCCCCTTGGTAGAGCTCTGGTTCGATGGCGCAGGCTCTGAAGGGCGTCAGTATGATTGGGCAAGGATTATAGGTTTGGTTAAAAAATATCAGCCTGAGGCTATGATCTTTAATATGGGGGCTCCAACCATAAGATGGGTGGGAAATGAAGATGGAGTTGCTCCATACCCTTGCTGGAATACTGTCAGCGATATCAAGATCAGCATGTTTACCGATGATACCATAAAATGGGCGGATACCCCGGTCTGGTTACCGGCGGAATGCGATGTACCTATAAGACGGAAACAGTGGTTTTGGCATCCCAACAGTGAAGAAAATCTGCTTTCCCTTGAGGAGCTAAAGGATATATACTATCGGTCCGTAGGACATGGAACTAATCTCTTACTCAACATTGCACCAGATGACAGGGGCCTAATTCCGGATCCGGATGCTATAAGGGCCAGGGAATTCGGTCAATGGGTGCGTGAAACCTTTTCCAATCCTATAAAGAAAGCATCGGGGACGGAGGAAGTATTGGAGATGAGCCTCGACTCACCGAGGAAGATATCCCATATTATTCTCATGGAGGATATTAAACATGGGGAGAGGGTCAGGGATTATGTACTGGACTACAAAAAGGCTGGCAAATGGGTAGAACTGGTCCGGGGCAGTGCCATAGGACATAAGAAGATCGATAGGTTCGAACCAATAATCACGGATCATGTTCGTCTCAGGGTTTTGGAGGCGGCGGACAGGCCAATTATTAGAGAATTTGCCTTGATATAATGAAAAATAACCGGTTAGAGGGGACTTTATCGGTTAGAGATTTATTGTTGCTATAACAGAGGGAGATGAAGCGGGCTGTCATCCAGCTTCATCTCCCTTTGCCTTAATTACTCCAATTCCAATTCTACCACAGTGTCTATGTCATCTGGTAATTGTGAACTCGGTAGGTTTATAAAAGTAGCATCGCCGTAGTGCATAGAGGTCCAGGGAGTATCTATATTGACCTCAGATTTATCTGCCAGGAGGCGGGCACGTTTTACCTTGGGTTTAAGTCCTTGGACGGCTATAGGGCCAATTCCCCTGTCAAATATATGAGCATATAGCCTGTTCCCATTCTGTGTGTACCTGCCCCATTCGGGTTTAGGAAGATCGGCTATCCCACAACCGTAGATGCTGTCACCATTTTGCTTCATCCATTCCCCGATTTCGGCCAGAATCTTCAAGGATTCCTTGGGAATTTGTCCCTTTGCATCAGGACCTACATTGAGCAGCATATTGCCGCCCTTGCTGACGCATTCCACCAAGGCGCGGATGAGCTGTTTGGGGGACTTAAAGTCCTTATCGGCTGCTGCATAACCCCAGTTGTTGTTCATAGTTATACAGGCCTCCCAAGGGATCAGCTCTCCTTTTTGATTCCTGATACCCTCCGGGGGAATGATCTGCTCAGGCGATGCAAAATCTCCGGAGTAGGGTTTGAGATCATCGTGATCACCATGCTGGGTTAGACGGTTATCTATGATGATTCCAGGCTGGATCTTTCGTATCATTTCAACCAACCTGGTAGCCTCCCATTTTTCGCCTGTCATATCATCATATGAAAAGTCAAACCACATGATATCGATCTTTCCGTAATTTGTGACCAGTTCCTTAACCTGACCATGGAAATATTCGATATACCTGGAAAAGTCCTTATCTTTTTCTCTGTCCTTCCAATCCTCATTATCCCTCATGGGATGATGTCGGTCGCCATATGCAGGGTAATCGGGATGATGCCAGTCGATTATGGAATAATAAAAGCCTACCTTGAGGCCTTCAGCACGGAAAGCGTCAACATATTCCTTAATCAGATCCCTTCCGGCAGGGGTATTCGTAGCCTTATAGTCTGTAAGTTGGCTATCAAAGAGACAAAAACCGTCATGGTGCTTAGCGGTCATAACGGCATATTTCATACCTGCCTCCTTGGCTGCTCTGGCCCATTCCCTGGGATTGTAATAGATAGGATCAAATTCTTCAAAAAAGGGCTGGTAGTCTTCGATGCTTATTCTTTCCTGACTGCGAACCCACTCACCTCTGGCAGGGATGGCGTAAATACCCCAATGAATAAACATACCAAACCGGTCATGCAGAAACCATTTAATACGTTCTTCCCTTGATAACATTTTGCTCCTCCTTATGAATTTATTTTATTAAAAGACCATTCCGGCTATTGGATACGTCACAAAAGGAATTGAATTATGAATAATCCATGCTGATAACATGCTTGCTATATGAATCATAGAAAGTCTATACATAGATGGAAGATTATGCCCTTATGATACTAAAATATCTCGCTCAATTCAAGTGAACTTTACTATACAATCATCATAATTAATCCTCCTAATCGGTAGGGTACAAATTCCAAAAAGATATGGTATAATATCTGTCTCTTATACACATCT
>DGDX01000011.1:0-657 GCA_002385665.1 Firmicutes bacterium UBA3941
TCATCTATTTCACTCCCACAAAAAAATTAGTATTCTGTTTTTGACTGGCTTTATAAATACTATTTTATATCAAGAATGGGGAAGTGTAAAGACATATTTTAATAAATATACGGATAAATTGTATAAATATTAATGTGTTTGTATAATAAATGCCTTGTACTAGTCACAATTAGAATATGAACTGTACCAATAGCATATAGGTAATGGTTCCTCCCGCTATGGAAAGGAGCATTTGCTTTTTCCAAAGGTGAAGGGCTACTACTACAGCTATGGCGATTAATTCCGGTATCCCGTGGTTCCCTGTGAGGATCTCAACATCCTTTAGGCTATATACTACCAGGAGGGCCAGAACCGCTGCCGGCAGCATCTTTCCCAGGTATTCCACATATTTCGGGGTAGGCTTATCGGCAGGAAATAGAATGAAGGGGAGAAAACGTGTGGCCATAGTCCCCAGAATCACCGCCAGGATGGTTATTATATGCTGGGTGACATTCATGGTCATCTTACAACACCTGCCTTTACAAAAGCTTTCCTAAAAATGGTCAGGATTAACAATATGAGAACCATAGCGGGGATGATAAATCCATCGCTTCCAAAAAGTATGAGACAGATTGCAGAGACCGTAAGTCCGATTAAGGAACTATGATGGCTTTCTTC
>DGDX01000011.1:870-1359 GCA_002385665.1 Firmicutes bacterium UBA3941
ATTACTTGTCCCAATAAGCCGCCTAAGGTTGCGCCCAAAACCCAATAGCTGTGATTGAGGGCAGTGACAAAGAATTGGAACCAGCCCTTATCCACACCCTCAGGTATATCAGCCATATAGTTTACAGAAAAGGATTCGTCACACATTCCAAAGATTAGATAAAACCTCTTAATCCCCGGAACCCGATATTTCTCCAGCATGGATATTCCATAGAAGAGGTGGCGTGCATTGATGGTCAAGGCCATAAAGAAAGCCCTCAGGGGATCAAAGGGTTCCAACAACAAACCCACAGTAACAAACTCGATGGATCCGGCCAGGATGGTAAGGCTCATCAACATAGGGTATAGAAAGCTAAAACCCATAGCGTTCATGTATATGCCATAGGCCATCCCTAAAAAGGTAAACCCCGCAAAAATAGGTATGGTGTTTGGAAAGGCTGCCTTAAAGGCCTGCCTTAAAACCTGTTTCTTAGTCTTCAAGTATCTTGTC
>DGDX01000011.1:1649-1858 GCA_002385665.1 Firmicutes bacterium UBA3941
GGAATATAATCAACGATAGAGGCCCCGTAAGGTCTTTCATGATAATGTTCTTGCCATTTAATGCGGCGGTTAGTACAATGGCATTAGAAGCACCGGTTGATTCTGCGAGAGTGTGGGGCAGTAAAAAGGGTTACAAATGCAAAGGGGGAATGGGATTTGAAATTTCAGTTTGATTCGTTGGCCTATAGTTATCCATCCAGAAGGAATGT
>DGDX01000011.1:2148-2811 GCA_002385665.1 Firmicutes bacterium UBA3941
AAAAAAGGTGGAAATGCCATTGATGCAGCCATAGCAACTGCGGTTACCCTGACAGTTGTAGAGCCTACATCCAATGGAATAGGCGGTGATGCCTTTGCTCTGGTGTGGACGGGCGGCAAGCTTCATGGATTAAACAGTAGCGGACCCTCACCCAAGTCAATAAGCCTGGAAGCATTGAGGGAAAGGGGATATACTGAAATGCCCGAACACGGCTTCATTCCGGTGAACGTCCCGGGTGCACCTGCGGCCTGGGCAGAACTGTCCAAGCGGTTTGGGAAGCTGCCCTTTGAGGAGGTATTGGAACCTGCCATCAGGTATGCAGAGGAAGGTTTTACTCTTCAACCCACAGTTGGGGCAGCCTGGCAGGGATCATACAGGGGTTACGATAAATTGAGGAAAACGGGAAAGGAATTTGAACCCTGGTTTGAGACCTTTGCACCGGGGGGAGCTTGCCCTGGCCCCGGAGACTATGTCACACTAAAGGACCATGGGAAAACCCTAAGAAAGATCGCAGAAACCATGGCGGAGGATTTCTATCGCGGGGAGCTGGCCCAGAGGATCGATGACTTCTCTAAAGAGTACGGCGGATTCATATCCAAGGAGGATTTAGCAGACTATTATCCGGAATGGGTTGAGCCCATAAGTGTGGAATACAGAGGATAC
>DGDX01000011.1:3143-5141 GCA_002385665.1 Firmicutes bacterium UBA3941
GATAAGGCTATTATGCCGGAAGCGGGTAATCCCTCCAAGGGAGGAACCGTATATCTATGCACTGCCGATGGGGACGGAAATATGGTTTCATTCATCCAAAGCAATTACATGGGATTTGGTTCGGGACTTGTTGTGCCGGGCACAGGGATTGCACTCCATAATAGAGGAGCCAACTTTAACATGGACGAGGAGTCTGACAACTGTGTCGGAAGCTGCAAACGACCCTATCATACCATTATCCCCGGCTTCCTGACCAAGGGAGGTAAACCGGTTGGTCCCTTTGGAATAATGGGCGGATTTATGCAGCCCCAGGCCCATCTTCAGGTTATGGTTAATACCATAGACTACATGATGAACCCCCAGGAGGCCCTGGACAGGCCGAGGTGGCAATGGGTCGGTGGTAAGACCATAGAGGTCGAGCATGGCTTCGACAATAGGTTGGCTTTAGAGCTGATGCGGGCAGGTCACGACATTGTGGTTAGGGCAAGCAGTGGAACCTTTGGTAGAGGAGAAATAATCTGGAGAAATGATGAGGGCGTTTTGTGCGGCGCAACCGAGCCCAGGACAGACGGTCAGGTAGCGGTCTGGTAAGAGAACTTACTAAAAAATAAGAAGGAGTAATTCTGTTTGAATAATAGGAAATCGAAGGAAGTTCCGGTCATTAAGAACCGTGACTACATTATGGACATAGACAATTTAGGCTCTAACGGCGAAGGCATAGGAAGGATAGACGGATTTACCATGTTCGTAACCGGGGCTCTTCCCGGAGAAAGAGTAAAAGTAAAAGCGGTCAAGGTAGGGAAAAGATATGGCTATGGAAAGCTGATAGACATATTGAAGCCTTCAGACCAGCGGGTTGAGCCCATATGTCAATATGCGAAGAGATGTGGCGGATGCCAGCTCCAGCATATGTCCTACGAGCTGCAACTGGAATTTAAGAAGCAGCTTGTTAAGGATGCCCTGGAAAGGATAGGAAATCTGGAAGATATCATAATCCACGACACTTTAGGCATGGAAGAGCCATGGCATTACCGGAACAAGATGCAATTTCCTATTGGCATGCTGGGGGATAAGCCGGCTATTGGCTTTTATGCCCCCAGAAGCCATAACCTTATCGATATAGATACTTGTCATATTCAACACAGCGTCAACGATACCATAGTTAAGCTGGTTAGGGACTATATTAATGAGTTTGACATCCCTGTTTATGATGAGACGGCTCATAAGGGCATCCTTCGCCACCTGGTAAGCAAGGTTGGTTTTGAAAGCGGAGAAGTAATGGTGGTTATTGTAACAAATGGTACCCAGTTGCCCAAAGGGGATAGGCTGGTAGAGAGGCTTAGGGATAATGTCCCCGGCCTGGTAAGCGTTGTCCAGAACGTTAACAGTAAAAAAACCAATGTGATATTGGGTGAGGAAAACATTGTCCTATGGGGAAGGGATCATATAGTTGATTACATTGATGGGCTGAAATTCAGGATTTCGCCCCTCTCCTTTTTTCAGGTAAACCCTATACAGACGGCTGTACTCTACAATAAGGCGCTGGATTATGCAGGCCTTACGGGAAGGGAAGTAGTTCTGGATGCATATTGCGGCATTGGGACCATCTCCCTTTTCATGGCGCGTAAGGCGGCAAAGGTGTATGGGATAGAGGTTGTACCCCAGGCTATAGAGGATGCAAGGATAAATGCTTTGGAAAACGATATCCATAATGTAGAGTTTATAGTGGGACAGGCAGAGCTTGTGGTCCAGGATATGATTGACGAAGGCTTAAAAGTTGATGTTATTGTGGTAGATCCCCCACGCAAGGGCTGTGATGAAAAGCTGCTGGAAGCCATAATCCAAGCACAGCCTGAAAGAATGGTCTATGTATCCTGTAACCCAGCTACCCTGGCCAGAGATTTAGCCTATTTGTCGGAAAGAGGGTACAGGGTAGTTAAGGTTCAGCCCGTGGACATGTTCCCTCAGACAGCTCATGTTGAGTGCGTGACATTGATG
>DGDX01000083.1:0-338 GCA_002385665.1 Firmicutes bacterium UBA3941
GGGATGATGTTGGCCAGTTTAAAGAATGCGGTCTGCATTATCATGTTGATTCTGCCGCCCAGGCCAACGCCTTCTGCAATGTGCAGAGCATCGATTATATAGAAATCAATATTGTTTTTAGCCAGATAGCGTTTCATGGAAGCCGGTAAATGCTCATCCAGCTCTTCTGGACTCCATGTGCAGTTAAGGAGGAAAGTACCGTTCTTGGCCAGTCCCTTAATTACATCCAAACGGTTTACGTATGCCTCGTTATGGCAGGCGATGAAATCAGCTTCATCTATTAAGTAGGTGGATTTAATTGGCTGTTTTCCAAAGCGCAGATGGGAAACGGTAACCCC
>DGDX01000083.1:465-5174 GCA_002385665.1 Firmicutes bacterium UBA3941
CCACCGGATTTCTTGGAGTCATAGGAGAAGTATGCCTGGGCATACATGTCCGTATTATCACCAATAATCTTGATAGCATTCTGGTTGGCACCAACAGTACCATCGGAACCTAAGCCCCAGAATTTGCAACGTACTGTTCCTTCGGGTGAGGTATTGATATACTCGGAGGGAGTAAGGGATGTATTGGTTACATCGTCTATGATTCCCAGAGTAAAGCCATCCTTGGCATCATCTCTCTTAAGATTGTCAAATACGGCCTTGATGTGGGTAGGAGTAGTATCCTTTGAACCCAGTCCATACCTACCGCCGATAACGCAAGGAGCATTTTCCCTGCCGTATAGAATAGCCTTTACATCCTGATATAGGGGTTCTCCTACTGCACCGGGCTCTTTGGTACGATCCAGTACGGCAATCTTCTTAACGGTGGCCGGCAGGACATCCAGGAAGTATTTTTCGGAGAAAGGTCTGTATAGATGTACCTTAATAAGACCTACTTTTTCCCCTCTGGCCATTAAGTAATCTACGGTTTCCTCTATTGTCTGTGTAACTGAACCAATAGCTACGATAATATACTCTGCATCGGGTGCACCGTAGTAGTTAAAGGGCTTATATTCGCGACCTGTCAGCTCGGAGATTTTGCCCATATACTCATTTACAATGTCAGGTACTGCATTGTAGAAAGGATTTGATGCCTCTCTGGCCTGGAAGAAGACATCGGGATTTTGGGCTGTACCCCTGGTTACAGGGCTTTCCGGGCTAAGGGAGTTTTTACGGAACCTGTCGATGGCTTCGTAGTCTACCAAAGATGCTAATTCATCATACTCCAGGACTTCGATCTTTTGATACTCATGGGAAGTCCTGAAACCATCAAAGAAGTGCAGGAACGGTACCCTGGATTTAATGGCAGCCAGGTGTGCTATTCCAGCCAGGTCCATGACCTCTTGTACACTACCGGATGCCAACTGGGCAAATCCGGTTTGACGGGTAGCCATAACGTCTGAATGGTCACCGAAAATTGAAAGTGCATGAGACGCTACAGCACGGGCGCTTACATGCATAACCCCCGGTAACAGTTCACCGGCCATCTTGTACATATTTGGAATCATAAGGAGCAAGCCCTGAGATGCCGTAAAGGTTGTTGCCAGTGATCCGGTTGCCAATGCCCCGTGCATAGCACCGGCGGCACCTGCCTCGGACTGCATCTCGGTCAATCTCACCGTTTGTCCAAATATATTTTTTCGACCATGTGCACTCCATTCATCTACAACTTCAGCCATGTTGGATGATGGAGTAATGGGATAGATAGCAGCTACATCTGTAAACGCATAAGCCACATGCGCGGCAGCAGTGTTGCCATCCATAGTCCTCATCTTTTTACCCATATGAATGACCCTCCTATAATAATTAATAGTAAGCTTCAAAAAAGACATAATTAAATGAGCCAGGTTATTATGTTAATAATCCGGTTTTTTTGAAACTTTAAATGACTAGATATTTGTAAGTATATCTTTGTATACATTTTACATAACAATTCTATTACTTATACGGGAATTTGTAAAGGGCATATTACCAAAACAACAGGTTTTGTGATTTTTTTGTCAATCAACATGGATGGTTCTGTCACAGGAACCAGATTTTTTTATAAAATCCGTATTTTTTGGGGAATTCTTCTGTACAAAATATCCTTAACATCCTTTATTATACACCTATGGTCTCAGTGAAAGGAGACGAGATCTGCAAGAGTATTCCTACAAGGCTTATGGGGCATATCAGTTCTCTTAAAAATGAGGAAATAAAAATATGGGAAGCTAAAATAATGATTGAAAAGTTAGTGGATGTGGTATATAATACCCCAGGGGGGTATAGTATTATGATATGAGTTTGCTTCATCGAATATAGGAAAAACTATATTTAGTCTTACTATACTTACCCAAAAGTATATCTAATTAAGAAGTTCTATTATCTAACGGAAGCATTACTGTACCGTTTTATAGATACAATATGCAAGAATTAATCATGGGTGCTGATTCATAATCTCAGGTAATGAGCTATTGAAAAGTGGAGGACTTATAAGTACAAAGCGTAAAGTCAAGATATTTCATGGGAGTTGATTACATGGCTGCTAAAAAGGAAGTTTTAAGAATAGATGGAATGACCTGTACCGCCTGCGCCAATGCCGTAGAACGGAGGGTTGGCAGACTTGAAGGAGTGGACAAGGCCAGTGTGAATTTTGCTACCGAGACCCTGACGGTGTTGCACGGGGACGGGGTTGATCTTGAGAACATAAAAAGGGCAGTAGAAGAGGCAGGCTACAGCGTAAGGGAAGAACAGAAGAATCGCGAGGTTGTAATCCCTATTGAGGGGATGACCTGCGCCGCTTGCTCCAGAGCCGTGGAAAGGGCATTGGGCAAGCTGGATGGGATTGAAAGGGGAGAGGTCAATCTTGCTACGGAGAGGGCAAGGGTTGTTTACAATCCGGAGGTAGTCAGGCTGTCCCAGATAAGGGAGGCCATCGTAAAGGCCGGATATAGGCCTATGGAGATCCAAACCGATAGCCGGGGGGATATTGACAAGGTCCGAAGGGAGAGGGAAATTTCCACTATGTGGACCAAATTTATAGTATCCCTGGTCTTTACGGTTCCGCTGTTTTATATAGCCATGGGACACATGATAGGATTGCCTCTTCCCAGGTTCATAGACCCGGACATCAATCCTTTGAACTTTGCCCTGGTTCAATTGTTTCTTACTATTCCCACTGTCATTGCGGGATATAAATTCTATACCGTTGGCTTTAAAACCATGTTCAAGGGCAGCCCAAATATGGACTCCCTTGTGGCTATGGGTACATCGGCAGCCTTTATATACGGTCTCTACGCCATATGGCAGATATACCTGGGGAACACGGACTATGCCATGCACCTGTACTTTGAAACCGCAGGGGTTATAATCACCCTGATACTTCTGGGGAAGACCTTGGAAACCGTTGCCAAAGGACGTACATCCGATGCCATTAAGAAGCTTATGGACCTTGCACCAAAGATGGCGGTGGTAATCCAGGACGGGAAGGAGATTACCATACCGGTAGAGGAAGTAGAGGTCGAGGATATTATAGTAGTAAGGCCCGGACAGAGTATCCCGGTTGATGGTCAGGTAGTGGAAGGCCTGACATCAGTAGACGAGTCCATGTTGACAGGGGAGAGCATACCCGTTGAGAAGAAGCCGGGAGACAATGTGGTGGGAGGCAGCCTTAACAAGACTGGTTCCTTCCGATTTAAAGCCACCAGGGTAGGCAGCGATACTGCCCTGGCTCAAATAATTAAGTTGGTGGAAGAGGCTCAGGGCAGCAAGGCACCCATCGCCCAGATGGCGGATATTATATCCGGATATTTTGTGCCCATCGTATTTGGTATTGCGGTTATAGCGGGACTGGGTTGGTGGCTTAGCGGGGAATCAGCGGTGTTTTCCCTCACCATCTTCATATCCGTTCTGGTTATTGCCTGTCCCTGTGCATTGGGGTTGGCAACCCCTACCGCCATAATGGTGGGGACGGGTAAAGGTGCGGAGTACGGAGTTCTTATAAAGAGCGGAGAAGCGCTGGAGATAGCTCACAAGGTGGATACCGTGGTATTGGATAAGACAGGGACTATTACTCTGGGACAGCCCAAGGTCACCGATATACTTTTATACGGCGAAACAGATGAGGACGAACTCCTCAGGCTGGCGGCATCCGCCGAAAAGGGTTCGGAGCACCCCCTGGGGGAATCCATTGTTGAAATGGCCCGGGAGAGGGGCATGGAGCTTTATTCATTGGAGGGCTTTAATGCCATACCCGGACACGGTATCGAAGCAAGGATATCCGGAAAGGACTTGCTCCTTGGCAACAAGCGGCTTATGGATGACAGGCAGATCCAGCTGGGGGAGGCGGTTTCCGACTCGGAAAGGCTGGCCAATGAGGGTAAAACCCCTATGTATGTAAGCATAGACGGAAGACTCGGGGGCATAATTGCCGTTGCCGATGTACTCAAGGAGAGCAGCCGGGAGGCAGTCAACGCCCTTCACAGGCTGGGTCTGGAAGTGGTAATGGTTACCGGGGATAACCGCCGGACTGCTGAGGCCATAGCAAGACAGGTAGGTATAGACAGGGTTCTTGCTGAGGTACTGCCTCAGGATAAGGCTCAGGAGATAAAGAAACTGCAGGATACCGGCAAGAAGGTTGCCATGGTGGGGGATGGGATCAACGATGCTCCGGCCCTGGCCCAGGCGGATATAGGCATCGCCATAGGCTCGGGTACCGATGTGGCTATGGAATCCGCCGATATTGTTCTTATAAAAAGCGATCTGATGGATGTGTCCACCGCCATTTCCCTGAGCAAGAAGACCATAACCAATATAAAGCAAAACCTATTTTGGGCCTTTGGGTATAATACAGCGGGGATACCTATTGCTGCGGGGCTTCTGCACCTGTTTGGCGGACCGCTTCTCAATCCCATGATTGCGGCTGCGGCAATGGCTTTTAGCTCCGTATCCGTAGTCACCAACGCCTTGAGGTTAAAGAGGTTTAAACCCGAATCATTTGCCTGATATGTATAAGGTAACCTCTTGTGCTATTTTATAATCTTAGGTAATGAGCTATTGATAAGCGGATGACTTCATTGATTTGGTTAAGAAAACTTGGCTTATGGAATTGCAGAAAAGCCGTAGCTTTAAGC
>DGDX01000083.1:5358-6444 GCA_002385665.1 Firmicutes bacterium UBA3941
AAGCCTTAGTTTTCTCCAAATCGATGTCGGAATGAGCGTTCAATAGCCATTACCGAAGCACGACGCCTTAAGATATAAAAAAAGGATTGGTACAATATATAAAAAAGGGATTGGTACAATATAATAGTTTCTGACAATATATAAGAGGTTAAATAAGTAGGAGGTTATGCTGCACTGAACCATTTAACAGGGAAAGTGGTTTGAAGGACAGCAGCAGAATCGAAAGAGAATGGAGGATCATTATGATAAAGAAAAAACTATCAATTGAAGGTATGAGCTGCCAACATTGCGTAATGCACGTAGCCAACGCCTTGAAAGAACTTGAAGGGGTGGAGGGCGTAGATGTTAACCTGAAGGGACAGTATAGCGTAATTGAGCTGTCAAAGGATATCGATGAAGCCACTCTCAGCCAGGCTATTGAAGATGCAGGATATGATCTGATAAAGGTAGAAGTTATATGATAAACAAAGGAGGATGCCCGGAATTCGGCATCCTTCTTAATAAATTATCTGTAGGGTTGGAGGGATATTATGCATAGGGATAAAAACAGTCCGGTATTCAGAAACCTAAAAATCGCCAGGGGCCAGGTAGACGGAATAATCAAGATGCTGGAGGAAGATAGATACTGCATAGATGTATCAAGACAGATCATGGCCACCATATCCATACTCAGGAAGGTCAACGCGGAAATCCTGCATGATCACATGAAGGGCTGCGTTAGGAGGGCTATTCTTGAAAATGGGGGCGATGACAGCCTGGAAGAGGTATTCGAGATAATCAGAAAATACATCTAGTTAAAGTATACATCCTTTACTTGAACAACATAGTCATCCGCTCCGGATTTGGCCAGAAGGGTTAAGGTGGGATCCAACCTATCGGAGATGGTAACGGTATAGGCCTCGGCGCCATCTCTGTCCAGCCTTTTTTCCCTGCTTATAAGGATCTCGCTTCTAGGGGAAATGTTATAACCTTCCAAAATTTCCGCCACTCGTTCTTCCAGTTGCCCGGTTGGGCATTGCAGTATTCTTATTCTGTCCATAGCGTCCTTTATGTTTGGCATACTGATTCCTCCCTATTATTGTATTA
>DGDX01000083.1:6692-12518 GCA_002385665.1 Firmicutes bacterium UBA3941
ATTCAATAGCCATTACCTATATATGTTTAACCAACACAACCCGTTATATTCTTTATATAAAATCTGTAACGAATAACATCTTTCCGTCACGTCATAATCAACCAAGCATAAGATATATACTAATCCTATACCTGGTTGATTTTATGAATAACCACAAGGTTTTATTCCAGATGGTAGTCCTACATTTAATAATGCCTGTTTTTGATATTACTTATTCATATTTATCCCGGAAGGATTTTATGAGACCTCCGGTTACCAGGATTGCTGATTTGGCAATTATTTTTAAAAAGATGATTGAATAATTATAAGGCTGGGTATATAATAATGAACAAAGGCACTTTAGCATGCTACAGCGAAGGGCTTTTGTTGTATATGTAAGAGGAGGATTATGAATGAAGAGACTATTACTTATTGCATTATCGGTTTTATTGGTTACAGCTCTTTTCATTGGCTGTACTGGGCCGGGAGCTGGTAGCGATGACGAGATCAGAATCGGAGTCAATTATGAGCTTTCAGGTGGAGTAGCAACCTATGGACAAAGCTCAGTAGATGGCATTGAACTGGCCATTAAACAAGTAAACGAAGCCGGTGGGATAGACGGCAAGAAAATTACTCTTATTAAATACGATAATAAGTCGGAGCCACAAGAGGCCACTACCCTGGCCAACAAGCTGATAGAACAGGATAAGGTGGTTGCCATCTTAGGTCCGGCAACATCCGGTTCCTTTATGTCCCAGATACCAGTAGCAGAAAAGGCCAAGGTGCCGGTAGCATCGGGTTCTGCGACTGCAGATGAAGTTACTGTGGACGAATCAGGGGTTAAGGAATATGCCTTCCGCATATGCTTTAACGATTCCTATCAGGGTACCGGTATGGCAAACTATGCCCTAAACAACCTTTCAAAGAAGAAGGCCGTAATTATAATGGATAATTCCAGCGATTATGGTAAGGGGTTAGCCGAAAACTTTGAGAAGACCTTTACAGAGGGTGGGGGTACTATAGTTGCCAAGGAATCCTTTGTTAAAGGGGATACGGACTTTAACGCCATCCTGACAAGCATCAAGAGCGAGGACTTTGATGTGATCTTCCTGCCCGGATACTACGAGGAAGCCGGGCTTATCATCAAACAGGCCCGTGATCTGGGAATCGATGTTCCCATCCTGGGAGCTGACGGTTTTGATTCCCCGGACCTTGTGAAACTGGCAGGGGAAGAAGCTTTAAACGATATCTATTTCTCCAACCACTATTCCTCATTGGATAAGGACCCCTTGGTTGTACAGTTCATCGAAGATTTCAAGGAGGAATACGGCAGAGAACCCGATGCCTTTAACGCCTTGGGATACGATTTGGCCATGTTTGTGGTGGACGGTTTGAAGAGGGCCGGAAAGGTAGATAGAGAAGCTCTTAAGGATGCCTTGGCTTCCACAGAGGATTTTGCGGGCGTTACCGGTTCCTTCAGCATTGATGAGAATCATAACCCGGTAAAAGCTATAGTGGTTATAAGTCTCAAGGATGGTAAGCAGCATACCAGTGAAAAGGTATCACAATAACCACCCTGTGTAACACAGACATACACAAAGAATTAACTATAGGTAAGCGGGGAGATCCTTTTCCCCGCTTATTTATATTATTGGTAATGCTGGTCTTTTATGTAACATATCTATGATTTGGCAGGAATTTTTATTAAAATATAGTGGAAATAAGCCCAAAAACAAGCTATACTAAAAAGAAGACTTAATCCTTCAAGCTTTTTTGGGGGAAAGGGAGGAAAGGGTTTGGATAAATTATTACAACAGATAGTTAACGGTATAACCCTGGGAAGTATATATGCCCTTATTGCTCTGGGTTATACCATGGTATATGGAATTATTAGATTAATTAATTTTGCACACTGTGATATATATATGATAGGAGCCTATGTAGGGTATTTTTGCATGACCTTTTTAAAACTGGGTCTTGTACCCTCCTTGCTTATCGCCATGTTGGTATGCACTATTTTGGGTGTTCTTATAGAAAGGATAGCTTACAGGCCTCTGAGAAATGCAGCAAGGATTTCAGTACTTATCACCGCCATAGGGGTATCCCTGTTCCTGGAATATGGCACCATGTTCTTTGTTAAGGCCAACGTGAGGACCTATCCCGAAGTAACGGGCATTCTGGCCCAAAGGTTTAAGGTGGGGAACATAGTTATCTCCATGCAACAGATTATCCTCGTTGGCATTACCATATTATTGATGGCTCTACTACAGTTTATAGTTAAAAGGACCAGGCTGGGGAAGGCGATGCGTGCTGTTTCCATGGACAGGGACGCAGCCCAGCTGATGGGAATAGACGTAAACTCCACGGTCTCCTTTACCTTTGCCCTGGGTTCAGCCCTGGCCGGGGCTGCAGGCATACTGGTAGGGATCTACTACAACACTATTAATCCCCTGATGGGGGTTGTGCCGGGTCTTAAGGCCTTTATAGCCGCGGTTTTTGGAGGTATCGGCATTATTCCCGGAGCCATGATAGGCGGTTACTTTATAGGTGCGGTAGAGGTCATGGTGTCCGGTTATGGAGGCTCCATGTTCAGGGATGCGGTGGTGTTTGGCATCCTGATACTCATCCTCATAATTAAGCCCTCTGGGTTGTTGGGGAAAAATACTAGGGAGAAGGTGTAAGTTATGAGGAAATTCATCGCACTTGGTCTCGTCTATGCAATCGTACAGATTTTGATCATGACCAATCTTATCAGCGGCTATTTTCAGGCAACTCTGGTTACAATCGGTATTAACATCATATTGGCCGTCAGCCTCAACCTTATCACCGGCTTTACCGGACAGTTTTCCCTAGGGCATGCAGGCTTTATGTCCGTTGGGGCATACGTCTGTGCCATAGTAACCATGAGAATGCCCACCATACCCGGCTTTATTCTGGGGGTAGTTTTAGGTGCTGTCGCAGCTGCAATTCTGGGCTTTCTGGTAGGTCTGCCTACCTTGAGGCTCCGGGGGGATTATCTGGCCATAGCGACCCTTGGAATGTCTGAAATAATCCGAATTATATTTCTTAATCTGGAGATTACCAACGGTGCAGCGGGATTGATAGGAATCCCCCAGTTTATTAACTGGACCTGGCTGTTTATATTTACAGTGGGTATTGTCCTGCTCCTTTCAAACTTCGTTAAATCCGCCCATGGCCGTGCATGCATCTCCATCAGGGAAGATGAAATTGCTGCCGAGTCTATGGGGGTAGATACAATAAGATATAAGGTAATCGCATTTATCATAGGTGCTGCCTGTGCAGGTATCGCAGGGGCTATCTATGCATCATATTTCTACTACCTGGAACCGAATTTGTTCGGCTTTTTAAAGTCCGTAGATGTATTGGTTATAGTAGTTCTCGGAGGGCTTGGAAGTCTGTCTGGATCCATGCTGGCCGCGATTTTACTGGCCCTTATATCCACCTACCTTCAGTCCTTCCCTGAAATACGAATGGTACTTTACTCCCTTATCCTGATAGTCATTATGATCTTCAGGCCCCAGGGCCTTATGGGATCCAGGGAGATTTCCTTATCTGTATTCAGTAAGCTGGGCAATAATAAATTGTGGGATAGATTCAAATCCCAAAAGGGGGGACACTAGGTTATGCCTATTTTAAGCGTGGAAAGGGTAACAAAGGCTTTTGGAGGATTGGCTGCCGTATCCAATGTCAGCCTGGACATAATGGAGGGTGAGTTGGTCGGGCTTATAGGTCCCAACGGTGCTGGTAAGACTACCCTGTTCAACCTTCTGACGGGTATCTATGTACCGGACAGTGGTACCATAAACCTATCCATTGATAACCAAAGAATCCCTCTTAATGGGCTAAGACCCCATAGTATCTGTCAGAAGGGGCTGGCCAGGACGTTTCAGAACATTCGTCTGTTCAAGGATCTGACGGTTTTGGAGAATGTTCTTATTGCCATGCACCAAAATATTAAATATGGTCTGCTAACCAGCTTTCTGCATCTTCCGGCATATAAAAGGGAAGAGGAGAAGCTGCTTCAGGATAGCATAGAGCTCCTTAGGATATTTGATCTGGATAAGAAAAAGGACGAACTGGCAAGAAACCTGCCCTATGGTGAGCAGCGCCACCTGGAAATTATAAGGGCTCTTGCCACAAACCCCAAGCTGCTTTTGCTGGATGAACCCGCGGCGGGTATGAACCCTGCGGAAACTGCCAACCTTATGGATATCATAGGTTGGATAAGGGAAAAGTTTAATTTAACAATTCTTCTTATAGAGCATGATATGACCCTGGTCATGAATATCTGTGAGCGCATCTATGTTCTGGACTATGGTATGGTAATCGCCAGCGGTACACCGGATGAAGTTAGGACTAATAAGAGGGTAATAGAGGCTTATCTGGGGGAGGATATCAACAATGCTTGAAATTAGGAATATGGATGTGCACTATGGTATGATTCATGCTTTAAAGGATGTTTCCTTTGAAGTGCATCGGGGTGAGATTGTAGTCTTAATCGGTGCAAATGGGGCGGGAAAGACTACGACCCTGCGCACCATATCGGGACTGCAAAGACCGACCAATGGTCAGGTAATACTGAACGGAGTGGATATTACCAACGTTTCAGCCCAGGAAAGGGTAAAAATGGGTATTTCCCATGTGCCGGAAGGTCGCCGGGTTTTTCCGGGTATGACGGTACTGGAAAACCTGGAGCTGGGAGCATATCTGCGCCGGGACAGGGATGGTATCCTAGAGGATCTTGAAATGGTATACGAGCGCTTCCCAATTCTTCGGGACAGGAGAAAGCAAACAGCCGGAACCCTATCCGGTGGAGAGCAGCAGATGCTGGCTATAGGCCGGGCCCTTATGAGTCGGCCTGAGATCCTGTTTCTGGATGAACCCTCAATGGGGCTTGCACCCATACTGGTCCAGGAAATATTTGATATAATTCAAAGTATAAATAAATCGGGGACCACAATTCTGCTGGTAGAGCAAAACGCAAACATGGCATTACAGGTAGCTGACAGGGCTTATGTTATGGAAACCGGATCCATCGTTCTGTCAGGCACCGGTTCAGAGTTGATGTCCAGCGATGAAATTAAAAAAGCTTATTTAGGGGGTTGATTGAATGTTTGTTAGGAAGAAAATGACGGCCAATCCTTTTACCATTTCTCCGGACAAAACTATTCCCGACGCTCAGGAATTGATGGCCAAACACAACATCAGGCGTCTTCCTGTGCTAAAAAATGGTAAACTGGTGGGCGTGGTTTCAAAGGAGGATATTCTAAGGGCATCCCCCTCAATGGCAACCACCTTAAGCATTGGTGAGGTCAACTATCTCTTGGCTAAGACCAAAATAAGCAGTATTATGACCAAGGATCCTGTTATCATATCCTCAAACGCCCTTCTGGAAGAGGCAGCCACCCTGATGCGGGATCACGGTGTCAGTTTCTTACCCGTCGTTGATGATGGTAAGCTGGTAGGAATAATAACCGAAAGCGATATCTTCGACTCCTTTATTGAACTATTGGGCTTCCGTGAGAGGGGAACCAGATTTACCATAGAGGCAGAGGACGCTCCCGGGATTATGTCTAAGCTGACCAAAATCATTGGGGATTTTGGGGCCAATATTTCCAATGTGGCAGTCTACAGGGGAACCGGGGGCAAGAGCAATGTGGTTATAGGGGTCAATTCCCACAATACAACAGAGATGGAACAAAAAATGGAGGAAGAGGGCTTCAAAGTCCTATACAAGCTGCAGATAGAATAGATCCATTGCCTGCAAGCCTAAAACATTTTTCGCTATAACACGTCATTTTTAAAGTAGTATAACAGTATGTGATC
>DGDX01000083.1:12749-50316 GCA_002385665.1 Firmicutes bacterium UBA3941
CGGTAATGGCTACTTAACGGTAATAGCTATTGAACGCTACCTATTATCAATAGCTTATTACTTAAGATTATGAACTGGCACAAGAGATAAAACAGCATATCAAAAAAATAAAGGCGGTCATTGACCGCCTGAACTGTGTTTTCCTACCTTTGATCAATGGGCAGGTATGTCCCTTGGGCCTTTACATTAATATAGGAAGGCCTGATAATCTTACTGCTGTTAATCAATTCCTCCAGCCTGTGAGCGCTCCAGCCTGCGATACGGGCGACTGCAAAGATCGGAGTATATAGCTCTATGGGCAAATCCAACATTTTGTAGACAAAACCGCTGTAAAAGTCCACATTTGCACTTACACCCTTATAGATCCTTCGTTTCTTGCTGATGAGCTCTGAGGCTATACGCTCTACGCTGGTATATAGGTTGTACTCCTGGCTCAGCCCCTTCTCTTCGCTTAAGTCCTTAGCCAGGTCCTTGAGGATCTCAGCCCTGGGATCCGACAGGGAATAAACCGCATGACCCATTCCATAGATTAGACCCGACTTATCGAATGCTTCCTTGTCCAGTATTTTTGTCAGATACTCCCGGATTTCATCTTCATCAGACCAATCCGAAACAGATCTTTTTATATCCTCAAACATTTGGACAACCTTTATATTGGCTCCGCCGTGTTTTGGCCCCTTCAGGGATCCCAGAGAGGCCGCTACCGCCGAATATGTATCGGTACCGGTTGAGGATACTACATGGGTTGTAAAGGTGGAGTTGTTTCCTCCCCCGTGTTCCGCATGTAGGACCAAGGCTACATCCAGGATGCGGGCTTCAAGGTGTGTATACTTTTTGTCTGGTCGAAGCATACGAAGTATATTCTCCGCTGTTGACAGCTCGGGTTTTGGGGTGTGAATTATCAGACTCTTCCCGCCGTGGTAGTGGCTGTAGGCCTGATAGCCCCAAACCGACAGACAGGGGAAAAGGGCTATCAATTGCAGAGATTGTCTTAAAACGTTGGGTATGGAGGTGTCATCCCCCTTTTCGTCGTAGGCATACAGGGTTAACACACTGCGGGCCAGGGTATTCATCATATTCCCGCTGGGGGCTTTTAATATAATATCCCGGACAAAGTTGGTCGGCAGGGTCCTGTAAAAGGCCAAGAGCTCCATAAACTCCTTTAGTTGCTCCCAGGTGGGAAGCTGACCAAACAGAAGGAGATAGGCCGTTTCCTCGTAGCAAAAATGATTCTTTTCAATGGATCCTCTTACTATATCCTCCACATCAATTCCCCGGTAATAGAGCTTACCCTTACTGGGGACAGTGTTTCCGTCCTCATCCGTATAGCTGGACCTAATATCGCTGATCTCCGTAAGACCGGTTACAACTCCCTTACCGCTAAGATCCCTCAGGCCCCGCTTTACATCATATTTTTCATACAGGCTGGGATCGATATTGCTGTTTTTATAACATAATTCCGTTAATTTCATTATTTCAGGCGTTACTTGCGAATACTTGTTATTAGCCATAGACAGTCTCCTTTCTTTTCAGATTGTACTATATTACAGTGCTAGTGTAATAGAATTTATTCGACTAAGCGGACTGGGTCGCAGAAAAATCATATAGATAGATGACTGGATTATAAAACTGGGGTGATAAGCTATGAAACCGAGTTATTAGCGGAAGCAGATATAAATATGATACCCAACAATCTGCTCTATAAATAACAATTATACATTGATATCAGCGTAATTGTCAAAAGACAATTGTGTATCCGAAACTTTAATTAAATTTTTTACCCTAATTTCCTAATTTTTCTTGACAAGGGGAAGGAAGCATGCTAATATATAGTAAACCAATAAGCTTACTATGGATTAGGAGGTGGCTGGGATACAGATTTCAACAAGAGGACAGTATGGATTAAGGGCCCTGGTGGATTTAGCCATCTATGCATCAAGCGGTCCTATACCCCTAAGCAGTATAGCAAGCAGACAAAACTTATCCCTGGGATATTTGGAACAGGTTTTTTCTTCCCTGCGGAAGGCAGGTTTGGTAAGGAGCGTTAAAGGTGCTCAAGGGGGATATACCCTGGCTGATAGTGGATCCAACATCACTGTGGGAGATGCCCTTAGGGCTTTGGAAGGTGACTTAAACGTTACTGGTGATAAGGAAAAGGATGAAGCATCTGAAACTATTATAGAGCAATGTCTAAGGACCATGGTATGGGAGAAGATTAATGAGGTACTAAGCCAACTGGCGGATTCAATAACCCTTGAAGACCTTGCAATAGAGAGTCGGAAGCTGAGTGAAAGTCTGGCAAATATGTATTATATATAAAAGAAACAAGGGGAAATATGAGACGGTACCCCGCGTTTCAAGTATAAAGAGGAGTGAAAACATGGCAAAGATAGCAAAAAGATTAACGGATTTAATTGGAAATACCCCCCTGTTGGCACTGTCCAATTATAGCAAAAGTGAAGGGCTGGAAAGCCCCGTGATTGCAAAATTGGAGTACTTTAATCCTGCCGGCAGCGTAAAGGACAGGATTGGTTATGCTATGATAAAGGATGCAGTAGAAAAGGGATTAATCGATGAAAATACCACTATAATTGAGCCTACCAGCGGTAATACCGGTATCGCATTGGCCTTCGCGGCCGCATCCCTGGGCTACAAGTTGATAATTGTTATGCCCGATACCATGTCAAAGGAGCGGAGAGGCCTGATAAGGGCTTTGGGTGCCCAATTGGTACTGACTCCCGGTGCAGAAGGGATGAAAGGCGCTATAAGAAAAGCGGAGGAACTGGCCAGGGAGAACCCCAACTCCTTTATTCCTCAGCAGTTCCAGAATCAGGCCAATCCTAAGATTCATAGGGAGACCACCGCCCAGGAGATCTTAAGGGACACCGATGGGGATGTGGATGTATTTGTTGGTGGGGTAGGAACGGGAGGTACCATCACAGGGGTAGGTGAAGTCCTGAAAGAGAAAAACCCCGGTATAAAGATCGTGGCAGTAGAACCTGCCGATTCTCCGGTCTTGTCAGGCGGGGACCCAGGCCCTCATGCTATTCAGGGGATAGGTGCCGGATTTGTTCCCGACGTCCTGAATACCAAGGTAATTGATGAGATAGTACAGGTGAAAAACGAGGATGCCATCGCAACCACCAGGAAGCTGGCCAAAACTGAAGGGCTCTTGGTGGGGATTTCCTCAGGAGCCGCAGCCTATGCTGCAACCCAGATAGCAAAGAGACCAGAATACAGGGGCAAGAAAATAGTGGTGGTATTGCCGGATACTGGTGAGAGATATCTCTCCAATCCGCTACTCTTCCCCGATCAGGATTAAGGCAGCTTGATTTTCCAATTTAGAAATCCGATATCCAAAAAGCCGGGCTTTTAGTAACCCCGGCTTTTTTTATATTCTTCAAACTCCTTTAAGATATGAGGATTATCTTCCAAATAGCTATTGAAGCATTCGATACTATGTAGGGCTTCTACGCTGATATTATGCTCTATCATCTCTGTATCCCTTAACAGGGTATCCCTTACCCCTATCTTGCTGAGAAAGCTTTCTATAAGGATATGACGCTCCAGCAGGACCTGGCCAATCTTCTCCCCCTCCTGGGTGAGTTTCACCAGCCCATATTTTTCGTAGTCCACAAGGCCCAGGTCAGCCAATCGCTGGACCGTCCGGGTGACGGAGGGAGCCTGGACATTTAGCAGTTCAGAGAGCTTAAAGATCCGCACATACCCTTCATTTTTGCAATGTCTATAAATCATTTCCAGGTAATCCTCCATACTGGGAGTGAGCCGGGTTTTTTCCTGTTTGATTTTTTGATATCCCCTATAAGTATGGAATTGCCTATCCCTTTTGTCCATTTTTTCACCACCTTGAACACAATACCGGACCCTTTCATATATTAGCCTTAGGTAATTCTTTTGGTCATATCTAAGTCTATGAAAAGGGCCGTCAATAATATTACCACTGTTCCGTAAAGGGGGATTCTATAATGGCAGGAAAATATGTCCCCTTAAGCTCACTCAAGCCGGGCAATGTTGCCAGGGTAAGGGAATTAACCATGGGGGGCAATTTAAGAAGGCGGATGCTTGATCTGGGTTTAATTCGGGGTACCAGAATAGAGGTCATAAACAGGAGCCCTTTTGGGGATCCGGTGGCATATTCATTTCGCGGGGCTCTCATCGCTCTTCGGAGTGAGGAGGCTTCCGGGATTATAGTTGAAATATAGAGAGGCTAAAGGCAGGGAGGGGATGGCATGGGTTTAACATCTCAGTCAACAGGGCTTGGTACTTTAAGGGAGCTGTATGAGGTAGAGTTGGAAAATCAGGATGATATCATAGTAGGCCTGGCCGGCAATCCAAACACCGGAAAGAGTACTGTTTTTAACAGCCTGACAGGCCTGAAACAGCACACCGGAAACTGGCCCGGTAAGACCGTCACCAATGCCCAAGGTCGTTATGAGCATAGGGGCAGGGGCTATGTGTTGGTGGATCTCCCGGGGACCTATTCCCTGTTATCCAGTTCGGTGGAAGAGGAGGTTGCCAGGGACTTTATATGCTTTGGCAATGCCCATTTGATAGTAGTGGTTACCGATGCTACCAGCCTTCAGCGGAACCTGAATCTGGTACTGCAGATATTGGAGATAACCGATAAGGTAGTGGTTTGCGTAAACCTGATGGATGAAGCAAAAAGAAAAAAGATCCGGGTGGATATAAAGAGGCTGGAGGAGTATTTGGGGGTACCGGTTGTAGGAACCAGCGCCAGAAAAGGAATTGGGCTTCCGGAGTTAAAGTATGCTGTGGCCAGGATGGCGGCCGGGGAGATTGTCCCAAGGGTAAAGCAAATACAATACGAGAATTCGGTGGAGAAAGCCATAGATATCGTAAGAACTCAAATAGATAAGATGGGTATTGGGGGGTTGAACAGCAGGTGGGCATCCCTTCGGCTGATAGAAGGCGATGCTGTTTTGATGGGTGCTATCTACGAACATATGGAGAAACACTATGGATACCAGACCGTAAAGATAGAAATTATGGAAGAGGAAATCAATAAGGCAAGGCTCTTGCTAAGGGAAGAGGGATTGGACCCGGATGGATTAAGGGACAGCATAGTGTCCAGTATAATAAGGACCGCCGAAGAGATAGGTAACGATACGGTATATTTTGGTGATAGGGAATACAGGAAGCTGGATTATAGAATAGACAGGATTCTGACCTCCAGAGCTTTTGGGATCCCTATCATGATAGCCCTGTTGGGCCTGATATTTTGGATTACCATAGAGGGAGCCAACTACCCATCCCAGCTCTTATCCAATGTACTATTTCGAGTTGAGGATGGGTTGACTCAGCTGTTTATGAAGTGGGGAGCTCCCCGGTGGCTTCATGGCATGTTGATATTGGGTATCTACAGGACCCTGGCATGGGTGGTATCCGTGATGCTACCCCCAATGGCTATATTCTTTCCCCTGTTCACCCTTTTGGAGGATTTGGGCTATCTGCCCAGGGTAGCTTTTAATTTGGATAGCTTTTTTAAAAGGGCCTGTGCCCATGGGAAGCAGGCTCTGACCATGTGTATGGGCTTTGGATGTAACGCTGCCGGAGTAATAGCCTGTAGGATAATTGACTCCCCCAGGGAAAGACTTATTGCCATCCTTACCAATAACTTTGTGCCTTGTAATGGCAGATTTCCTATACTCATAGCCCTGGCTGCTATCTTCATAACTGGTACAAGGGGTGCTTTTAAATCGGTGGTATCCACCCTGGCGGTTTTGGTAGCGGTAGTGCTGGGGGTGATAATCACCTTAGTCATATCCAGAATTCTATCCAGGACCCTCTTAAAGGGGCTGCCCTCCTCCTTTACCCTAGAACTCCCTCCCTACAGAAGGCCCCAGGTAGGCAAGATTTTAATCCGATCCTTGTTAGACAGGACCCTCTTTGTCCTGGGAAGGGCAGTGTCCGTGGCTGCACCTGCCGGACTGTTTATCTGGCTTATGGCCAATTTGTCGGTGGAAGATGTCAGTTTGTTGGATCATGGTGCCAGGTTTCTTGATCCCTTTGGCAGGCTATTGGGTATGGACGGATACATTATACTTGCCTTTATTCTGGGCCTGCCTGCCAACGAAATAGTCATTCCCATAATAATAATGAGCTATATGGCATCGGGAGCTATGATTGAATTGGATAGCCTGGATGCCCTTAGGGAACTCCTGGCAGCCAATGGTTGGACCTGGCTGACGGCCATATGTACCATGCTGTTTTCCCTTAACCATTTCCCTTGTGGAACTACCCTCCTTACCATTCGGAAGGAAACCCGGAGCTGGAAATGGACCTTGCTGTCTTTTGCTATATCTACCCTTACAGGGATTATTATATGCTTTATAGTTGCCCAAGGGGTAAGACTACTTGGTTTTGTATAAGCAACACAATCCAAACTCGCCTGATGGGAATTATGCAGATAAAGCCATACGAGATATAAGCACTTTATTATTTAATTAAACTATTGTTTCTGATATAATGGAAACATCATGGTAAGTGGGAGAGGGGATAAATAATGTTTTTTGAGGATCTATTACAAATTGTCTTTAAAAGCGCCGGCGAATCCTTTATACAGGTAACGGTTTTTGTCGGAGCGGTCCTGTTGTTGTTTGGTTACATAAACTTTAAGCAGCAAGGGGCTTTTGTGGATAGGATAGAAAAATCAAAGAAGTATCAACCCCTCATAGGTGCCTTTCTCGGGATGACCCCAGGATGCGGTGGGGCCATATTTGTAATGCCCCTCTACGTGAAAGGTACCGTCAGTTTTGGAACCGTGGTGGCTACCTTGATAGCAACTACGGGAGATTCGGCCTTTGTAATCCTGACCAAGGCACCCAGGAGTTATATAATAATAACCGCTATCTGCTTTGTCGTAGGTACCATTTCCGGTTATATAATAGACTACTATAAAGTAGGGGATTGGGTCCGGAAAAGGTCAAAGAAGCTATCCCAAATAGACTTAGAGAGAGAGCACAAACAGGCGGAGGCTATGTTGGACGAGTTGTATTGCGACAACCCCAATGCCTGCAGATCAAATACCCTAAGACATATCGGCCACGAGGAAGGCGATGAGGTGGATTTGGCGCTTCACCATAAAAAGCCATTGGATACCAACAGTCTTGGGTATAGGGTTACCCATGGCGCCTATATTGTATTCTGGATCATATTGGGGATAGGTTTTATCCTGGGCGTCCTGGATCTGATGATGGTAGACATAGATGCCCTGCCCGGACTGCCTAATTTAGGGCTGATTATTGGATTGTTAGGAACTGTTGTTACGGTAGTATATATGATATTTTCCAAAAAGCTTATTCAGGCTACCAGCCATGAAGAGGTTGAGCATAAGCTATTTTCCTTAAAGGAAACCTTTATACACAATGCTGAGGAAACAGCCTTTGTGGGGACCTGGGTTTTTGTAGCCTATCTGGTCTACGAGCTGGGGGTTTACGCCATAGGCGGAGAACAGATAATTGAGGCAGCCCTGGTATCCACGGGACTCATGTCGGTTTTAATAGGGGTGGCGGTAGGATTGATTCCGGGCTGCGGTCCCCAGATCATATTTGTATCCCTATATCTTAAGGGTATGTTCCCCTTTGCGGCGCTTTTAGCCAACTCCATTTCACAGGATGGAGACGCCCTGTTCCCCCTTATCGCATTGGAACCAAAATCCGCGTTTTGGACCACAGTATTCAATACCATCCCGGCCTTGATAGTGGGTATCCTGGCATATTACATTCAGTTGGCCTTTTAATGGACAGGCATTATAATGCCATATTTTAATAATAACAAAATAACTACGGCAGGTGAGAGCATGGACATTGTTGGAATTGGCAGACCTTGTATTGATATGATTTCCGTTATAGAAGAGCTACCGAAGCCAAACCATGGTTCAAGGGTGTTAGATAGCAGTACCCAGGGCGGTGGAGTTGTACCAACCGCGATGGTAGCGGCCTCAAGATTGGGTGCAAAGGTTGGGTTCATAGGGGTTTCAGGAGGTTGCAGGAATGGAGCCCTGATACGAAAGGACTTTATCTATAACGGGGTGGATATATCCCATAGCGTTATAGACGAAGAAGGTATTTCAGATTTTGCTATCGTCCTTTCAGATCTGAAGACCCATGGCAGAAGCATCCTATACAAACCTGGAACTGCTCGCAGAATCAAGCCTGAGGATTTAAACAGGGATTACATAGAAAGAGCAAACTTTTTGCATTTAGCTAGTTATGATGAGGCTTCCAGGCTGGCAGCTGCCTGGATGAGGGAAGCCGGGAAAAAGGTGGTTTATGATGCATCCGGCTATACCGAGGAATTGGAGTCCTTTATACCCCAAATCGATGTGTTTATTGCATCGGAATTCTACTACAACAAGGCTTTTGAGGGTCGGGGTACCTACGAAGAAAACTGTTTAAAGGTCCTGGAAATGGGCCCGGAAGTGGTTGTATTTACACTGGGTGAAAAAGGCTGCGTTGGCATGTCCCGGGAAGGTGGATTTTTCATGGCAGAGGGTTATAGGACACCCGTTGTGGATACCGTAGGAGCCGGTGACGTTTACCATGGCGCCTTCCTATTCGGCCTGACCAAGGGCTGGGATATACCGTATATTGCCCAGTTTTCCAACGCTGTTTCCGCAATAAAAATAGGGGCCATAGGTGGAAGGGCAGGAATACCCTCCTATGAAACCACCCTTAAGTTTATGGAAACCGGTGAAATCGATGACAGGGAAATCAAAGAGAGGGTAGAGCATTACAGAAGGTGGAGCCTTTTCGATATCTGAGCCGGGATAAAACGGATATGGCAAAACACAGTTACTAAGAAAAACTACATATAAAGCATCGTTAACCCAAGGAGTGGAACTTAGTATACATTTAGCTGATATATCATCAAATTTACTGATGGTTAATCAGAATGAATATACTAACTACTTGTGCTACTCATTAGTCTGCTGCAAAACAAGGGTAATGGCTAATGTACCGGCACAAGGCGTTAAATTAAGGAGGCCACACATGAAAAAATTAAAAGCAGCATGGATTGGATTCATGGACTATGGGTATATTCGCGATGGCGGAGATCCATTTGTATACTTTGAGAAGTATGCAAAAATGGGTTATAAGGGCTGGGACAGCGTTCTTACCTGGTTCCCCGGGGACAAGGAAGAGAATTATAAGCGCTTCAAAGATCTGGGCCTTAAATGCCTGAGCAGCTGGGCTCCAAATATGCATGACCTGGTAAATAAGCCCGATGATATTAAACGCATCGCAGAGGAATGTGCTTATTACGATGTTGACAATGTAACCATTGGTAACTCTTCCGTCATTAGCAGCTTTAATGCAGGCTATGGAAACAACGGAGATTATGATTCCATGATGAGGGATATTGAGGTCATGGACAAGCTGGTAAGACTTTTTGGTGAAGAAGGGATTACCTGCGTATACCATAATCACTATCAGGAATTTACCGTAGAATACAAGGGAGTATCCGTAATGGATTATTTCCTGACCCAAATCGATCCACGCTTTAAGCTGAAATTGGATGTGGGCTGGGTCTATGTAGGTGGCGTCGATCCGGTAGAATATATGGAAAAGGCAAAGGATCGAATCCATTTAATCCATATAAAGGACTTTACGGATATGATTCAACCCCGCTATCTCCTAAACAGTGACAAGGAAACCGATTTTGGTTTTACAACAGTAGGGACCGGTAAACTGGATCTGAAGGGCATACTCAAAAAGGCTATAGATATAGGTTTAGAGTATGCAATTGTAGAACAGGACAGGATGCGCAACCTAAGCATGGAGGATTCATTGCTGTGCTCCTACTTTAACATGAAGGAGACGGGTTACGTAGAGTAGTCCTCCGTATTGATCGTTTTCCCATAAGCAGAGGGGATTGCTACCAGATAGATGTTCTGATATAATGTGGCGTGGGAATAATGTGGTCATAAGATTAAAGGAGAAATTATCGGTATAAGCTTTTTAGCATTCTATTGGGAGGGGTAGTCATGAGCGGGAAGATTTGGGAAATGCCCTTGGAACTGGTGCCCAACAAGGTACCAAGGTATCCAGGCGGCAGAGAGATCGACAGGTTCCGGGGATTGGAAGAGTGCAATGATGACGGAAGGCCCGAGGCATGGGTAGGCTCTACAACGCGGGCGCTTGGGCCCCATGAGGATAAGAACACAGGTCTGTCAGAGGTAGTTTTGCCATCCGGGGAGGTTACCTTGCTCACGGAACTGATAGACAAATACCCCAGAGAGTTACTGGGAGAAAAGCATTACGAAAAATTCGGTTCGGAACTCTGTATTCTGGTGAAATTGTTGGATGCCAAGAATCAGCTGGGCTTACAGACTCACCCCACCAGGGAGTATGCCAAAGCTCATTTTGGCTCCGATTTCGGTAAGACCGAAAGCTGGTACATAATTGGACTCAGGGAAGACCAGGAGGAAAAGCCCTATGTTCTCCTTGGATTTAAGGAGGGGATTACCAGGGAAATATTTGAGGAGCTGTACGAGAAACAGGATATCAGAGCCATGGAAGAATGTTGTCATAAGATACCCGTATCGGTAGGGGATATGTATCTGGTAGATGCAGGGGTTCCTCATGCAGTTGGTCCCGGATGCTTCCTTGTGGAAGTGCAGGAATCCTCAGATATTACTGTGGGTGTCAGAAAGAGAGAGTTCCCCACTGAGGAGGAAGAGTTGGCATATAAGAATCGGCTCCTGGGCTGCTATATATATGATGGCAGCAGCTATGAAGAAAACCTGAACAAGTACAGGATCCCACCAACTATTGATAGAAGCTGTCAGGGAGGATTTGAGAAAGTCCTGCTTGGCCGGGAGAATACCCCATATTTCGGAATAACGGAAGCCGAGGTTACCGGCGAGTTTCCAATGAGAAGGACGGGAACCTTTTCCGTTGCCATAGTCCTCGAAGGAGAAGGCGAAATTGCCTATAGTGGAGGAACTATGGAAATCAAAAAGGGCAGTGAGATATTTTTGCCGGCCGGCATAAAAGATCCGGTATTGAGAAGCAGGAACAATACCACCCTGAAGGTGGTACAGGCTTTTCCACCGGAGGTCATTTAAGGCGTTAACTATCTGCCAGGTTCAGACTAAAAAAGCTTTATATGGTAAAACATATAATATATAAATTATACATAAGGAGTGGACATCATTATGGCAAGAGTAGCACCAGTTAAAGTTGGCCTTGTAGGTTCTGGGGCCATCAGTAAATCATATCTTAGCAGCATGATCAACAATTTTTCTATTTTAGATGTTGTTGGTTGTTCCGATATTATTCCGGAGCGCAGTAAAAATCGTGCTGAAGAATTTAGTATAGAACAGCTCACCAATGAAGAGATATTCAACAATCCGGAAATAGAGATAGTGGTTAATACCACATATCCACTCTCCCATTACGAGGTTTCCAAGGCAGCTCTTTTGGCCGGGAAACACGTTCATAGCGAAAAGATGATGGCAGTTACCTTGGACGAGGGCAGGGAATTGCTCTCCATAGCCAAAGAAAAAGGCCTAAGGATAGGTATGGCACCTGACACCTTCCTGGGCGGGGGTCTGCAGACAGCAAGAAAGCTCATTGATGCGGGCTTTATAGGTGAACCCCTAACAGCCAGGGCCAAGGTTATTCGCGGATACCATATGAGAGGGGAAGTTGAAACCGACCGCCTGCCCTTTATTATGTCCCCCGGTGGCGGAATACCTTTTGATATGGGTGGATATTATCTCCACGCTCTCATATTCCTGCTGGGAGGTATAAGAAGGGTCACCGGTTTTGCAAAGACCCGCAAGGATACCTATGTATATGAAAACCCAAGACATCCCAAGTATAAGGAAAGCTTTGACTACGATACAACCAATATGCTGGTAGGAGCTCTTGAGTTTGAACAGGGTTGTTATGGAACACTGACCACCATATCTGAAGCCTTTGGAGAGGTTCCAAAGATTGAGATATATGGAACCGAAGGCATCCTGATATGCGGTGACCCCAACACCTTTGGCGGGCCCATCTATCTGAAGCGTGACAACGGTTCCTGGAATGATTTCCCACCATACGAGATTCCCTTGACCCATGGATATAGCGATGGGGATTATCGCGGCATTGGTGTAGCTGATATGGCATGGGCTATTCGCAACAACAGGCCCCACCGCTGCAGTGCTGAATTAGGCTTCCATGCATTTGAGGTAGTTCACGGCATAATTGAGAGCTGCAATACCGGCAAGGTATATGAGATGACATCCAAGTGTGAACGTCCGGAACCCCTACCTTCCGGTTATATCAGCGGTACTTACGCAGAAGCTTGCCTCGATAACTAATCAATAACTGACCGACGTGTGACAAGGCGGGACTTATTGGAAACAATATCCCAGTCTTATATATAGGATAATCCTATTTATTATGTATTTGAGATGAAAGGTGGAGGGATACGTTATGAAAAGAGGAGTACAAACTTTTACAGTCAGAGATTATATGGGCAGCCGTGAAGAGGTTGAATCATCTCTTCGCAAGATCAAGGAGATAGGCTATGATTCCGTTCAGACCTGGACACCCCCCTTCATGACCAATGAAGAGTTCAAGGCTTTGTTAGATGAGATAGGCCTGGAAACCTGTTCATCCGGTGGCGATTATGAAAGGATGCTTGAAGATCCTGCAGCCATTGAAAAGGCCATCGAACAGGCCAAGTTCTTTGGGGTTGAATATATCGGCATCGGAACCCTGCCCAGGGAACTGCGTGAAAGCGAGAGCGGCTACAGACAATACGCCGAAGGCATCAATAAGATCGCAGCCCAGCTTAAGAAAGAAAATCTAAAGCTCCTGTATCATAATCATGCCTTGGAATTTTTCTCCTTAGGCGGCGGTTTAAAGGGTATGGACATTATCCTCAACGAGACAGATCCCGATGGACTGCACTTTACACTGGATACCCATTGGCTGACAGCCGGCGGTGTTAACGTAGTGGACTGGATCTATAAGGTTGAAGGCCGTATGAAAATTGTCCACTTTAAGGATTATGCCATAGTCGGCGGCGCAGTGAAGATCGAAGATGTATGCAAGAACTTCGCAGAGGTAGGCGAAGGAAATATCGATTGGCCCAAAGTTGTCAAGGCATGTAAGGATATTGGCGTAGAATTTGCTATCGTAGAACAGGATGTATGCCCAGGCGATCCCTTTGATAGCCTGAAAATAAGCTTTGACAATATGGTGAAATTCGGAGTTTAAGGGTACTTAAATACAAGTGTAAATAGAAAGCCCGGTTTTAATCAACCAAGCCTGTAATTATCTTTTAAGATATGGGCTTGGTTGATTATTGAAGGGCTGTTTTATCGTTTACAGTGAAAGGTGGAAATGTGGATGGATGTTGTAGGAATTGAAACTCCTTGTGTTGATCTCTTAGCTAATATTCCTAAAATACCCGAAGCAAACAGGGGAACCAGGTTACAGAATTATAGCTGGCAGGGTGGAGGAAAGGTATCTTCCGCTATGGTAGCAGCAGCCAGGCTGGGAGCCCGGTGCGGCATGATAGGCGTTGTTGACGGGGGCACTTACGGGAAGTTCTGCCTGGATGATTTTAAGGATCACGGAATAGATGTTTCCAGGATGATTATCGATGAAGATGGGGAGACCCCCTTCTCCATAGTATTGGCCGATGACGAAACTCATGGAAGGAGCATTATCTATTACCCGGGAACCAATCGACCATTGGAGATCAGTGATCTGGACAAGGATTATATACAGTCTGCCAGTTACCTTCACCTGGCCACCGATTCGCCGGTGGCAAAACAAGCCGCTATCTGGGCAAGGGAGAAGGGTAGGACGGTAGTATACGATGCGGATAGTTACTACCCGGGTATTGAGGATATGATACCCTTGATTGATGTTTTCATCGCTTCCGAATTCTTTTATGAAGCCCTGTTCAAGGATGAGAACTATGAGGCTAATTGTAAGAAAATCCAGGAAATGGGCCCCGATATAGTGGTCTTTACCCTGGGAGAAAAAGGCTGCGTTGGGGTTCAGGGCAATGAATTCTTTATGGAAGAGGGATTCAGTGTTGAGGTAATGGACACTACAGGCGCCGGCGATGTATATCATGGAGCCTTTATAGCCGGTCTACTCCAGGGCTGGGATGCAAGGCGGACTGCTCGCTTCTCCAATGCCGTCTCTGCAATAAAATGTACCAGAATGGGTGGAAGGGCAGCAATCCCCACCTTTGATACCGTAATGAAGTTCCTGGAGACGGGTATTATAGACTATGAGGAAATTGATCAGAGGGTAGCCAGGTACAGAAGAAGGATATAATAAGAAGCAGGTCATAATTAGGTTGGATAGGAGAAACTATGATGAAACACCAATTTACCATAGGTACATTTAATATAAGATATGGACTGGCCGATGATGGAATCAACATATGGGATAACAGAAAAGAAATGGTTATCAGGAGTATTACAGATAAACAGCCGGATATAATTGGCTTTCAGGAGGCTTTGCCCTTTGTAAGGGACTATTTGGAAAAAAACCTGCCCGGATATTTGCTTGTAGGCACCGGCCGGGATGAGGACCTGAATGGGGAGGACAACTGCATTGCCATCAGGCAGGACTCCTTTGAGCTAATAGGCCTGGAAACCTTCTGGCTGTCCAATGAGCCCTATGTATATGGGTCCCAGCTTGAAAACAACGACGGGTTACCCCGGATCTGTACCACCGTAACCTTAAGGTCACGGGTAAACAATGGGACAATACGAGTTTTCAATACCCACTTGGATTACCGGTTTTCAGATATCCGGCTTCAGCAGCTGAAAATACTGGACGGGTTTATGGAGCAGTATGACAGCAAGATGTCCATGCCTACCTTTCTGATAGGGGATCTGAATTCCGAGCCGGACAGCGAGGAAATAGGATATATACTCAGGGACTTTGGGGTAAAGCTTAAGGATTTATCCACCCCTGATCAAATAGGGAGCGATATAACCTTCCATGGTTTTTATGCTGACCCTGACCATAAGGGGAAAATTGATTACATCTTTGCTACGCCGGACCTTAAATGCCTAAAGTCCTATATTGACGATACGGCCAGGGAGGGCGTCTATCTGTCGGATCATTATCCGATATATGCCCTTATAGAAATGGAAAAGTAGGAGAGGTCAAGGGGTAGATGACAGGTTCATCTACCTCTTTCTTTGCGCTAAAACCCTTATGCCGGATACGGCACCATAGACCAGGCTTATAAAGAGGGCAATAGCCGCACCGGAGGGTATATTCAGGACATATGATATCCAAAGCCCTGACAGGGTAAAGAAGGCACCCAGCAGGATGGAATATAGCATAACCCTTTTCAGGTCATGGGTAAACATCCGGGCTATGGCGGGCGGAGCCGTCAACAGGGCCATGATGAGGATTATGCCTATGACATGTATAACCACTACTACAGTCAGGGCTATCAGGGCAAAGAGCAAAATCTCTATTAATGCGGTTTTTATCCCGATGACGGTGGAGAACTCCTCGTCGAAGAGATAGGCCTTTATTGGGTGAAACAAGGCGATTACGGTAAAGGCAATAAGGAGATCCAATACCAGAATGATATAGAGGTTGTCCCTGGAGACCATCAGGATATCCCCAAATAAGTAGGAATTCATATCCGGGGGATAACCGGGACTCAGGGCGATAAAGAGGATTCCAAGGCTCATTCCGGCAGCCCAGAAGATGCCGATGGGAATATCGGTGTTCACGCTCGTCTTTCTTTTTATGGCAACGACTCCCATGGCCGCACCCAGAGTGACCAGTATAGCACCGATTATGGGCTCAATCCCCAATAAAAAACCAAGGCCAATCCCGCCAAATGCTGTATGGGCAATGCCCCCACTCATCATGACCAACCTTTTCTCTATAATGACCGGGCCTATTATTCCACAGGCTATGCTGGCCAGTATGGCGCTGATGACCGCATTTTGTAAAAACTTATACTGCATAAGTGTATCAATCATGACTGGTCCCTCCATTTCCATGGTGTTCTCTTAAGACTCTATGGGGAATTGTCCCATGGGCTATGATATCTACCGGACAACCATGGATGGCATTTATAAGATCTTCTGATAGTTCAGAGCGGCCATGATAGAATAATTCCCTGTTAAGGCAGGCCAGAGATTCCACATGGGTGGATATGGCTCCCATGTCGTGGGTAACCATGATGATGGTCATGTCCTGGTTTAGTTCCACCAATATAGAGTATATATGGGATTTTGCCTCGGTATCCAGGCTGGCGGTAGGCTCGTCCAAGAGGAGTATCCTGGGCCTGGTGGTCAGGGCCCTGGCGATAAGTGCTCTCTGGAACTGGCCTCCCGACAATTGGCCGATTTGCCTGTTTCTCAGGTGGTAGATTTCAAGCTTTTCCATCAGGGTATGGGTTATATCTATATCTTCCTTGGTGTACTTATGAAACATGGGGATCTTGCCCGACAATCTCCCCATTAAAACAGTTTCTTCCACACTTATGGGAAAATCCCGGTGAAAGCTGGTGAATTGGGGGACATAGCCCATAATCCCGTGAGCTTTTTTCGGGCTCTTCCCGAATATCCGTATATCTCCTGAATAGGGGGTAACCAATCCCAAAATAGCTTTTAGGAGGGTACTTTTACCTCCCCCGTTGGGACCGATAATGCCCAGGAATTCCCTGTCCTTGACCCGCAGACTTACATTGGACAGAGCACAGACCCGTTGGTAGTATACCGTAAGGTTATCCACTTCTATAGCGTTTTCAATTGCGTCAGAATCATCTTCATACAAACCAATTTTACCGATTTCTTTTGTATTACTATTCATATCATCACCTTATTTACCCCTTCTGCCTAAAAAGGCAAGGAACCATTGATAAGCGGAAACTGTACTGATCACTTCAGCACCTTTGCAAAGGTGTCCGCCATCTTTTCCAGGTTTTCTATATAGTTCGGGGCCAGGGGGGCTATCTGCTCCGTTCTACCCCCGATTTCCTCGGCAAAGGCTTCGGATTGACGGCTGTCTACCTCCGCCTGATAGAAAATGACCTTTATATCATTCTCCTTTGCCAGATCGACAATTTCCTTAAAGGTTTGTGGAGCGGCTTCCTTTCCCTCCTCTTCAAGGGCTATCATATGAAGTCCATAGTCATCGGCAAAATAGCCAAAGGCGGGGTGATAAGCAATAAACATTTTAGAGCTAAGGCCACTTAATGATTCCCTTATTTTTTCATCCACACCATCCAGCTGCTTTTTGTATCTTTCCGCATTCTCAATGTATAATTCCTCGTTTGTTGGATCCAGCGCAGATAGTTCATCTGTAATTACATCTATCATAACCTTTACCCTTTTAGGTGAAAGCCATATATGGGGATCCCTTTCACCGGGGGCGATCTCAATATCAGGGTATATTTCCGAAACATGTTTTGCAAGGTCTACAATTTTCATATCGGGATTGAGGTCCGTTACCCTTGGTAGTATATTGGCTGTTTCCGAGGGGACACCTATTGAAAAGTAGATTGATGCCCTGGAGAAGGATTCAAGCTGTTTGGGAGATGGGGAGTAGGTTTCCGGGCTGCTTCCCGGTGGTATCATGGTGATTACCTCAACCAGATCACCGGCGACCTCCTTGACGAAAGTTGCTTGGGGCACGATGGATACCGCTATGGTGGGCTTGTCGCTGGACTCGGGTCCGGACTGGTTACATGCGCTTAGTAAGGTTATAATCAACATTAGGGTTATTATCAATACGGATTTTGATCTCATATTATCTCCTTTTACTCATTATTCGGGTTTGCAATCTACAAACCATTCATTTAGCTATAAGTTACGTAATCTACTATAATATTACTGTCACCAGGGAGGATGGATTTCTGGAGTAATTCGAAAGCTGCCAGAATTGACCATCCTTCTAAACAATGAAGTAATAAGTATTCGTTGTCTACTGCTTAACAAGTGTAATGAGCTATTGATAAGCCTTAGTTTTCACCAAATCGATGTCGGAAGGAGAGAAGTTTCAAAAAACACATTACCATAAGCGTTGGTTATATAAAAGCTAAAATAGATTTTTTGAAACTTCAACGATGACGTCACTCTTACAAAGTTAAAGAGCGATCAATAGCCATTACCTATATATATCAGACCAGAATAAGGCATAATGCTACGAAAAACTCCCTATTTAAACACAAAATCAGTAGATATTACTGATTTTGCAATGAAAAGTCTTTACCTGACATATATAATTATAATACTCAGGAATTTAATGTCAATAAGAAAGAGTAAAAGGGTCAGCTATTGCCATAAATAAACTTATAGTTTATAATTATTATGGTTTATAAATATGATTGGTTATAAGTAATCAGACCGGAACAGCCGGGGGTTTTGACCATCACATTTTTGAAGATCCCAGGCTTATGATATATGAAAGGAGAAGGAAATGGAGGATAGATATATAGAATGTCATAAAAAGCTGATGGAATTGAGCTGGAGGGTTATAGGCAAATCCAGGTGTAATCTGTCGAGCCTGGGGTTTGCATGGAATCAATATTCAATTATGAAGGCACTGGAGCCGGGGGAGAGTTTGACAGTATCGGAAATCAGTACACGAGTACATAGAAAAATCAGCAATGTTACGCCGGTAGTGGATTTCTTGGAGGAAAGAGGCATAGCCGAAAGGGTATCCGATGAAAAGGACCGCAGGGTAATAAGAGTCAGGCTAACGAAGGAGGGAATCAATATAAGGCAAAAGACCATAGAAAATCACAATAATTTTCTAAACGGACTCTATCAATCATTAACGGAGGAGGAGATGGAGAAATTCTTGGATGTAGTCGCCATATTTCTAGATAAAGTAAGATGACGGACCGGGAGGGATAGCTATGGTTAACAAAGCAAATCTATTCGGATATCTGGTAAAACATAAATGGAGATACGTCAGAGGACTGTTCTTACTTATATTGATTAATGTACTCCAGGTTTTAGTACCCAAAATTACGGGTCAGATAGTAGACGGGTTGGAAACCCTGAGCCTGGACGATAGAAAGCTCCTATATTATGGGGCTATATTAATTCTCATTTCATTAATGACTTTTGTATCGCACTTCTTATCCAGACTACAAGTTGCAGGTGCCAGCAATCGATTCGATTATGAAGTCAGGAACGTAATGTTCGATCATATGCTGAAGCTGTCGATGAAGTTTTTCCATCGAAACAGGGTGGGAGAACTCATGGCATTGGCTACCAACGACCTGGGCTCCCTCAGGATGATAACGTCCAGGGGATTTAATCTTATGACCAATACCCTTATTCTGCTGGTCAGCAGTATCTTCATAATGGTCAGGTATGTAGATCCCAGACTGACCCTGTATTCCTTCCTGCCACTACCTTTCCTGGTCCTGGTTATGACAAAGTTTGGACCGATGATAAACCGAAGGTTTCGCAGGGTACAGGAATCCTTCAGCGATCTGACCCGTAAGACAACCGAGAATATTACCGGGATAAGGGTAGTAAAGGCCTTTGTCCAGGAGGATTATGAGAAGGAAAATTTCGCAAAGGTGAATCAGGAGAACTTCGATATCAATATGGATCTTGTCAGGCTTCAGGGAATATTCTATCCCCTTATCAACCTGATATCGTCCCTGTCCTTTTTGATTGCCTTTGTTTATGGGGGGAACCTCATCATAAGTAAGCAGATCAGCCTGGGAGATTTTATCGCCTTTAACGGGTATCTGGGCATCATCATTCGGCCGGTTATGTCCATCGGCATGATTATCAACTTTGCCCAAAGGGCCAAGGCCTCAAAGGAGAGGATTGAGGAATTGCTCAATGAAGAGCCGGATATTGTTGATACGGTTCCAGACAATCCGGGACCGGGACAAGCAGAGGACTTCCATGGCAGGATCGAGTTCAGGAACCTCACCTTCGCCTACGACAAAAAAGGGCCAAATGTGCTTGAAAATATAAATCTGACCATAGAGCCCGGTAAGACCCTTGGGATAATCGGCAAGGTTGGCAGCGGTAAATCCACAATCGCAAACCTGATATTGAGGCTCTACGATCCCCTGGAAGAGGGCCAGTTGTTAATCGACGGGGTAGACATCACCAAGACATCACTGAAAAGGCTTAGGGATAACATAGGGTATATACCCCAGGATAACTTCCTGTTTTCATCCACAATCAGGAACAATATCGGTTTTATGCCCGAAGAGCCGACTTTGGAGGAGATCCGTAGGGCGGCTTCCATCAGCCAGATCGATGAGAGCATAATGGAGCTTCCGGACCAATATGATACCATTCTGGGAGAAAGAGGGGTAAACCTCTCCGGTGGGCAGAAGCAGAGGGTATCCATTGCCAGGGCCCTTGTAAGGGATCCCAAAATCCTGATCATGGACGACTGCTTGTCCGCCGTGGATACCGATACGGAACGGAAGATACTAAATGAACTTAAACCCTTTATGGAGGAAAGGACCTGTATAATAATCGCCCATAGGGTATCCAGCATCCAGGATGCAGATGAGATCATCGTGCTTGACGATGGTCGGATCATAGAGAGGGGTTCCCATGAAGAACTCCTGGAACTGAATGGATACTACAACAGGATATATCAGAGACAGCTGTTGGAACAAGAGATAGAGACTGCCTAAATTGACAAGACGAAGGGAGATGTTTTGTTGTGGATGACAGAGGCAAAAACCAGGATAGGGTTTATGATAGGAAGCTGGTATGGCGGATGCTGGAATTTGCCAAACCCTATTGGCACTACTTTGTGATTTCCCTGCTTTTGATCTTCACTATCACAGGTGCATCCCTGGCCAGACCTTATCTTACCAAGGTGGGTATTGATAAATATATAAACGGTGTCGTCAAAAGTACTATGAGCGTAGAGGAAGCGAGACAGGGAATATGGACCCTGGGTATCATGTTCCTTGTCCTGATTATCGTTGAGTTCATCCTTGGATATCTTCAACGCTATTTGCTGGAACTGACGGGAAAGAAGATAATCTATAATATCCGCGAGAAAATATTCAACCATGTTCAGCATCTGCCCCTGTCCTTCTTTGATAAAATGGCAGCTGGCAGGGTCGTAACAAGGGTTACCAACGATCCCGAAACCATTAATGAATTGTTTTCCGGGGTATTGGTTGGTTTTATCAGGAGTATGGTGGAGATGATAGCCATCATCATAGTTATGTTCAGGTTGAGCTCAAGGCTGACCATGGTAAGCTTTATGGTCCTGCCTTTGATAGTTGTTGCTACCATTATTTTCAGGAGAACCGCCCGGAAAGTATGGCAGAGGATAAGGACAAAGCTGGCGGAAATAAATGCTTTTCTGGCGGAGCATATAGCCGGTATGGGAATTATCCAGGCCTTCAATATGCAGAATAGAAAAGCTCAGGAATTTGATAAGGTTAACAAGGAATACTTTGAAGCCCATATGAAGAGCGTCAAGGTTTTTGGCATCTTCAGGCCCTTCATGGACGTGGTGGAGACTCTGGGGATGGCCCTGCTTCTATGGTATGGCGGAAGAAGCATATTGGCAGGAGCATTGGAGTTTGGTACCCTGTATATGTTTGTCGACTATCTCGGAAGGTTCTATTGGCCTATAAGAGAGCTCACCGAACAGTTTAATACCCTGCAAAACTCAATCGTTTCTGCAGAGCGGGTATTTAATTTACTGGACCAGGAAGTGGAACCACGGATAGAGGGAACCATTCCCGACTACGATAACATGGTGGGCGAGATCGAATTTAAGAATGTATGGTTTGCCTATATAGACGAAAACTGGGTTTTAAAGGATATATCCTTTAAGATAAAACCCGGGGAATCCGCCGCCTTTGTAGGAGCTACAGGAGCGGGTAAGACCAGCATTATAAACCTGCTGTGCGGCTTCTATGAGCATCAAAGGGGTGAAATTCTGATAGACGGGGTGGATATCCGGGATATTGGTAAGGAAAAGCTCAGGAGGAATATCGGCCTGGTACTTCAGGATGTATCCCTCTTTTCCGGAGATATTGCCACTAATATAAAGCTCTTTGAACCGGATATATCCAGGGAAGAGGTAGTGAGGGCAGCCAAGCACGTACACGCCCACGAATTTATAAGCAAGCTCTACGGTGCCTATGACCATGAGATTGGCGAAGGGGGTACCACCCTGTCCGTTGGACAGCGTCAGCTGATCTCCTTTGCCAGGGCCCTGATAAGGGATCCAAAGATCCTGGTAATGGACGAGGCTACCTCCCATGTTGACACGGAGACCGAGGAATTGATACAGGACGCCCTTATCAACCTGATGAAGGGACGAACTACCATTGCAGTAGCCCACAGGCTGTCCACCATACAGAATGCTGACAAGATTATACTCATTCACAAGGGCAGGATAAGGGAGATGGGCAACCACCAGGAGCTGCTTAGCAAGAGGGGATTGTACTACAACCTCTACAGGTTGCAATACGATCCGGAATATAAGGTAAGCTAGGGGAGGAATATGGTAGGTATTAAGTTTATCCATACTGCAGATATACACTTGGGCAGCCTGTTGCATATAGGCGGGGGCAAGCTACCCCCTGCCGTGGAGCAGGCTGCTGTTACCGCCACCATGGAAGGGTTTAGCAGGGTATGCCATGCCGCTATTAAAAATCGTGTGGATTTTGTAGTTATATCGGGGGATCTCTACGACAGGGAGGCCCGGTCCGTCAGGGCCATGAGCTTTTTTGCGGAAAAGTGCAGGCTCCTGGAAGAAGCCGGCATCCCCGTATTGGTCATAGCGGGAAATCATGATCCCTTAAAGGAGAAACAAGATCTAATCAGGGTGCCGGACAACGTGAAGGTCCTTAGCGGGGACAGGCCGGAGATAGTGGAAATTCCGGGTTCAAAGGGGGATCCCATAGCAAGGGTGATAGGACAGTCCTATCAATCCGGATCCCTGGATAAGGGGATTCACTATGATTACAAGGTACCTGACAGGGATCTGTGGAACATTGCCCTTCTCCATACCCAACTGGAGGCACCCTCCTCCAGGTATATTCCATGCTCCCTGACCCAATTGAGGGAAATACCGGATATCCATTACTGGGCCCTTGGACACATACATAGGTATCGAGATTTCAGCGATGACCTTCCATATATTGCCTATCCGGGAATCCCGCAGGGAAGGGATTTCGGTGAAACGGGCAGGGGCGGGTGTATACTGGCAAACCTGGATCCCTTTGGGCAAAGCCAAACTTCATTTATCCCCCTGGCCCCGGTGATATACAAGAGGGTAGAAATCAATATAGATGATGACCCGACAAACGTACCGGGAACCCTCCTGGATTTGGTGGACAGGATCTGTTTGGAAGGGGACAGGTTACTGGAGGAGACCGGAGACGATGAAGACTATCCCATAGAGGGCTATGTGGTAGAATGGACTATCCGGGGAAGGGGCGCCATTCACAGCCAATTAATGGAGCAGGAGCAGGAGTCTATGGAATTTCTTTTAAACTCCCTAAGGGAGCAGTATGAAGGTTCCAGCCCCTTTTTATGGACGGATTCCATAATCATCAGAACTCAGTCGCCCATAGATTATATCGATTTATTGGAGAATAGTCCTGTTTTCAGGGAAGTGGACAGGATAATAGACCAATGCCTTGAGGATGAGGATATGAGAGAGCGGCTGATGGATGAACTGGGGATTATATGGAAGGGTGATGGGGACCATGAAACCGAAAACGATTTGCGCTTTCATATGGACGATGCTTCCCTAAGGGAGATCCTTTACAGGGCCAGGTATCTCATTGCCGAGAGATTGACCGGGAGGGGGGAAGGATCATGAAGATTCAAAGGCTCTATATAGGGGACTTTGGAATACTCAGAAATCAGACCCTGGACGAACTGGACCCGGGACTGGTGGTTATTGGCGGCCTGAACAGGGCGGGCAAATCTACACTAATGCAGGTCTTAAGGTATCTTGGCTACGGATTTCCCAAGGACGGGAACTTACCACCGGCTAATAGCAGGTATGAAGCCGAGGCTGATATAAGGCTTGGCGTGGGGGATGTGTATAATCTGAGACTGAACGGCCACGGGGAGCCAGTTCTAAGGAGGATAGCCGGGACAAAAACGGATATAACCAGTCCGAAGGACCTATACGCTCTGGACAGCTTTTCCTACGGTCGGTTATTTACCATTACCCTGGATGAGCTTGCTGTAAACCGGGCCATATCCAGCGATGACAGGATGAGGCTTCAGTCCATCCTCCTGGGTGCCGGCTTTAGGGAGATGCTCCTTGTACCCCAGCTGGAACAAGCCTTCTACAAGGAGGGGGACAGAATAGGGGGTAAAAGGGGTAACCCAGGCGTGAAACAGTTCCGACCGTATTTCAATATGATAGAAGCCGGCAGAAAACTCAAGCAAAAAGGCCTGTCACAGGTTCAGGAATATCAGGATAAGCAGCAGGAATTAAAGAACATGGAAGAAGCGGTCAAAGCCCTGAAGAAGGATTTGGATAAGCTGAACAATTTGGTTGTTCAGCTGGATATCGTCAAAAACAGCTATGATAACTATCTTAGGGTGCAAGAGTTAAGAACCTGGCTGGCCGACAACAAGGACTGGGAATGGGAGGACGGACCCACAGAAAACCTGCTGGTGAGGGTAAGGTCCTTATGGGACGATTACACCGGGTTATGTAAGAGGATTCGGGAAAAAGAACTTCAGTCGGGGCTAAATCCCGAGCAGGAGAAACAACTGTTGGCAGCCAGGGAAGAGATGGCAAACCTATTGGCCGAGATTTCCGGTGTACAGGAAAGGATTCGAAGTCTAAGGCAGCGGCAACAGGAACTGGACAGAAAGAAACGGGATATAATCATAAAGATAAAGGAAGCCAACTCTCATTGGGACGAAAACCACATGGATTACATAACCCGCATAAAAGCCGACAATGTTGAATATAACAGGCTCATCGAATTGGTGGAAGAATACAGGGAGTTGGAGAATAAGTGTAAGAACCAGTCGGATAACCTCCATAAGGCCAGGGAGGAGTTCCTGGCCTTGGAAGACCGGGCAATAGAATATAGGGATAGCAGACCCTGGCTTGGAGTAAGGAAGTACTTCTATTTTTCCCTGGCCTTTACCTTTATCGGTGTACTCTTGTCCTTACTAAATCCATTGTCGGGAATAATTGTAGGTGTTGGAGGAATAGTAGGAAGTGCCCTGTTTTTTATCTTGAAGGCCTTAGGTTCCAGTGCCAGCCGGAGGGCGGCCCATGAACAGGAAAAGGAACTGAGGGCAAGGGAGGCCAGGATCCGGGCTGAAGAAGGGGTCCTGGATCAACTGAGGTCGGATCTGAAAAAGGCTGAAGAGACCTTGAACGGTTACAAGGATAAGCTGGGCCTGCCCAGGGGAGTGCCCCAAAGCGTCTTGCCGAATCATCTGATGAGAATAAAGGATATCCAAAGAGGAGCAGCTGAACTGGATTGGCTATCGGATGAATTGGAAGATATCAAGGGTTTTATCAGGGAGCAGTACAGTAGATATAGGGAATTTGTGGACCAATTCCAGGGAAGGGATACCGGGAACGCAGATCAGGGGACAGACCCATACGGAGACGAAGACTGGAACAGGATCATTCAGGCCTTAAGGCTATGGGAAGATCGGCTAAAGGATGCGGAAGAGCTGAGACTCCTGAAGGTGAAGATAGGGTCCATAAGGAAAGAGATTATGGATATAATGGAGGGGTATGAACTGGAAGACTCCTCCCTGGATGAGAGTAATAACTATAGCGTTAATAACAGCCGTTTTGAAGAACGCGTCTCTGTATTTATGGAAAGAGCCCAGGAAGCCATAGAATATGCCAGGAATGAAGCGGCCTTAAGGGAATCAATACAAGGCATACTGGGATCCATGTCCTCAGACGTTATACGCAGAGCCTTTGTCCCTGATTCTGCCGATAGAGTCAATCTGGTCAATGCCTTTATGGAAAAGTGCAGGGAATTTGCATCGGCCGAGGAAGCAGAACGTGAATACTCCCAAACAATAAAGGAACGGGATACCAAGCTGGAGGAATTAGAGGATACAAGGGAGTCCATCAGGAGGCTGGAGGATGAGCTAAAGCGCCTGGGGACCATAGAGAACCTGACCCAGGGCCAGAGACAGATAGATAGCGGAAGGGCGGAACTAAAGGTTCTGGCGGATCAATACGCCCTCAATATGACCTCTGCCTTTCTCTTAAGGGAGGCCGGAAAGAATCTCCTGGAGGGTATGAAGGACAGCGTGATGAAGAGCGCAGGCAACATCTTTAGTCGCATGACCAATGGCGATTATCAGGGTATATTACCCTCAGAGCCCTTACTGGAATCGGATTTTCAGGCTATCCTGGATGAGGGAAGCGACCCGCAGACCGTCAGAATGCTGAGCAGGGGAACCCAGGAACAGCTCTACCTTTCGGTCCGCCTAAGCCGTATAATGGATATTAAACCCTGCCTGCCCATAATAATTGACGATTCCTTTGCCAATTTTGACAGTCTCCATCTGCATCAATCCATAGATATTCTGTCAGAGCTGGCCAACACCCATCAGATCTTTATACTGACCTGCCACGGGGAATTGGTGGAGAAGATTGCCGAAGCGGGGCATAAAGCCCAGTACTGGCTCCTGGAGCAGGGCAGGATAAGGGCAAGTGACTGCGACAGCTTAAGCAGCCATCTAAGGACGCTTCAAAAGGTATGACTCCGCTTTAAAATTTTGGATTCAGGTCTTTTTATCTGGTGCCAGGGGCTGTGATTTATGTTATATTTAGAGCGGAGGCGATATTATGGCAAAGATATCAAAGGAAAGAAAGGTTACCTATTATATTGGTCTTGGAATGATAGTTTTAGGCTTTATATTGTTTATTTCCACCTTCTTTGAAGCGGCAGGCTTTGGAGGCAGGCTCATGAGGGGCAATCCCTTTATGGAGGATCCCTTTACAGGAGGCTCCTTCGTGAGTGATGTCGATTCTTCATTTTCCAGAGCCATTATTGGGATGATCTTCATAATAGCCGGTGCCATTGTGGCCAGCATCGGCGCCAAAGGTGCAGCGGGTTCGGGATTCCTGCTGGATCCGGAAAAGGCAAGGGAGGACCTAAAACCCTTTAACGAGGCCAAGGGTGGAATGATAAACGACGTTATCAGCAACATAGATGTTGTAGACAGGATGACCAGGTCCGACGGGCAAAGGGAGATAATAAAGATCAGGTGCAGAAACTGCGACAGCCTGAACGATGAGGATGCCAGGTTCTGCAAGAGCTGTGGCAGAGAAATCTGAAACTGTTAATACTTAGAAGGAGAAAGTGTATGGATTACTTAATCAGGGACATTGACCTTGCTCCGGAAGGTTATGCAAGGATAAATTGGGTAAAGGGGTATATGCCCCTTCTAAACCAGCTGGAAAGGGAATTTGAAGAGGAAAAGCCCTTTAAGGGGAAAAGGATAGCCATATCGGTACACCTGGAGGCCAAAACTGCATATTTGGCTCTGGTACTGACAAAGGGTGGGGCGGAGGTGGCCGTTACCGGCAGTAACCCCCTATCGACCCAGGATCCCATAGCCGCTGCCTTGGTCAAGGAAGGGCTATCGGTGTATGCCTGGCATGGGGCAACGGATGATGAATACTTCGACCATCTAAACAGAACCTTGGATTTTGGTCCCCATATCATAATTGACGATGGCGGGGATCTGGTGCACCTTCTCCATACCACCAGGGCCGATCTGGCTGCCGGAGTGATGGGCGGATGCGAGGAAACCACCACCGGGGTCCTCAGGCTCCATGCCCGGGAGCGGGAAGGTATCCTGGACTTCCCCATGATCGCGGTAAATGATGCCTATTGTAAATATCTTTTCGATAACCGCTACGGGACAGGACAATCAGTATGGGATGGTATTATGCGAACCACCAATCTGATCGTTGCCGGCAAAAACGTGGTAGTGGCCGGTTACGGTTGGTGCGGCAAAGGCGTAGCCAACAAGGCCAAGGGACTGGGGGCCAATGTAATTATTACGGAAATTGATCCCATAAAGGCCATAGAGGCGGTTATGGACGGATTCCGTGTTATGACCATGGATGAAGCTGCCCCAATAGGTGACATATTCATTACAGTAACGGGTTGCAACAAGGTTATAACGGAAAGGCATTTTAGGAAGATGAAGGACGGGGTACTTCTGGCCAACGCCGGACACTTTGATGTTGAGGTATATAAGCCCGATCTGGAGAAGCTGGCAGTGGACAGGAAGGATATGAGGCAGAACATCTTAGGCTATGTCATGGAAGACGGCAGGATCTTAAACCTCCTGGCAGAAGGCAGGTTGGTGAACCTGGCTTCAGGGGATGGACATCCGGCTGAGATCATGGACATGAGCTTTGCCCTCCAGGCCTTATCGGCAAAGTATGTACTGGAACACCATTCAACCATGGAAAACAGGGTATACAAGGTTCCGGAGGAGATAGACCATAGGGTGGCCACTATGAAGCTTTCAGCTATGGGAATCAAGATCGATAGGCTGACGGAGGAACAGGAAGCCTACTTAAAGGGATGGGGCAGCACCACTACCTACTAGACGGTGGCCGCCGCCCCACAATGAACATTCAATATCCTTTAGTGCTTCCATTTTACTGATTTACTGAGATAACAAATATTTATCTATTCAAGGTTTAACCTTTTACTTAGGATGATATTGGCTGATATAAAGTTTGCTGTGGCCAGCAGTACATTCAGGCTCACTATGGCCAGTATCAGAGTTATTATAAGGGAAGGTTCCGGAGTTGCAGCTTTGGACAGGGGCTCAAGAATAAAACCTGCCGTCGTAAAGAGGAATATAGTACCTACTATCTGGCCGACCATATAGATACCCAGATATGCCACAAAGGAAGCCAATATCCTGTGTTTATTAAACAGATGGCCTATTGAAAGGGCATTATAGACGGTCATGATGAAGTAGGAGGCTCCTATTAAGGCGGAAATCGGTGCCAGGATCAGCAGGGTATCTCCAAAGAATCCACGAGCCTCACGGATTAACCTGCCTATCTCTCCAAAGAGATTATCTATATTTATAAGGACCAACACTGAAGAGACGATAACGATAAAGCTCAGTGCAATCCACATTAAGGATATAAGGAGTTTGCTGACAATATGCTGCCAGGGCTTTACCGGAAGGGTAAACATCAGATATCCTTCATCGCCCAATAGGTTTTTGTAAAATCTTTGGATGATGATAACAAAGGTCATAGCTATGGTAGCCACGATAAGGGCGAAATAGACAACAATACTAGCCATCCGCATCATATTAATGAAGCTAAAACCCTCCACTGTAACGCTAACGCCATCACTGACTTTATCAAAGGGATTTATTACCCTGTTTATCAAGGCAAATAGGAGTATGGCAAGGTAGATGGGTAAGAAGGAGCGTGCAGTGGCCTTTGCTTCATATTTTAAAAGTTTTCCTAGCATCTGAATACCTCCCTAAACAAAGCGTCCACGGATTTTCCTGACTCTTCACGAATTTCATCGACGGTTTTTTGAAGGACCACCTGACCCTCTTTGATAAAAATCACATCATCCAGGATCTTCTCTATGTCGGAGATGAGGTGGGTGGATATGATAACCGTTGCATCTTCCCTGTAATTGCTGAGGATGGTTTCCAGGATATAATCCCTTGCAGCCGGATCTACGCCGCCTATGGGTTCATCCAGCAGATAGAGATCAGCCTCCCTGCTCATAACCAGGATCAACTGTACCTTTTCCTTGGTGCCCTTGGACATGGTCTTAAGCCTGTCTTTCGGGTTGATACCCAGCTTCCCCAGCATGTCATAGGCCTTCTCCGGATTGAAGTTTTTATAAAAATCCTTAAAGAACTCTATGATGTCCGATACCCTCATCCAATCGTTCAAATAGGTTCTTTCAGGCAGGTAGGATACCATGCCTTTTGTAGTTATACCGGGCTTGTGCCCTCCTATCAGGATCTCGCCCCTGGTGGGGGTTAACAGGTCGTTGCACAGCTTGATAAAGGTGGTTTTCCCGCTGGCGTTAGGGCCCAACAGGCCTACGATCCTACCCCGGCCAATTTCCAGGTTCACATTCATCAATGCGATGGTGGATCCAAAAGTCTTTGTGAGGTTTTTGCATTCCAAAAGGTTACTCATTTCTTCAACTCCTTTGATATATCCATTAACATGGATATAATATCCTCTTGCTGAAAGCCCAGCCTGATCATCCTGTTCAGGAACTCCTGGATATGTTCCCGGGCTATTCGTTTCTTTGTCATTTCTATCATACTGACATCCTCCGTTACGAATCTTCCACTGGTGCGAAGGCTGTATATCAGCCCCGTTTCTTCAAGCTTTGACAGAGCTCTTTGCATGGTGTTTGGGTTTACGGCCGCCTCCTGCGCCAGATCCCTGACTGAAGGGAGCTTCGAACCCAGGGGGTAGACCCCGGAGCAGATCCTTAGCTCCATTTGTTCAATGATCTGGGAATAGATTGGGCGGTCCGAGCTTAGATCCCAATGCATTAGATCACTTCCTTGTACTATTGTATTAATGACCTAATACAATAGTACACAAATACTTTTGTTCTGTCAATACCCAGAAGTAAATTTTTTTGCTTATAATCATAAAAATGGGCAATAAAAAAGCCCGATATCGGGCTCTTCATATAACCGGTCTTAAAAAAGTGGGATATCAGTATTCTTCTCTAAGGCCGAATTCCGCCGATTCAACCCACTCCTCAGCCCGGTTTACATGTGACCAGAGCTCCTCAAGGATGTTGAAATGGGTTTCCTCTTCACGTATTAAAAAACTGAATACTTCCTTATCCTGCTCATCCTTTGCGTCTTCCAGCATTTCTTTGTAGAGTTCAATGCTTTGCTTTTCCTTATCCATGGCCAAATAGTAGATATCCAGTTGTCCCAAGGTCTCCTTTATGGCATTTTGAAAATCCGGAGCATCTTGAAACACATTTTTATATTCATCGTACGATGTGGTTTCTGACAGATCGGGGGTCAGTTGTTTCATCCTATCCTCCAGGATTTGGGCATGCTTTCTCTCATCCTTGGCAAGGGTTAAGAATATGGTATAAAGTCCACTGTTCTTATGCTTCTCTGCCTGTTCCATATAATATTTCTCACCATCGAGTTCCATCCTAATAGCAAATTCATAAGAGCGCATTACATCATCCCTCCAGAATTTAAATGTATATGCATTGTATACCACTGAGGCAGGTCCAATAACCATGAATTTCATGTTTCTTGCGAAAAGACCGAATTTCTTGTCCCATAGCCCAAGCTATAAAAATGTAGTATAATGGAAATAAGTAAAACATGGGAAAAGGTAAACTATATCCTTGAAATATCTATTAAGCAAATCAAAAGCTTAAAAATGAGTGACAGGTTTAAAGATAATTATAAGCTATAGAGAAAGGAGACGAAGAGATGAAGGTTATTGTATTCTTGGCCAACGGTTTTGAGGAAGTCGAGGCTTTGACGGTAGTGGATTATCTCAGAAGGATGGATATAGAAGCGGAAATGGTATCCATCACCAATGACAGGAAGGTTATAGGTTCCCATAACATCCCGGTATTGGCGGACAAAACTATAGAAGAAATAGGGGATGTGGACTTGTACGAAGGGGTAGTTATCCCGGGGGGTCTGCCTGGGGCTACAAACCTCAGGGGTAATTCAAAGGTTATTGAAATTGTCAGGAGCATGCACCAAAACAACAAGCTGACTGCTGCCATCTGTGCCGGCCCCATAGTCCTGGAGGAAGCAGGGATTATAGAGGGCAGGAAGGTAACATCCTACCCGGGATTCGAGGATCAGCTGTCCGGTGGCATCTATCAGGAAGAGGGCGTAGTCAGGGATGGAAATATTATAACGGCCAGGGGCCCGGCATTGGCTGTATATTTTGCTATCAAGATAGTAGAATACTTCCTGGGTGAAGAGAAAGCCAAAGAGTTACAAAGAAATATTCTTCTTCCATAGCCTTGGATATTAAAGTATATGGATAGCATACTCCCACACAGGCCTTAACCTAGAGATTTATAAATATACCCAATATAGCATTGGGTATATTTTTTGTCTCTACTTTCCCTCTATAGGATGGAATGCAATCTGTTTATTTTTAAATTCACTTCTGTTTTGGTTCCACATGAATATATTAATTAGGGATAGAAATATTGTATAACTTAACAAAATCAATGAAGTCACCCGCTTATCAATAGCCATTACCTGAGTTATTGAACTGGCATCAGTGGGAATAATGATAAATAGGCAAGAATTAACGATATAAAACAATAAATATGAAGATTATAATCAAAAAATATAAAATATAAACATATTATTCAGATAATAGGTAAAATGGTATTGACAACCAGTTTAACTTGTTTTAAAATGAATAACAACACTAATAACAAGTAAATGACATTTATTTGCAGCAATTATTAATCGTATCTATAAAACATTTACATGAATTGTTCAAGACCCCAGGTTTGTACCTATTGTAACAAAATAAATAGCACTGTAGACAGTATAGTTGATACCGTTGACTACTCTGCCTCTTTTTATGTTAATCAGGGGCGGTGATCAACCGGGTAAATTTCCTGTCCCATTGAAACCTGTGTACTACAAGTACTAAGGTAATAGCTTGGTATGCTAAAAAACATGAAAGGAGAAAAACCATGTTACAGCGTAAAGGGAGTGAAAGAGGCAAGAGACGTAAAAAGAGCTTTAATAGGGAAGACATCCCCCTGTATTTCATGGCATTGCCCACCGTAATCTATCTGATTATATTCTGTTATTTGCCCATGGCCGGATTAATTATGGCATTTCAAAACTTTAATGTAACCAAGGGTATCTTTCAAAGCCCTTTTGTGGGTCTTAAAAACTTCCAATTCCTATTCTCCACAACCGATGCCTGGATTATCACGCGAAACACCGTTTGCTATAATCTGGTCTTCATTGCAGTTAATCTTGCTATTTCCATAAGTCTTGCACTTATGCTCAGTTCACTTCGCTGGGGTACCTATGCCAAGGTAATGCAAACTACCTATATGATGCCCTACTTTTTGTCCTATGCGGTAGTGGCCATTGTAGCAAATGCCTTTCTGCATAGGGACAATGGACTTATAAATTCCCTTATAAGGATGTCAGGGGGAATAGGCAAGACAAACTGGTATCATCAGCAGAGTATTTGGCCCCCGCTATTGGTTTTTGTCAATGCCTGGAAGGGGGTTGGCTATCAAACCGTCCTGTATCTGGCAGTTATATCCGGAATTTCTGTCGAATACTATGAGGCTGCCGTATTGGACGGCGCTACCAAGTTACAGCAGGCCCGCTATATCACCATACCTCACCTTAGATACATAGTGGGGATATCCATAATTCTGGCCATGTCCTCAATCTTCCGCGGGGATTTTGGCTTATTCTACAACGTACCCATGAATCAGGGAATGCTCTACCCGGTAACGGACGTTATAGACACCTATATATACCGAGCCCTGACATATCTGAATAATGTAGGTATGTCCACCGCGGCGGGCTTATACCAATCCGTGGTGGGATTCATACTGGTCATAATCGTAAACAATATCGTAAATAGAATTGATCCCGATAGTGCCATGTTCTAAAGATACATATAGGGAATTATTATGAAAGGGGAGTAGGTCATGGCAAAAGAAGAAAGACATATAAATAGACTTAATATGATTTCAAAAGGCTGGAATTTGGTATTTGCCATAATTTTATTGATAATAGCTCTATTGGTCATAATACCCATGGTCCTGATAGTTATAATATCCTTCTCAAGTGAACTTAGTATAGCTAATAAGGGATTCTCCTTCTTTCCCGACGAGTGGACTTTAAATGGTTACAAGTATTTATTCAAAACCGGGGATCAGCTTTTGGATTCCTATCTTATAACAATCTTCTACTCCATTACGGGAACAGTTATGAGCCTGTCTGTTATGACCATGTATGCATATGTCATATCCCAAAGAAATTTCAAGCATTGCCGATTCCTGACATGGTTTCTCTTTTTCACCATGCTCTTTAGCGGGGGTCTGGTCCCGGGTTACATCCTGAACGTACGCTACCTGCATATCAACAATACAGTATGGATATTCCTGCTGCCATCCCTGGTAAATGCTTACTATACAATCATCTTGCGCACCTTTATAAGAACTACCATTCCGGACACCCTCTTTGATGCCGCACGTATAGATGGGGCGGGGCATTTCCGTATCTTTATCAGCATAGTCCTACCCCTTTTTAAGACGGGAATCGCTACAGTTGGCCTTTTTAGCCTGGTATCCCGTTGGAATGATTGGTTTATAGGTATGCTCTATATAGAAAACCCCAAACTGGTTCCGCTCCAGACCTTGCTCACCAAATTACAGGACAGTATCAACTATCTTAAGCAAAACGCTGCTATAGCGGGGACGCCCGACGGCATAGCGCTGCTTCGGACCCTGCCCCAGGAGAGCCTGAGAATGGCATGTACCGTGGCGGTAATTCTCCCTATTCTGTTTGCATATCCATTTTTTCAACGTTACTTTGTACAGGGGCTGACCGTAGGAAGCATCAAAGGATGAATAAGGACTTCTCTACTATGGGATATGTATAGCTTGGTCGGAGCAAAGATATGGGATTTGGCTTGGTTAATTTAACGCGTTGTGCTAGTAAATCATATGCCAAGTTTTCTTAGCCAAATCAATGAAGTCATTCGCTTTTCAATAGCCATTGCCTAAGATTATGAACTAGCACAAGAGGTTGATTTAGATATCCGCTATATAATGGCGGGATAATATATAAATAAAAGGAGGAGTTTTCATGAGGAAGTTGTGGACCAACCGGGCATTCTTATTCCTATTGGTAATTGTAATGATTGTGCCCCTCTTTGCTTGTACAAAACCGACTGCTACTCCGGAAAAACCGGAAGAAACCGCAGACCTCCCTGAAGAAAAACCTGATGACAGCGCAAAAGAGGATGAGGAACCTGAACCCAAGGACGAACTGGAATTTGTAACCCTGGACTGGTATCTTGGCCTAAGCCCAATGCCTGACAATCAAATGGTAAATGATGCAGTAAATGAATACCTCAAGGAGAAGGTCAACGCCAATGTCAATATCCACTATTGGCAGTCAAGCGATTGGGAAACGAAGATGACCACCATGATAAGTGCAGGGCAGGACGTAGGTATCATTGGATTTGGCAGTCAATCCAAGCTGGACTATGTAGTTCATTCCAACCTCGGTTCCTTCTACCCCCTAAACGATCTCCTTGATGAATATGGTGCTGACACCAAGGCCCTATTCCCCGAAGAGATCTGGGATTGTATGAAAATAAACGGGAATATCTACGGTATACCCTCCCTCAAGGACAACTGCTACATCATTTCCATCATATACAATGCTGATATGGCAGAAGCCCTTGAAATCGATATGGAATCGGTAGAATACAAGAACTGGCGGAATATAGAACCCTTCCTGGAAGAAGTCCTGGCAAAACGCACTGAAAAATTCCCAGAATACGATGAATACCCCCTATGCGGAGGAGCATTCCTGGAGATGCCCTACAACTTTGCCATTGAAACTTTCTTAAACGATTCCTTCCTGGTAGCCTGCAACATTGACCCCTTCAACGATATAGCAGGTTACGATGATAACACCGTATTCAACCTCTATGCCACAGATGAGTACCGTGAATTTTGTAAGAGCCGGCAACGGATGGTTGAGAAAAACATATTTGCCTATGATTATACGGACAAGAGCGAATGGAACTATACCGGAGGCATGTTTGCCTGGGTTGGCTGGGGTTATACCTATATGGAAGAGCACCTCTATGGCGATGCCTTTAGGACCAAGATGATAGTTTCCGATCATATATGGACCGATACCAACAACTATTTCAGCGCCGGGACCGCCATTTCCGCAAATTGTGCCGAACCGGAGCGGGCTATGATGATCCTGAACCTGGTCAACACGGATCCGGAATTCGCTACCATGATGCGCTTTGGTATCGAGGGTAAGCACTACATCATCAACGATGAGGGCAAAATGCAATTTGAGGGCAGTGAAAGGAACGGCGGAGACAGGGCCGACTACGGTTACTACTACTGGTACGCTGCTCCTGTCGGGAATCTGACCATAGTAAATGCCCCTGAGTACCTGACTGGCCCGGATGGGATCATGTTGAAAGAGATGGTAAGGTACAATAACGAAGCGGTAAGACCGAGGCATATGGGTTTTGTATTCGATACCGAACCGGTGACCAACGAGCTGGCAGCCTGCACCAGTGTAGTTATGGAGTACAGGGATGTGCTTAGGAACGGTCAGTTGGGATCTGCAGCCGAGGTGGACGCGACAGTGGATGAATTCAATGAAAAACTAAAAGCCAATGGGGTCGATAAGATAGTAGCCGAGTGCCAGGCACAGATTGATGCTTGGAACGCATCCAGATAAGTATATCTAATAGATTAAATTAACCCATTGAGCTGGCTCATATTCTTTGGTAATGGGCTATTGAAGGCTAAGCTATATCTCTATATAATATAGGTGGATGGTTTATTCCGGTAGCTTTCAAAGACCATATCAACGAAGTCACCTTGCTTGTCGATAGCCCATTACCGATGTATACCAACTAAGATAATGCATTAACTTAATTTTTAAGGTGGCTCCCCTTTTCATGTTATGGGGAGCCATAAAATGTCCATAAATATTCAAGGAGTGATACATATTGTCTACCTTAAGATTCACCTCTTATGAGATGCCATCCGCTTCTTTGGGAAAACTCAACCCCTTACCGGATCTTAAGCAAACTGTCGATGCCCATGCTTCCATTCCCATAGATGAATCCACGGTTACCCGTGAAGAATCCAAATATATGGGCTGGGGCAGGGTAAACGGTATACTACCTTATCTATTGCAGGACGGATACGATCGTAAGAAGAAACCACGGGCCTGGAAGGCGGCTATACTGGAAAATGATTATATTCGTGCGGTATTTTTACCGGAAATCGGCGGGCGCCTTTGGTCCCTTACAGATAAGACCACAGGCAGGGAGCTGCTGCACGCCAATCCCGTTTTTCAGCCCTGCAATCTGGCCCTGCGTAACGCCTGGGTTTCTGGAGGCGTGGAATGGAACGTTGGAATTATAGGACATACTCCATTTACCGTTGATGCCATGTTCGCCGAGAAATTGGCTCTCGATGACGGTACTCCGGTTTTGCGGTTATTCCAATACGAGCGGATACGCAGACTCGTCTACCGGGTGGAGGCAATGCTCCCTGAGGATTCCAGGTACCTGTTTGTACGGGTGCGGATCGATAACCCATTGGACGAGGATACGGCCGTCTACTGGTGGAGCAATATAGCCGTGGACGAGAGGGAAGATGTGAGGGTATTGGTACCATCGGACAAGTCCTATCGCTGGGGCTATGGAGGCAAGCTTAGCAAGGTTTCCATCCCATATATGAAAGTTAGAAATCCCAAATCCCATCATAATGATGAGCAGGCCGGTGAAGAATACTGGGATATCAGTCGGAC
>DGDX01000083.1:50593-54766 GCA_002385665.1 Firmicutes bacterium UBA3941
GCATACCTGGAGATTCAGGCCGGTCTGGCCCGCACCCAGCTGGAGCATCTGCCCATGAAGGCCAATGAAACCATCAGTTGGATGGAAGCCTATGGGCCAGTATCCGCCGAGGCCTCTGCCGTCCATGGCAAGGATTGGGCTTCTGCAGTAGCGGCTGTAGAGGAAAGTCTGGAAAAGACCTGTCCCCGGGCTTTGGTGGACGATATGCATCAAAGGGCAAAAAAAGAGTTGGATGGAAAGGCGGGTAACATATGGACTGTCGGTGAGGGCTGGGCCCTCGTTGATAAGGAACTCCTGGGGGAAAGGTTCCGGGATTCAGGCCTGGAGTTTCCGGAATCCTGTCTTGGAGAACGCGAAGAACCCTGGCTGAGGCTAATTAGGGAGGGTAGCCTGCCCTGTCCCGGGGTGCTGGAAGAGCCCGGCAGCTACCAGATCGGCAGGGAGTGGGAATCTCTGCTGGAGGAATCCATCAAGGCAGGAGGGAGCCGGCATTGGTATGGCTACTACCAATATGGTGTTGTATTGGCTCATAGCGGAAGGATGAAAGAGGCGGAAAAGGCCTTTGATGATTCCCTTGAATGTGCTGTAAGTCCCTGGGCTCTTCGGAACAAGGCCCTGTTAAGGGATTTGGCTGGAGACCGGGAATCAGCCGTCAAGTTGTGGATCCAGGCCTTGACCATGCTACCGGAGCCCAATATTGCCAAGGAGACCCTCCAAATACTGAGCAAGGCAGGAAAGTACCGGGAGATTATAGAACTATATAATAAACTGCCTTCAGAGGTAAAAGAGCTGGGCAGGCTCAAGGTCATATTGATTGAAGCCCTGCTTGAAACAGGGGATATAGACGGGGCCGAGGACATGCTGCAGGGCGATATAGAGCTGACGGATATAAGGGAAGGGGAGGTAAAGCTGACAGACCTGTGGTTCCGTATGATGGCTATGAAACGTGCCCGGGAGACCGGAGTAGAAGTAGACGATGCTCTTCTAAAGCAGGTCCAAAGGGAATGCACACCACCCCTGCATCTGGATTTCCGTATGCATTAATACCATGATTATTTATCCCTATTGCATATTTGATTCGCATAGGGTCAGAAAGGCGGGATTACTTCATGGGCAAGATTTTAGCTGTTGATGGCGGGGGCAGTAAACTAAGGATGGTGCTATTCGATGATGACTTTAAACTGCTGGGTCAGGGTTTGAGTGGCGGGGTTAACGTGACTCAGACTACGCCGGAGAACAGCCGGGCAAACGTGGCGGACTGCCTCGGGCAGGTATTTAAGGGGGAGAGATCCGTAAATCTGGATCGCATATATGTGGTCTTTGTAGGCCCTGTGAACATCCTGTACGAGGAGTTGGAAAGGTATGCTACCGTCAAAGAAATTGTAGAATTGGGCGAAGCCAAGGCCGGAATGCTGGCGGGCATCATGGAAAAGGAGGGTATCCTGGCACTTTCCGGTACCGGATGCGACGTTTTCTATGTCCGGGAAGAGGAATCATTAAATGTCCTGCTGGGAGGTTGGGGTCCAATCCTGGGGGACCAGGGGAGTGGGACATGGATAGGAGAAGAGGCAATTAAGGCAGCTGTTAAATACGTTGAAGGCTGGGGTAAACCTACCAAAATATACTCCCTGATTGAGCGTGATTGGAAACTGGAATATCCAAGGCAGATGATCCAAATTGTCCATGGGGCAGTGGCACCCTTCAGGGTGGTGGCCTCCTTAACCCATATAGTCGGCGAGGCTGCCCGTGCAGGAGATGAGGTAGCCCTTGAGATTTTGGCTGAAGCCGGGGAGCAGATGGCCAAACAGGCAGATTGCCTGATTCGCCGTGAAGGTATCCCGGAAAGGTATTGGAAGGTGGTATGCTGCGGTGGGGCTTGGAAGACCCATCCAAGGATGTTCGATACTTTCCGCCGTCGGTTGGAGGAACTATATCCCAATATACAGGTGTACAAACCCTGGTTTGAGCACATCCTGGCCGGCCTTGTAAATGAAATACTGTTAAAGGGTATACCCATAGAGCAGGGAAAACAATTAATCCGGGAGAAGTTCCCCGATTATGTAATCAATTGGTAGAATAAGACCTTGTGTTAGTCATTTGTCTTTGATGATGAGCTATTGATAAGCGGATGACTTCATCGATTTGGCTAAGAAAACTTGGCTTATGGAATGTAGAAAAGCCGTGGCTTTAAGCAGGACGCTTAAAGCAGCGCTCAATAGCCATTATCAATCTTTATGACTGGTACAAGAGGTTAGAATAAATAGGTGAAAGGGGATGGATATGGACGCTATCAGGGCTTACTTCGATAATTTAAAGGATATCATCGATAAGGTCATTGACACCCAGGCGGAGGCTTTGCATAAAGGAGCCCAGATTCTCAGCCAGGCGGCCCTTAAGGGGCATAATCTATTTGCCTTTGGGTGTAGTCACGCAGGACTTCTGGCCTTGGAACTCTATTACAGGACCGGGGGTATGGCCCTCATCAACCCTATAAGGGCTCCCGGATTGAATCTGGATGTGGACCCTGCCACCATGACCAGTCAGATGGAGAGGTTGCCTGATTATGGCCGGATCATTATAGATGCGCAGCCCATAGGAAGTGGCGATGTCATTATCATCCATTCAGTGTCCGGGCGGAATACCGTTACTATAGATGCAGCCCTTAGGGCAAAGGAGAAGGGTGCCACAGTAATTGCCCTGACCAATATGGAAACAACCCGCCAGGTAAAATCCCGACATCCCAGCGGCAAGAATCTATATGAGGTTGCAGATTTGGTTTTGGACAATTGCGGATGCCTGGGCGATGCATCCCTGGACATATCCGGAGTTCCGGAAAAGGTGGCCCCGACATCCACGGCGGTTGGCGCTGCCATGCTCAATGCCATGATGGCTCAGACGGTGGCCTTGATGACCGAGGCCGGTGCCGTTCCCCCCGTATTTGTATCAGCAAACCTGGATCGGGGAGATGCTCATAACAAGGAAATGCTGGCCCGGTACAAGAACAACATTTTCTATATGGGACATTCTAAATAAAGTCAGGAGGATGACGCCATGTTAATAGATAGGTATTGGAAGGAAGTTGAATCCCTATATGAGAGGGTTAAGACTACCCAGCGGGAAAACATTATAAAAGCCGGTAAACTGATCGCCGATGCAGTTGATAAGGGAGCCTGCGTACATATCCATGATACCGGGCATATCATCGACTCAGAATTGATCTATCGTGGGGGTGGATTGATCCTGTACAAGAAGTTTAAGTACAATCTCATGGTAGACAATCCGGTAAGAAAACGGAACCGGGATGATCTGGATACCTCCATGGAAGGATTGGCAGCATACGCCCTAAAAGCTTCAGGGGCAAGACCCGGGGATGTATTCATCATAGGTTCGGTTTCCGGCCGTAGCTTTAGCGCTGTGGACCTGGCTTACGAGGCAAAAAAATGGGGAATGAAGATTATCGTGGTCACCTCCATGTCCTATGCAACTACCGTAGACAGCCCCCATTCCAGCGGTCTGAAGCTCTACGAGATGGCCGATGTGGTAATAGATAATTGCGCTCCCGCGGCTGAAGCCATGATGGAGGTTGAGGGTTTGGAGCCTCGAATGTGTGCTGCATCCGGCCTGTCCGCTGCCTTCATACTATGGAGCGTAACCACGGTAGTGGTGGAAGAACTCATGAAAAAGGGCAAGGTCCCGGGAGTATTAAAGAGTGCCAACTTCCCGGGAGGGAATGAGTATAACAAGAGCTATGTTGAGCCCAGGTATGAGAGGGAGGGGCTCTAAAAGGGATAAGGAGAGCAAGAATAAATCCTTCATAGTCTACACGATAAGTAGATTATGAAGGATTTATTTTATTGGTGTTGGCCACCTTTGGTGATTGGATTATCACTTATTTCCTTTTAAATATGCAAGATTCTTTTCGATAAGCTCATACCTCTGTTTCACGCAATCTACGGAACGAAGCGGGTCACTGGGTGTGTTGAAAACATAATAAGTAAGTTTTTCGATCGTGGTGGTCGCTACATGAAGCCTGGTGTCGCTTGAAGCATAATATATGAACACTTCGTTTTTGTCATTGACGATGGCACCATTGCTAAATACCACATTGGAAACATCACCTACACGTTCTTGTCCCAATGGTCCTAAGAACAAACCGGAAGGTTCTGCGATTTG
>DGDX01000047.1 GCA_002385665.1 Firmicutes bacterium UBA3941
TATGCCCCGATTACCTCAGTCCCTTCCATACAGACGATGGTATCAACGAGTGTACTCGTTATATAAGGTAAAGCCAGCTCTCCCGCCACATCTCTTGCTATGGAGGAATTAGTCTTCAAGTTGTCCAGATCCAGGTAATGGTTAGCATGAAAATGACTGGTGGTAAAATGTCCTGGAATTACATCCATGCTTATGGATGGTTTCTTGGTTAACGTAACAGTAAAAGCTTTATCTTTCATTATCATTTCCCCTTTTTTAATGTAAATAAATGATCTATTTATAATTGAATCTTATAAATAGCATCATATCTTAACCATATACCCATTGATTGACTACACACCAGCATACCTGATCTCTGTTAACAACAAACGTTCCTGAACTTCCAAACTATTAATCTATTAATACCCAAATAAGTATATAGTAATCTAAATATTTATAAAATTGTCTAAATCTAAATAATTCGAAATTTATGCCTAGCAGGAAAATGAATAAAAAATAAACCAAGGTGTATATATTATATTCACCTTGGCAACTGATATGGATAATTACAAACATAATATTTCGTTTATATGGATGATGGCAAATGCCTCAATCTATTTTCACCTTATATTATCTGCCCTGTAACAGATCACATGATTATCCTGTTGGAAATGTGCATCTGGATCAACCTCAAATGGATGCTGTAAGTCCGTACCCCCGAACCACCGATACGGTTTATCGGCCTCTGTCTTGCCGGCTACTATCTCCCTGACTCCGTTAAGGACCGCACTCATAAGGGATATATCGTCATAGTCCCTGGCATGACCGTGAAGAATAAAGTCCGCCTCCTCTTCCAAAAACATCAGTCTTTCCAGTTCCTGGGCAAATTGTTCCAGACTTAAACATTCCGGTAGCTGCATCCAAACATGATGGTTAATAGTATCCCCTGTAAATAGAATACGGTCTTCCGGGAAAAGAAGAAGTATTCCGCCCGGGGTATGCCCTGGAAGCTGATAGACTTTAAGGGTTCGGCCTCCAAGATCTATAACATCCCCTTCATGGATATCTTCAAAGGGGGGCATCTTGAGATTTCTTTTTTCACACTCTGCAATGAAATCAGGATTTTCAGTAAATATTTTAGCCACTTCACGATCTGCAGGATTCATATATGCCTTGTCAAAATATACATTCCCATAAATATGATCCGGATGGCCATGGGTGTTTATGACAATCAACGGTTTGTCGGTTATAGACCTGACGGCCTTGTAAAGATCATTGTAGCCCATCATGGTATCGATAAGACATGCCTTCTCCTCACCTATGAGCAGGTAGCCTGTTGACTCATGGGCTTCATCCAGGAGATAGAGATATGGCCTAAGCTCCTTAATTTCCAACTTTTTATTCAATGCTATCACCCCATCTACATGATTTACTGATTCAACACTATTAAGCAGGGTTTTCAGGTCTATAATCCTTTCTGCCCTGGCTCAATTCCAGTTCTTTCTCGGTTCTATTCTATCACAATTGATTTGGAAAACATAGGACAGGCATTGCAGTTAGCAACTTGGTGCAATGCCTTATTAATCCTAAACTCTACTTAAATACAAATTTATCCTATATACCTACCCGCATAGAAGCCTTCACGGATAGCATTTCCTACCCTGCCTACTTTTTGACAGTCACCTATTACACGGGTCTTGATGTGATATTTTGAGTATATTTTCTCGCTCACACGATTATTGGGCTTCATGCCAAAGGCAGCAACCATGGTATCCCCTTCGATAAACACTTCCTCGCCGTCCTTTGTTACAGCCTTTACACCATCAGGGGCTATTTCAATAACCCTATGCCCGGTGTAAATTTCAACACCGTGTTTTTTCAGCATGGGAATAAGGGCGGCTTTGTTTATGAAGTGGTCATCTACTGCAACATCGTCCAGCATCTCAACAATAGTCACCTTTTTACTTTCCATGGCGTTCTCCAGGGCGCTGTCACAAGCGGAAAGTCCTCCGCCGCAGTATATTATTCTTTCTCCCTTTAGCTTTTCCTTGTTTGTATGGGCACTTATTATATCGACGGCGTTTTCTATCCCCTTTATGTTGGGCATCAGCGGTACAGCACCGGTTGCCACGATAATTGCATCTGCCTCTTCCAGTTCGGGCATATCCTCAGTTACCTCAGTATTAAAACGGACATCCACCTTATGTATCTCCATCTGCCGTTTATACCATTTGACCAACTCACGCAACTGGGACTTGAAATCAGGGGTCGCAGCACTCTTGAGCTGGCCTCCCAACTCTCCATCCTTTTCAAAGAGTATTACTTCATGTCCGGCTATGGCTGCACTTCGTGCCGCCTCCATTCCCCCGGGGCCTCCACCGACTACGACTACCTTCTTCCCTTTTTCCCCATGGATATAGTCCATACGGTTTTCAAATCCTGCGATTGGGTTAACGGAACAGCTTATTTTTGTAAGCCGGGTAATAATTCTCCCTATGCAGTCATCGTTGCACCGTATACATGGCCGCACCTCGTCCCTCTTTCCGTTAAGCAACTTTTTGGGGATATAGGGATCAGCGATTAGGGGACGTCCAAACATTACAAAATCCGCGTTCCCCGATTTTATTAACTCTACGGCAGTCTCAGGGGTATGGTTGCCCGAGTTCAGTAGCGGGATATCCACTGCTTGTCTTGCCGGAGCACATACATCCGCCATACATGCATCCCCCAGGTATGCAGGTGGGAATATATATTCAATGTTTTCATAGCTGCCGCTGTCGATATCAAGGGCATCAACCCCGGCATCCTGGAGTATTTTTAGCATGGGTAGGGTTTCCTCAATAGTACGCCCGCCTTCAAAGTGATGTTTTACGGCAATTCTGAATAAGATGGGGAAATCAGGTCCAACTGCCCCTCTGATTGCCTGTACGATTTCAACGGGGAACCTCATCCTGTTCTCCAGGGAACCGCCGTATTTATCAGTCCTCTTGTTCCAGACAGCGGACATAAACTGGTCTACCAAGTAGCCGGCATGCGCATGGACCTCAATAGCGTCAAAGCCTGCATCCTTTACCAGCTTTGCTGAAAAGGCAAACTGCTCCAATATCTCTTCTATCTCTTCGATGGTAAGTGCACGACACAAAAGATTTGGATCAAACATTGAGGGGATTTCCGAGGCTGATACGGGTACATCATCCAACATGTTGCTGAATGCGTTTTTACCGGTTCCACAACTTATTTGAGCGCTGATTTTCGTGCCATATTTCTGAACTGCTTCACAAAGGTTGGTCAGTTGGGGTATTACATGGGTCTTATCCAGATAACCTTCCAGGGAGCCTTGGGCAAGCTCTTCCGTAAGGAACTGACAACCCATAATAATGAGTCCTACCCCACCACGTGCCCGCTCCTCAAAATAATGAATTTCATCATCGTCAATTCTTCCGTCGGGATGGGCAGCATTTAGGCCCATGGGTGACATCACTATCCTGTTCTTTACTTCCATCTTCCCTATTTTAAAGGGAGTAAACAGACATTTATAATCCATTTTTCTACCTCCTTAATTAAAATTCTCTTAGTAGTATTCCTTATTTTCCTTTTAGATACTTAAGTAAGTACCTAAATGTTCAAACCAATACCACCTTTAAGATAACCTAAAAATTGGTTCTCCTCTTTGGGTACTCTGGATTTCAGATTATCCCTTCAACTGAGAAGATGGGAAGTATTAAGTTAGGATTGTATCAGCACCCCCTGGTTCTAATTTTAGAATATATGGAAAAACTATCCTCTGTCAATAAAATTGTTTTTAACACTTATATTCTTATATATTGGTAAATCATATGGAAAATACCCGCTTTTTGTCCTTTCGTTTTAACCCTTGTATTGAATGGCGGCATCATAAAGGGCGCCATTTACCCCCTTCATTGCCTTGATTGGTTATTGGATAAATGGCACCCTGTAAAGGATCAATAAATTTAAATAGAGCTTTATTGGTTAACAAGCCTGTCAGCAGAACTTTTGAGTGAAATGCCTGGGGATAAAGTCAAGGACAGCCGGCATATTTTCATTCATAATTCTAAAGTTTTTAACTATTATATTTCTGATCTCCCTCAAGGCCTTGTAATGATCGTCGTTACAGGGTCTTGGATTCCAGTCCTTAGGATTTACCTTCCAGACTTCACATCCTTCAAATGGATTAGCCGTACCCAGATACAAATTCTTAGAGGAGTCTTCGTATAATATCCTGCCGCCATAATTATTCCTATTGTTCAGTCCATTGAGGAAAACGGTGCTAAAATGAATGCCGTCCGTTGAAGTGTATAAATCAAAACCTATCGGGTATCTGATGGCATTTAGTATTTCAACTATAGTCCTGTAAATACCTATCAATATATTCGTTACCGTCGCCCCTATTCTCTCTTCCAATGCCACCCTGTTTGTCAAAAGGGTGTCCAGGATTAACTGCATATTGCTGGAATCATCGAAAGTGGTTATTAGCAGCTTGCCCTTGTGTTCCCGTATCTGCCATGCGTAGACATTGAAAGGATTGTTAAAACCTGATCCAAGGCCGGAAGCGCTCTTTGATGCAGGTAAAAATGGATTCCCGCCTACTACCAACTCCCATTCATCACGCTTGTTTATCCTGATGATATCGCAGCCCCTGGGGATGAGCCAGGACAAGGGTAAATCCTTGGTTACACTTACATATAGGTGATCTTTAAATACGCCGGTGGCCAGGGTAATAACATTTGCAGGATTACCAAACCCCCTGTCGACTATAAGGGTCCAATCATTCAGTTTTGGCTCAGGACCGTTTGTTCTCCAAACCTGGGCACCATTGGGGTCGCTTACGGTAACATATATCCGGTTATTAAAGACCTCCATATTCCATATAGGGCCTGTTGGGTTCTTGGTTGGATCAAACCCGGGTGCATCCGGATTTATAAGGCTTTCCCAGGGATAGAACTCAGGATCCGGGCTGCTGTATAACATTGCGCCAGCGGTTTGATCCTGTTCCGATATGGTAGACATATAGATCTTGCCTTTCTGTACTACCATGGCTCTTGATGAATTACCCTGCAGAATTGTATCGGGTAAGATATACCAATTTACACCGTTGGTGGACTTCAATACCTGTGGTTTTGGTCCTACCGTCGCTGCATAGAGGCAAGGATTTCCTCCAAAAGGCCTATGGGTGATCATATACCTAAAGCCTATAATTCCAGAATTGGCCGGGGCTTTATAGACCCTTTCCCAAGGAAGGGATCCGTCCTTTCTATACCGCCAGATTTCAGCCAGGTTATCTATCGGATTTGGCCTGATCAGCGCAGGAAGTGGAGCCCCCGGCACGATTGCACTGATAATATTAACCGGTATATTCCTACCGGTACCCACATATATATAATCTCCCAAATCACTCATGGACCAGGCGTAGTTGTTCTGTCTTGCATTGTTAAGATCATTAGAGTCAAATCCATTTGTCGGAGTTAAATTCTTAAAACTCAACATACATATTTGCCTCCTGTTCAGATATATTACAAGATATGTTTTTATATATATACACCTTGCATTAACAGTATATGTTCTAACAGGAGGTATGTTACTGTTTTACAATGGATATCTATATAACTATGCATCTACCAATGGATATGTTAACGTATATGGATTTGCCGGAAACACAAATAAAGAGTATAATAAAGGAAAAAATAGATGTCTGGAATGCAAGGGTAATAAGAAATATGCTTTTGCCATCTAAACATTAAGCATGAAATACATAACACGCTATAGTTTATTCTGGATAACAGTAGGAATAATGAGCCTCTTTATCAGCATCATGAGATGCTTTTAATATCCAGATAAGCAATCTTAATATATTGAGACGATTTTAAGAATATGATGGGAGGTAGATAAGTATGAGTTTTTTGGATCTGGCAAAGAAAAGATACTCGGTAAGAAGTTTCAAGGATAAGCCAGTGGAGAAGGATAAGATTATCAAAGTACTGGAAGCAGGAAGGCTGTCTCCATCTGCCTGTAATTTTCAGCCTCGCTACTTTGTGGTTATTGAAGATGAGGATTTAAAGGATAAGATTGGACAATGCTATCCCAGGCAATGGTTTAAACAAGCCCCGGTTATAATTGCGGTATGCGGTGATCACAGTACATCCTGGAAAAGAGGAGACGGTAAGGATCATTGTGATATTGACGTGGCCATTGCAGTTGACCATATAACTCTGGCTGCCGCAGACCAAGGTTTAGGCACCTGCTGGATATGTGCCTTTGACGCAAAGCTTTGTCATGAAATATTGGAATTACCGGATCACATGGAAGTAGTAGCCCTTTTACCCTTAGGTTATCCTGAAAAAGACGGTGATAGTGAACGCCACGACAAAGCACGCAAGCCGTTGGATGAAATGGTTGGTTGGAACGGATATCAAAAGTGAATCGTAAATAAAAAGAACAGTATAGGGCTAAGAAAACAGCCCTATACTGTTCTTGATACCAGCAAGAATTATTTTCGATCCCATAATCTTCCCTCAGTATCGTGATTCCCTATAACAGGCCGAAATGAGGACTTTCAATGATGGATTTCATATCACACAGGCAGAAGGGATGTCCGGCGGGGTCAAACATAACCTTCCACTCATCGGAGAACTGTTCATCTGCAATGACTGCTCCGCATTGGACTGCATGTTGAACGGCCTTTTCCAAATCGTTGACGGCAAAATCGATATGGGCCATTTGCTGTTGTGCTTCGGGCTCTTCCGGCCATACAGGCGGTTCATAGTCAGGATTGCGTTGAAACAGGATGCAGGGATACCCTCCCTGTTTGGTACCAGGTGCGTATACGCATGCCCAATCTTCACCTAAAGGCATTACCTCCCACCTCATCAGGGCTCCGTAAAACTCTGCTAAACTGTGGGGGTCTTGGCAATCCAGCGTGAATGAATACATTTTGATTTTTAATTCATTTTCCATACCCTATATCCTCCCTGCTATTAGATCTACAGTTTACATCTTGTACCAGTTTATTAACCAGGTAATGAGCTATTGATAAGCGGATGACTTTATTGATTTGGCCAAGATAACTTGGCTTATGAAATACAAAAAAGCCTATCGCTTCTAATCCTCTTTGGCTGCCCTGGCCATTGCAAGGGTATTTGCAGGAGGGACATTCGGCAGTATCTCCTCATGGCTTGGAGATATAACTATGTTGGGCCCCAGGATATCCCTTACCCGCCTGACTTCCTCCCCAACTTCCTCCGGCGTAGCATTTACAATAAAATTTTGGGCATCAATGCCACCTACAAAAGCCAGATCATTCTTGTATTGTGCCAACTCCTCGGCAGACATCCCCCTGGCCTGGGCCTGTATGGGATGAAGGACATCCACACCGGCATCGATCAAATCCGGTATTATCCTGTAGATGGAGCCACAGGAATGGAGCATGATCTTTTTATTGTGTTTCTTCCCCACTTCAATCAGCCTCTTAAAGGAGGGCAGCACAAACCTTCGAAAATTATCCGGGGAAATAAACAGATCCAGTTGGGTACCAAAATCATTTCCAAAGAACATGGTATCCCCTCGGTCTCCAAGACCTGCGAAGAACTTGTCGTTGGCAGCCACATAGAAGTCTACAATCCTCTCCGTGGCTGCCTCAATTACCTTCGGGTTTTCGTACATCCTAATGAAATAGTTTTCCATCCCAAAGAAGTCCGCAATCAAATGGAAAAATGGACTCCACATTCCCGTAAATATGGCCTTATCCTGATGCCGGTCGATCTCCTGGTATACTTCGGTAAAGTCGCAGTAATCCGGGTTGGGCCAGGGGTACTTCTCTATGTCCTTAACATCCTCTGCTTCTGCAAAGCACCCTGCTGCACTCAGGGATTCCCTGTCCACACCATAGGCCGGATCAAATGCAGGCAAACCCTCCGGATGTTTGTAGCCGCTGTCCGCCACTATCCATCTGCAGTCATCATCAAGAAAGTTGTAAATGGCCTCACGGGTCGGTTCGATACCCCATTCCCTGGCGAAAATGGGGATGGTGGCATCGTTGGGATGACCGGTCCAAAATGCCTTATCATCCGTATTCTTACGATTGAAAATATCCAATACCTTCTGCCTTGATGTCTTCATCACGCTTACTCCATTGTAAAATAGTAATTACGGCTTAAAACTCAATACATACATTTGCGATGCTGTAGGGTGATACGGTGAAATCTATGGTTTTACCATCTATGCTGATGCCTTCGGAGACAATCTTCTCCTCATTTATATCTACAAAGTATGCCTTTGATGGTTCTTTAAACAAGCCCATAGATACCTTGGTACTGTCTCCCTCTGTTTCATAGACCCGGACTATAAGCTTGTTGCTATTGCCCTCGGAGTCTTCTGCTATTTTTATTTATACACATCT